>NZ_JBIEKF010000001.1:0-288655 GCF_043496975.1 Halomonas sp. B23F22_10 | reverse complement strand
TTACCGCCGTGAAAGGGCGGTGTCCTGGACCACTAGACGAATGGGACGCATGGAGCGGGAACGAGATTCGACCGGGCTGGCGTACCAGCTCGCGACCCTCTCAGGCCCTACTCTAATCCATCAACCCGAAGGAAGATGGAGCGGGAAACGAGATTCGAACTCGCGACCCTCGCCTTGGCAAGGCGATGCTCTACCACTGAGCTATTCCCGCAGCTTTCGCATTGTCAAACACCGGAAGTGGCGTCCCATAGGGGGTTCGAACCCCTGTTACCGCCGTGAAAGGGCGGTGTCCTGGACCACTAGACGAATGGGACGCATTGGAGCGGGAAACGAGATTCGAACTCGCGACCCTCGCCTTGGCAAGGCGATGCTCTACCACTGAGCTATTCCCGCACTCCGGTATCTCATCGAGAAGAGTGGCGTCCCATAGGGGGTTCGAACCCCTGTTACCGCCGTGAAAGGGCGGTGTCCTGGACCACTAGACGAATGGGACGCTGTTTCTCGCCTCGTCGAGATGGCGCGTATATTACTGACACGACGGGAAAGTGTCAAGCACGGGAGTGGCACGACGATCTAGCGTTAACGATCGAGCTGGAAAAAACGTCGTGTCTTGATGTCACAATGAGGTGCACGCACCTGGCGACGCAACCAAGGAGTAGAGGCCATGCGCAAGAAGCTAGAGAAGAGCGAGGCCGAATGGCGTGAACAGCTCACCCCCGAGCAGTACCACGTGACCCGAGAGAAAGGCACCGAGCGTCCCTTCTCCGGCGACTACCGAGTCAACGATGAACAGGGCATCTATCACTGCGTGTGCTGTCACGCGCCGCTGTTCGAGAACGAGCACAAGTTCGACGCCGGCTGCGGCTGGCCGAGCTTCGACCGCCCCCTGGGCACCGGCTGCGTGGAACACCAGGCGGATTCCAGCCATGGCATGCAGCGCGTCGAGGTGATCTGCGCCCGCTGCGACGCCCACCTCGGCCACGTCTTCCCCGACGGCCCGCAGGAGACCACCGGCCAGCGCTTCTGCATCAACTCGGTGGCCATCGACTTCCACCCCGGCGAATAGCGCCCTGCCCCGCCCTGCAGCGGCCGGCCATCTGCTATGATGGTCGGCCGTTTCATTGAGTAGCAGGAGAGGGATGATGCTCGGCTGGTTCCCGGGACACATGAACAAGGCGCGCCGGCAGATCCTCGAGGCGCTGCCGGAGATCGACGTGGTGATCGAGGTGCTCGACGCCCGTCTGCCCTACTCCAGCGCCAACCCCATGCTGGCGGAACTCACCCGCCACAAGCCGGTGCTCAAGATCCTCTCGCGCGCCGACCTGGCCGATCCGGTCCGCACCAAGGAGTGGACCGCCCATTTCGACGCCCAGCCCGATACCCGCGCGCTGGCGGTGACCACCACCCAGTCGCGCGAGCTCAAGCGCATTCCCAAGCTGTGCCACGAGCTGGCCGGCCAGGTGCGCGCCGACCGCGACGTGCGGGTGATGGTCATGGGCATCCCCAATGTCGGCAAGTCGACGCTGATCAACGGCCTGGCCGGACGCACCATCGCCAAGACCGGCAACGAGCCGGCGGTCACCAAGCGCCAGCAGAAGGTGCGCATCAACGGCCAGGTGGCGCTGATCGACACCCCCGGGGTGCTGTGGCCGAAGATCGAGGATCAGGCCAGCGCCTATCGCCTGGCCGCCAGCGGCGCGATCCGCGACACCGCCATCGACTACGTCGACGTGGCCGTGGTGGCCGCCGCCGAGCTGGCCAAGCGCTATCCCGAGGCGTTTTCCGCGCGCTACAAGCTGAAGGCGCTGCCTCCCTACGAGGGGCATCCTGACGCCGACCAGGTCGAGGCCGACGGCGACGCCCAGCTCGATCTGCTGGCCGAGGCCGGCTTCGATGGCCATGCCCTGCTCTCCACCATCGCCAGCAAGCGCGGCGGCCTGCGCGCCGGCGGCGAGGTCGACCTGCACCGTGGCGCCGAGGTGCTGCTGCACGAGCTGCGCGACGGCAAGCTCGGCCGCGTGACCCTCGAGACCCCCGCCGACATTCCGGCGGAGCCGGCCGGAGAGGACGCCAGCGCCTCAACCAGCGCCGACGACGAAGCGGCCGGCTGAGACGGCTCGCGTGACCGGTGTCACGCGCCCTTCTCCGACGCGCCTTTTCTCGCGCACCTTTCTCTCACCAAGACGATCACCCCGCCGCCCGGCGGCCCTGGACACCACTGGACTCGACCCCATGGACACTGCCTCGCTCAGGAAATCGCACAAGCTCGACAACGTCTGCTACGACATCCGCGGCCCGGTGCTCGACCACGCCAAGCGCCTGGAAGAGGAGGGTCAGCGCATCCTCAAGCTGAACATCGGCAATCCCGCGCCGTTCGGCTTCGAGGCCCCGGAGGAGATCCTCCAGGACGTGATGCGCAACCTGGCCACCGCTCAGGGCTACTGCGATTCCAAGGGGCTCTACTCGGCGCGCAAGGCGATCATGCAGGAATGCCAGCGCAAGGGCATTCCCGGCGTCGGCGTCGAGGACGTGTTCGTCGGCAACGGGGTCTCCGAGCTGATCACCGTCTCGCTCCAGGCGCTGCTCAACGACGGCGACGAGGTACTGATCCCGGCGCCGGACTATCCGCTGTGGACCGCCGCCACCAACCTCTCCGGCGGTCGCGCCGTGCACTACCTGTGCGACGAGCAGGCCGACTGGGCGCCCGATCTCGACGACATCCGCAAGAAGGTCACCGAGCACACCCGGGCCATCGTCATCATCAACCCCAACAACCCCACCGGCGCGGTCTATCCGCCGGAGGTGGTGCGCGAACTGCTGGCGATCGCCCACGAGCACAACCTGGTGGTGTTCTCCGACGAGATCTACGACAAGATCCTCTACGACGGCACCGAGCACGTCTCCACCGGCTCCCTGGCCGGCGACGACCAGCTGGTGGTGACCATGAACGGGCTGTCCAAGAGCTATCGCTGCGCCGGTTTCCGCAGCGGCTGGATGACGCTGTCGGGCAGCATCGCCAAGCAGCGCGCCCAGGACTACATCCAGGGCCTCAACATGCTGGCCTCGATGCGCCTGTGCGCCAACGTGCCGGCCCAGCACGCCATCCAGACCGCGCTGGGCGGCTACCAGTCGATCAACGACCTGGTGCTGCCCGGCGGCCGGCTGCTGGCCCAGCGCGATATCACGCACGAGAAGCTGAACGCCATTCCCGGCGTGTCCTGCACCAAGGCCAAGGGCGCGCTCTACGCCTTCCCGCGCCTCGACCCCAAGGTGTTCAACATCCAGGACGATCAGCAACTGGTGCTCGACCTGCTGCTGCAGGAGAAGATCCTGCTGGTGCAGGGCACCGCCTTCAACTGGCCCGAGCCGGACCACGTGCGCATCGTCACCCTGCCCTGGGCCGAGCAGCTCGACGACGCCCTGGATCGCTTCGCGCGGTTCCTGTCGCGCTACCGCCAGTGAGCCGCATGGCCATCGTCGATGAGCCCGTCGCAACGTCGCGCTTGAAACCCTCGACGAAAGTCCGTATCTAAGCAGTTGCTTCTACTCGCCGCGCCCACCCGGGCGCGGCGCCTGCACGACAACCCTCATGGGAGAGTTCCGGCAATGATGAGAATCCTGCTGTTCCTGGGCACCAACCTGGCGGTGATCCTGGTGGCCAGCATCACCCTGCGACTGCTCGGCGTGGAGCCCTACCTCAGCGCCCAGGGCATCAACTTCAACAGCCTGCTGATCTTCTGCTTCATCTTCGGCATGGCCGGCTCCATGGTGTCGCTGTTCATCTCCAAGTGGATGGCCAAGCGCAGCACCGGCACGGTGATCATCGAGCAGCCCTCCAACAGCACCGAGCAGTGGCTGCTGGACACCGTGGGCGAGCTGGCCCGCGAGGCCGGCATCAAGATGCCGGAAGTGGGCATCTTCCCCGCCGAGCAGTCCAACGCCTTCGCCACCGGCTGGAACAAGGACGACGCCCTGGTGGCGGTCTCCGCCGGCCTGCTCAACCGCATGCGCCCGGAAGAGGTGCGGGCGGTGCTGGCCCACGAGATCGGCCACGTAGCCAACGGCGACATGGTGACCCTGGCGCTGGTTCAGGGCGTGCTGAACACCTTCGTGATGTTCTTCGCCCGCGTGGTGGCCCAGCTGGTCGACAGCTTCCTGCGCAAGGATGACAACGAAGGCCTGGGCTTCTTCGGCTACTTCGCGGTGGTGATCGTCGCCGAGATCGTGTTCGGCCTGATCGCCTCGGCCATCGTCGCCTGGTTCTCGCGCTTCCGCGAGTACCGCGCCGATGCCGCGGGCGCCAAGCTGGCCGGCAGCGGCGCCATGATCAACGCCCTCGGCCGGCTCAAGGCCGAGACCCAGATGGCCGACCAGATGCCGGACACCCTGACCGCGTTCGCCATCACCACCGGCCAGACCCGCAAGCTGATGGAGCGGCTGTTCGCCAGCCACCCGCCCCTGGACGACCGCATCCGCGCGCTCAAGGAAGCGGCCTACCGGCAGTAAGCGGCAACTCGACTGCGTGAACCGACCGAAGCAAACGAAAACCCGAGGGCCTTGGCCTTCGGGTTTTCTTGTAGCTCGGCGCTTGTAGCTCGGCGCTTGTAGCTCGGCGCTTGTGGCTCGGAGCTAGGCGCTTGTGACCACCCGGAAGCCGGCGGCGGCGAGCGGCGCGGCCAGGGCCGCGGCCGCCGGGCGCAGCTCGACGGCCAGGGTCGAGAACTCCCGACGCAGCGGGTAATTCGCGCGGCAGTCGTCGAAGCCGACCGCCATGCCCTGGCGGCGACTCTCCCGGTGCAGGGCATCGTGGTCGCGGCGCACATCATAGACCGCGCGCATGCACAGCCGCAGCGCCTCCTCCAGCGACAGGCCGCCGTCGAGGGTCAGCGAGGCCAACGGCGGCGCAGGCGACAGGTCCGCCAGGGTCAGCCGCGCCGGCAGGCCGAAGCGCTGGGTCAGCGCCTGATAGATGGCGTGGGTGCCACGCAGCTTGCCGTCGCGGCTGTGGCCGGCGATATGCGGCGTGGCGATCGCCGCCAGGTCGCACAGCGCGGCATCGATGCCGGGCTCGTCCTCCCAGACATCGAGCACCGCCGTGATGTCGCCCCGCCCCGAGAGCCGCGAGCGCAGCGCCTGGCCGTCGAGGCAATCGCCCCGCCCGGCGTTGAGCACCACGGTGCCCGGCGCCAGCTCGGCGATGCGCCGGGCATCGAGCAGGTGCCGGGTGGCGTGGCGGCCGTCGCGCACCAGCGGCGTGTGCAGGCATAGCACGTCGCAGGCGTCGATCAGCGCATCCAGCTCATGAAAGCCCGCCTCGCCCTCCGCCTCGATGCTCTCTGCTTCCACCCTGGGCGGGTCGCAGGCCAGGCAGGCGATGCCCATGGCCTCCAGGCGCGCGCGCAGCCGGCCGCCGACGTTGCCGACCCCGACGATACCGACCGTGCGCTCGGCAAGCGAGAAGCCCTGGCGCTCGGCCAGGGTCGCGAGGCTCGTCAGCACGTAGTCGACTACCGCCTCGGCGTTGCAGCCCGGGGCACTGGCGAAGCCGATGTCGCGCGCGGCCAGGGCCGCCTGATCGACGTGGTCGGTGCCGATGGTGCAGGTGCCGACGAAGCGCAGCTGGGAGCCGGCCACCAGGGCCTCGTCGACGCGGGTGATGGAGCGCACCACCAGCGCATCGGCGCCGCGCACCGTGTCGGCATCGATCTCGCGGCCGGGCACCCGGACCACCTCGCCCAGCGGCCCGAAACAGGCCTCGGCGGCCGGCACGTTGGCGTCGACGACGATTCTCATGGGTCCTTCCTCTCGATTGACTTGTCCATGGAAACTTGTCCATGGAACACAAGGCCTTACAATACAGGTCATGTTACACGAGCGGTGCGCGTCGCGCCGCCGCCGACCTCGGGAGTCGCCGTGATCGTCCGCTGGGAAACCGACCATGACTATGTGCTGGTACATGTCCATCAGGACATGTTCGGCGACTGGATCTTCAGCCGCGCCTGGGGCCAGATCGGCACCCAGTTCGGCGGGCTCAAGCATCGGCTCGCCGACGACCACGGCCAGGCCATGATGTGGCTCGAGGACGAGGCCACCATCCAGACCTCGCGCGGCTTCCACAAGGTACTGGAAGCCGACGATCACAGCCCGGAAGGGCGCGATGCGGTCAACCAGCTGTCGCTGCTCGACCCGCTCTGACCCGCCCCTGACGTCGGCCCGACTTCAACTCGTCCCTCGACGCCTATCCGAGGTAGCGCCGCCCCCGGCGCATCACCGCGCCGACCGGCTTCGACGGCGCCTCGCTCTCACCATCCTGCATCACCTGCCAGGCGTTTTCGTCCAGCCAGCCCCGCGCGGCCAGCCACTCGGCCAGCCCCGCCGGGGAGACGGCGCCCTCCAGCGCCGCCCCCGTCTCGTCCACCAGCACCGGAATGCGCTCGCCGAAGCGCGCCAGCAGCGCCTCGTCGTCGCCGATCTCGACCCGCGTCAGGCGATACTCGACGCCGGCCAGGCGCGAAAGCCCGGCCTCCAGCGTCTCGCACAGGTGGCAGCCGAGCGTGGTGTAGAGCGTCAGCTGGATCATGCCTCGGCGGCATCCCCCTTGTGGCGAATCAGGAAGACGTGATGCAGGTCCGGGCGACGATTGAAGTCCGGGTCGAACGTCTTCGCCGAGATGTCCTCCACCGCGTAGGCCTCGGCCAGCTCGGCGTCGAGCTTGAAGCGGCGCTGGTTGTTGGAGAACACCAGGGTGCCACCGGGCGCCAGCCGCGCCATGGCCAGGCGCACCAGTCGGCCGTGGTCGCGCTGCACGTCCAGGGTGTCGGCCATCTTCTTCGAGTTCGAGAAGGTCGGCGGGTCCATGAAGATCAGGTCGAAGTGGACACCGGCGGTCTCGAGCCACTGGAAGCAGTCGTCGCGCACCACGCGGTGACGCGAGGGATCGAGCCGGTTCAGGGCGAAGTTGTCCCGGGCCCAGTCGAGGTAGGTGTTCGACAGGTCCACGCTGACGCTGTCCGAGGCGCCGCCGAGGGCGGCCTGCACGGTGGCCGTGGCGGTATAGCAGAACAGGTTCAGGAAGCGCTTACCCTGGGCCATCTCGCCGAGCATGCGCCGCACCGGTCGGTGATCGAGGAACAGCCCGGTGTCGAGGTAGTCGCGCAGGTTCACCCACACCCGGGCCGGCCCTTCCCGGACCTCGAAGCGCTCGCCGCTGGCGGCCTGCTTCTGGTACTGGGCGCGACCGCTCTGGCGCTCGCGGCGCTTGACCACCACCCGGCTGGCATCGACCTCCAACTCTTCCGGAATCACCGCCAGCGCCTCGAACAGCCGCTTCTGGGCCTGGCCGGCATCGATCGACTTCGGGGGCGCGTACTCCTGCACGTGCACGTGGTCGCCATAGACGTCGATGGCCAAGGCGTATTCCGGCATGTCGGCGTCATACAGCCGGTAGCAGGTCTCGCCGGAGCGCTTGAGCCACTTCTTCAGCCGCTTGCGATTCTTGGTCAGGCGATTGGCGAACATCTGCGCGCCCTCGGAGCGCGGCGGCGGCGTCGGCGACGCGGCCCTGCCCTCGCCTCCCCCCTGAGCGACCTCAGGCACGTCCATCAGCAGCAGCTTGGCGTCCAGCGGGCCGTTCTTCAGCGAATACTGCTTGTGGGCGCGCAGCCCGGTGCGATGGCCGAGGTCCGGATTGCCGGTGAACAGCGCCAGGCGCCAGCCGGGGAAGGCCTGGCGCGCCCGCTCGCCGAGATCGGCGTAGAGGCCGACCAGCTCGGGCAGCTCGCCGAGACGCTCGCCGTAGGGCGGGTTGGTGATCACGAGGCCCTTCGCCTCAGGGTCGAGATCCTCGGGGCGCTTGAGCTCGGTAAGGCTCGCGCCCTGCAGGGTGATCAGCGCCGGAATGCCGGCGCGCATGGCGTTGGCCTTGGCCGACGACAGCGCCGGCGGGCTCTGGTCGAAGCCGTAGATCCGGCAGCGGCAGCGCTTGCGGCCGATGCTGGCCCGGGCCTCGGCCTCGCGCTTGATCTCCTGCCAGCGGGCCTTGTCGTGGCCGGCCCAGCCCTGGAAGCCGAAGCGCTCGCGATTGAGATTGGGCGCCATGTCGGCGGCCATCATCGCCGCCTCGATCAGCAGGGTGCCGGCGCCGCACAGCGGGTCGACCAGCGGCTGGCCCTCGCGGGCCCGCTCGGGCCAGCCGGCGCGGATCAGCAGCGCCGCGGCCAGGTTCTCCTTGAGCGGCGCGTGGCCCACGTCGCGGCGATAGCCGCGGCGATGCAGGCTGTCGCCGGCGAAGTCGATGCCCAGGGTCAGCCGGCCGCGATGCAGGTGGGCGTAGAGGCGCAGGTCCGGCTGACGGGTATCGACGTTCGGCCGCGGCTGGCCGTCGGCCTGCAGGCGATCGACCACGCCGTCCTTGACGGTCTGGGCGCCGAAGCGGGTGTGGCGAATCTCGGTGGAGCGGCCGTGGAAGTCCACCGCCAGGGTCGCGCCCCGCGGCAGGTGCTCGCCCCAGGCCACGGCGGTCGTGGCCGCGCGCAGCTGGTCGGGGGTCTCGATGCCCTCCTCGCGCACCAGGCACAGCACCACCCGGTTGGCCAGCCGCGACCACAGGCAGGCCCGAT
The DNA here is from genome assembly GCF_043496975.1 of Halomonas sp. B23F22_10. Classification (NCBI taxonomy): domain Bacteria; kingdom Pseudomonadati; phylum Pseudomonadota; class Gammaproteobacteria; order Oceanospirillales; family Halomonadaceae; genus Halomonas; species Halomonas sp. B23F22_10. Next base: position 280,037 of record NZ_JBIEKF010000001.1, on the reverse strand, counting down.
AGGCCGTCTCGAGATCTGCCTGGAAGTGCACCCCGGCCAGGGTCGTCTTGCCGGGCGTGGCGCCCAGCGCGGCCAGCTCGTCGGACACCAGCAGTTCCAGCCCCTTGGGACAGGTGGCGAGGAAGGCCAGAGAGTCGGTAGCTCGTCGTTCGGTCATGAGAAATCCATCGGGTGGCTTCAGGCCCGCCACGTCCGCGTGACGCCTGAATGTACGCTTTGTTACAAATCACCTGTCGACGGCATCGACCAGGTTGCGCTATGAATAAAGTGGTAGCTACCAGACAACGCATGCGTTCCTGTCATGAGGGCAAGGACCTGTCGACACAGTACGCGCTGTGCCGTATCGACACCCTCAAGTCACGGTCGTGACGCCCAGAGCGTCGCTGCCATCGGTGCCTTTAGCAAGAGGTAGACCAATGAAACGACAGAAACGTGATCGCTTCCAGCGTGCCTTTGTTCACGGGTACAAGGCGGGTGTCTCAGGTCGTTCCCGCGATGATTGTCCAAACCAGGACATCAACCTAAGAGAGTACTGGATGAGCGGTTGGCGTGAAGGTCGTGGAGACCAATGGTCCGGAATGACAGGGGTCTCCGGTATTCACAAGAACCCCATGGTGATCTGACCCCGATCAGGCAGATCGTCCCTTCGTTCCCCAGACGAACCCAACCTCCCAAGCCCGCGCCCAGCGCGGGCTTTTTAATGCGCCGCCCGCCTCAGCGACGACGGTCGCGCAGCGCCCGGGCGCATTCCCCGACCAGCGCCGGCCCGCGGTAGATGAAGCCGGAATAGAGCTGGACCAGGTCCGCCCCGGCCTCGCTCTTGGCCGCCGCCGTCTCGCCGCTGTCGATGCCACCCACGCCGATGATCGGCAGGGTCGGCAGATGACGGCGCAGCTCGCGAATCACGGTGTTGGAGGCCTCGAACACCGGCCGGCCCGACAGCCCGCCCTGCTCGTCGCCGTGGGTCAGCCCGGCCACCGCCTCTCGCGCGATGGTGGTATTGGTGGCAATCACCGCGTCGATGCGATTGGCCTCGAGGCTGCGCGCCACCAGGGCGACCTCCTCGGCGTCCATGTCCGGCGCGATCTTGACCGCCAGCGGCACGCGACGCCCGCTGTCGCGATCGAGCCGGTCCCCCGCCTCGCGCAGCGTGCCCAGCAGCTCGTCCAGATGCTCGCCGAACTGGAGGTTGCGAAGCCCGGGGGTGTTGGGCGAGGAGATGTTCACGGTGATGTAGTGGGCGTGGGCATGCACCTTCTCCAGGCAGTGGAGATAGTCGTCGACCGCCTGCTCCACCGGCGTGGTCAGGTTCTTGCCGATGTTGATGCCGATCACGCCCCGGTAACGGCTGGCCTTCACCTTGGCGATCAGGTGGTCGACGCCGGCGTTGTTGAAGCCCATGCGGTTGATGATGGCACCGGCCCCGGGCAGGCGGAACAGCCGCGGCTTCGGGTTGCCGTCCTGGGGCTTGGGCGTCACGGTGCCGACCTCGACGAAGCCGAAGCCGAGCGCGCCCAGGGAGTCCAGATGGTCGGCGTTCTTGTCGAGCCCGGCGGCCAGTCCCACCCGGTTGGGGAAACGCAGCCCCATCAGCTCCACCGGATCGTCGACGCGCTCGCCCATGGCCTTCGCCAGGCCGAGGCGGTCCGCCAGATCCAGCCCCGACAGCGCCAGGCCATGGGCCTTCTCGGCATCGAGACGGAACAGCAGCGAACGGGCGAGGGAATACATGGCGGCTCCTGAGACGGCGGCGGAAAATCGGGCGCGAGTATAGCGCAGCCGACCCGCCACGACGAACGCCAATGCCAACGACCGGCCGGCACTTCTTGTATGATGGACTGACCGGACATCGGAATGTCCGACACGGAACAGACCGCGGGCGACGCCGCCCCGCCAGGGAGACGCCATGACCGAAACGACCGAGACGCTGGAACACCGCCTGTCGCGCATTCACCTGGCGCTGGAGAAGGAACACCTGGAATGGGTCGACGACGTGATCGCCGACCTGGAACCCGCCGAGGTCGCGCTGCTGCTGGAGTCGCTGCCGCTCGACGCGCGCATCCGGCTGTGGGAGCGCGTGCCCCAGGAGGTCGATGGCGAGGTGCTGCTGCACGTTCACGACGAGGCGCGCAGCACCCTGATCGACGACATGGACCACGCCGAGATCGTGGCCGCCACCGCCGGGCTCGACACCGCCGACCTGGCCGAGCTGTTCGAGGACCTGCCGCAGCAGGTCGCCGAGGACATGCTGCGCTCCATGGACGAGCTGCAGCGCGCCCGCCTGCAGGAGACCCTGGCCTTCGAGGAGGACTCCGCCGGCCGCCTGATGCGCACCGACACCATCGCCGTGCGCGCCGACGTCAGCCTGGAGACCGTGCAGCGCTTCCTGCGCTGGAAGCAGGAGGTGCCCGACAACACCGACAGCCTGATGGTGGTGGACCGCAACGGCCTGTTCATGGGCGTGCTGCCGCTGGCCCGGCTGGTGGCCAGCGATCAGGAACAGGCCGTGGCCGACCTGATGGACAGCGACGTGGACAGCATCCAGGTGACCATGAAGTCCCTCGACGTGGCCACCCTGTTCCAGACCCACGACCTGGTCTCGGCGCCGGTGGTGGACGGCCGCGGCCTGCTGCTCGGCCGCATCGTGATCGATGACATCGTCGACGTGATCCGCGAGCAGTCCGAGCAGGCGCTGATGAACATGGCCGGCCTCGACGAGGAGGAAGACCTGTTCGCCCCGGTGCTGCCCAGTGCCAAGCGCCGCGCCGTATGGCTCGGCATCAACCTGCTGACCGCCTTCCTGGCCGCCTGGGTGATCGGTCGCTTCGAGGCGGCCCTGGATCAGCTGGTGGCGCTGGCCGTGCTGATGCCGATCGTCGCCAGCATGGGCGGTATCGCCGGCAGCCAGACCCTGACCCTGGCGATCCGCGGCCTGGCCCTGGGCCAGATCAGTCGCACCAACAGCAACTGGCTGCTGCGCAAGGAAGTCGGCATCGCGGTGCTCAATGGCCTGCTGTGGGCACTGGTGGTGGCGGTGCTGGCGGTCATCTGGTTCGGCAGTATCGGCATCGGCGTCATCATCGCCGCCGCCCTGGTGATCAACATGCTCGCCGCCGGCGTCGCCGGCATCGTCATCCCGCTGCTGCTCAAGCGCCTCGGCATCGACCCGGCGCTGTCCGGGTCGGTGGTGCTGACCACGGTCACCGACGTGGTCGGCTTCATGTCCTTCCTGGGCCTGGCCACCCTGTTCCTGCTCTAGCCGCTCGTCGAGAACAGGCGCGTCGCGTTTCGCCCGCGGCGCGCGCTGCCCCTCCACAATGTCGCCGATCAGCGACATACGGCGTCTCCGCCGCGCCACTCTTGCCCGGCACCGTGACACCGCTAGCATAGGCATCACGACAGGCCACCGAGCCAGACGGCCATCGTCGACACAGGAAACGGCTTTGCCCGCACGGATCGTGCAAGACGCAAAAGGAGAGACCCATGTTGACCAAGACAGCGCTCACCAAGACACGCCCCCTGATGATCGCGGCCAGCGCCATCGCCGTGATGGGCATTACCGGCTGCGCCAGCGACAGCGCCTCCATGGAGATGAAGAGCACCGACTACGTGGTGACCGGCCTCGGCGACGATCGCCAGGAAGCCCTGGAAGAGGCCAAGGAGCGCGCCCTGGAGGTCTGCGAGGCTCGCGACCGGGACGAGTTCATCATCCAGGACCAGCAGGTGCTGGGGCCCGACGCCAGCGACGAGAAGCGCGACAAGGCCGAGGCCATGGTGGAAGGCGGCACCGTCAACGAGGACACCAACCTGGCGGCCCTGAACGACGACGGCGAGCACTACAAGGCCATCTGGAGCATCAGCTGCCGCTGATCGCCGCTGTCTCGGCCGACCGGCATCGCAAGGAAGTCACAGGCAGGTAGGCAACAAGAAAGGGCGCCCCGCGGGGCGCCCTTTCTCGTGTCGGCAGGGGTCAGCAGCGTGCGGCCGACCCGACATCGGGTCGGCACGCTGCCTGGCTAGGCCTCGCTGTTGCTCTCGGCCAGGTCCACCAGCTCGCGCACGGCCACGGCGAACAGCGGGAAGCCACCCTGGCTGCCGCCGCCGACCTCCTCGAGCAGGCGTCCCCAGCGCTGGTGCATGCTCTCGTGGAGCGACAGCCAGCGCTCGACGCGCTCGGCGCTGTCGCGCGGCCCCCCTTCCATGCTCAGCACGCTCGAGGTCAGCGCCAGCTGCTGACGCTCGATGTCGTCGCGGAAGGTCTCGCGGGCCTTCACCTGCCAGCCGTCGCGCACCTCGAGCCGCGTGACCTGCTGCAGCAGCCAGGGCAGCTCGAGGCGGGCGCCCACCTCGTAGAACACCTCGGCGACGCGCTGCGGCTTGTCGTCGTTCTGGCGCGCGGCATGGATGATGCCCAGCGCCGCATAGAGGCTGTTGGCCGCGGCCATCGTGGCGGCCAGGGCCTCGGGCACGCCGGCCTCGACCAGCTCCTGGCGCCGCGCTTCCCACTGGGCCTTCTCCTCGCCGCGCAGGCGCTTGCCGATGCCCTCCTGCAGCTGGGCCAGGCGCGGGCCGAAGTACTCGATGGCGTCGCGGGTGCTCATGCTGGTGCGATGGCGCAGGAACCAGCGGGTGGAACGGCGCAGCATGCGCATCAGATCGAGCATCATCGCGTACTGGACGTCGCTGGCCACCTTGTTGTCCAGCGCCTCGACCTGCTCCCACAGCTTGGGCAGCTGGAAGCTGTCGCGGGCGATCACGTAGGCCCGGGCGATATCGGCGCGACCGGCACCGGTGGAGTCCATCAGCCGACGCATGAAGACGATGCCCATGTGGTCGATGATGTCGTTGGCCAGCTGGGTGGCGACGATCTCGCGCTTCAGGCGGTGATCGTACATCTCGTCGCGATAGCGCTCGGCCAGCATGGTCGGGAAGGCGCGTTCGACGAAGCGGATGATGGTCGGATCATCCGGCACGTCGGAGGCGATCAGGTCGCCCTTGAGCACGCTCTTGGCGTAGGAGATCAGCACCGACAGCTCGGGCGGCGTCATGCCCTGTTCCTGCTGGGCACGCTCCTGGAGCTCCTCGTCGCTGGGCAGGAACTCCAGCTCGCGATCGATCTGGCCGGCGGCCTCCAGCTCGCTGATGAAGCGGCGGAAGGGGCCGATGCCCTCGCGGGTCAGTCGCTCGGCCAGGTCGAGGGCCTGGGTCTGGCGATAGTTGTCGAGCAGCACCAGCTCGCTGACCTGGTCGGTCATGTCGGCGAGCAGCTGGTTGCGCTGCTTCTCGGTCATGTCGCCGCGGGCCACCACCTCGTCGATGAGGATCTTGATGTTGACCTCATGGTCGGAGCAGTTGACGCCGCCGGCGTTGTCGATGAAGTCGGTGTAGACCCGCACGCCCCGGGCCGCGGCCTCCATGCGCCCACGCTGGGTGAGACCGAGGTTGCCGCCCTCGCCGACCACCCGGCAGTTGAGCTCGCAGCCGTCGACGCGCAGGGCGTCGTTGGCCTTGTCGCCGACCTGGGCATGGGTCTCGGCGCTGCCCTTGACGTAGGTGCCGATGCCACCGTTCCAGATCAGGTCGACCCGGGAGACCAGCATGGCGCGGATCAGCTCGTTGGGCGACAGCTTGTCCTCGCGGATGCCGAAGGCCTGCTTCATCTGCGGCGTGATGGCGATCGACTTGGCGCTGCGCTTGAACACGCCGCCGCCCTCGGAGATCAGCGACGCGTCGTAGTCCTCCCAGCTCGAGCGCGGCTGCTCGAACAGGCGCTGGCGCTCGGCGAAACTGGCCGCGGCATCCGGGGTCGGGTCGACGAAGATGTGCAGGTGGTTGAAGGCGCCCTTGAGCTGGATCCTGTCGGACAGCAGCATGCCGTTGCCGAACACGTCGCCGGCCATGTCGCCGACGCCGACCACGCTGAACTCGTCCTCCTGGGTGTTGATGCCCAGCCCACGGAAGTGGCGCTTGACCGACTCCCAGGCGCCCTTGGCGGTGATGCCCATCTTCTTGTGGTCGTAGCCGTGGGCGCCGCCGGAGGCGAAGGCATCGCCCAGCCAGTGGCCGTACTCGACGGAGATCTCGTTGGCGATGTCGGAGAAGGTCGCCGTGCCCTTGTCGGCGGCCACCACCAGATAGGCGTCGTCGTCATCGTGGCGCACCACGCGCTCGGGCGGCACCACCTCGCCGCCCACCAGGTTGTCGGTGACGTCGAGCAGCGCACGGATGAAGGTCTGGTAGCAGGCGATGCCTTCCTTCTGCACGGTCTCGCGGTCCGCGCCTTCCGGCATGCGCTTGCAGACGAAACCGCCCTTGGCGCCGACCGGCACGATCACCGCGTTCTTGACCTGTTGCGCCTTGACCAGCCCCAGCACCTCGGTGCGGAAGTCCTCGCGACGATCGGACCAGCGCAGTCCGCCGCGGGCCACCTTGCCGCCGCGCAGGTGCACGCCCTCGACCCGGGGCGAGCAGACGAAGATCTCGAAGGCCGGACGCGGCTTGGGCATGCCGGTGACCTTCGACGGCTCGAGCTTCAGGGCAATGTAGTCCTTGACGCCGCCATCCTCGGTGCGCTGGTAGTAGTTGGTGCGCAGGGTCGCCTGGATCAGCTCCATGTAGCGACGCAGCATGCGGTCGTCGTTGAGGCTCGGCACCTCGTCGAGCATGGCCCGGATGCGCGCCTCGCAGTCGGCGATGTCGTCGCCCTCGGGGCGATCGGCGGGGTCGAAGCGCAGCTCGAACAGGGTCACCAGCTCGCGGGTGATCTCGGGATGATTCACCAGGGTGGTGGCGATGTAGTTCTGCGACATGCCGAAGCGGATCTGCTTCAGGTAGCGCGCGTAGGCGCGCAGCATCGCCACTTCCCGCCAGTCGAGGTTGGCGCCGATGATCAGCCGGTTGAAGGGATCGTTGTCGGCCTGGCCGGTCCAGATGCGCTGGAAGGCCTCGATGAAGGGCTCGCGCATCTCCTGGAGGTTCACCTCCACGCTGGTGTGGTGCTCCAGGGTGAAGTCGTGGATCCAGTACTCGCGGTCCGTGGCGCTGACCTCGTAGGGACGCTCGCCGAGCACCCGCAGGCCCAGGTTCTCCATCATCGGCAGCACGTCGGACAGCGGGATCGAGGCGTCGGGATGGAACAGCTTGAGGTTGACGCCGCTGCCCTCCTCCTCGATCAGCCGGTACAGCGACAGCGCCAGCGGCGCGCCGTCGTCGAGCTCGCCGAGGTGCTGCAGGTCGTAGACCGCGGTGCGGGCGCTGAAGTCGTCTCGATAGCTGGCCGGGAAGGCATCGCGGAAGCGTCCCAGCATCAGGTTGGCCTGCTCCTCGCCGAAGCCCTCGATGGCGGCGTTGAGCAGGTCGTCACGCCAGTTGCGGGCCAGCTTGACCAGCTTGTCCTCGAGGCGCTTGATGTCGTAGTCCGCCGGGCCGTCGCCGTTGAAGCGCAGGATGAACTGGATGCGCGCCAGCACCGACTCGGAGAGATAGGTGTTGAAGTCGCCGAAGGTGGCGTCGAGCTCCTCGCACAGCAGCTCCTGCAGGCGCAGGCGCAGCTCGGTGGAGAACACGTCGCGCGGCACGAACACCAGGCAGGAGAAGAACTTGCCGAAGCGGTCCTCGCGAATGAACAGCCGCACCCGGCGGCGCTCGCGGATGTCGAGAATGCCCAGCGCCGTCTGCGCCAGCTCGTCGACGTCGATCTGGAACAGGTCGTCGCGGGGGTAGACCTCGAGGATCTGCAGCAGCTGCTTGCCGTTGTGGGCCTTGGGATTGAAGCCGGAGATCTCCATCACCGAGCGCAGTTTGCGGCGCAGGATCGGCACGTGGCGCGGCGAGTCGTTGTAGACGGTGGCGGTGAACAGCCCCAGGAAGCGCCGCTCGCCGACGATGTTGCCCTCGGCGTCGTAGCGATCGATGGAGATGTAGTCCGGGTAGGTCGGCCGGTGGATGCGCGCGTGATGGGCGCTCTTGGCGAACGACAGCAGCTGGGGCACCAGCACGAAGCGGTCGCCCTCGACGCCGAGGTCGGTGCGGATGCGTTCGCGATAGCGCGGCTGATCGAGGCGGAACACGCCGAGCTCGCTGTCCTCGACCTTGTCCAGGCGCTGCCGGCTGCCGTCCTCGTGGACCTCGTACTCGTCGTAGCCGAAGAAGGTGAAGTTGTCCGCCAGCAGCCACTCGAGGAAGGCGATCGCCTCCTGGTGATCCTCGACCTCGACCTGCTCGGGACAGCCGGACTCGAGCTCGGTGATGGCCTCGCGCACCTTGTCGCGCATGGGGTCGAAGTCGGCCACCGCGGTGCGCACGTCGCCCAGCACCTCCTGCAGGCTGGCCTCGATCTCCTCGAGCTCGGCCAGGTCGGAGTGGCGATCCACCTCGATGGCGATCAGCGATTCTCGGGTGTCGGAAGCGCCGGGCGTGCCGGGATCGCTCACCCGGGCCAGGCGATGCTCGGCGTCGCGCTCCACCGCCAGCACGGCGTTGTGGATGGCGTGCACGGTCATGCCGCGGCGGTTGAGCTCCACGCGCACCGAGTCGACGAGAAACGGCATGTCCTCGTGCAGCACGGCGATGAAGGTGTGGGTGGACTGCCAGCCATGCTCCTCGAAGTCCGGGTTGAAGACCCGCACCTTGGGCGCGCCGGGATCGAACTGCTGGATGAAGTGCCACACCGAGAGGGTCGCGCCGTAGAGATCGTCGAGGCGACGGTCAGCGAGGTCCTCCAGGGGCACCGCGGCGTAGAAGTACCGCGAAAAGGCCTCGACCGCCTCGGCCTTGCCCTGTTCCAGACGGCTCTGCAGCCGTTCCTCGAGCTGCTTGAGGAGATCCTGACGGCTCTCCTCGTGTGCGACTTGTAGCATCCATCACCTCGACTGCCAGCGGCCGCCTCATGCGGCCGGATCATTGGACCGGATCGACGGGTCCCGGCACGCCGTGACGCGCCTCGACTCGCGAGGCGCCACGGTCCTGGCCAAAGACCTGCATTGCCAACAGCTTACGCCTCTGACACGAAACACCCCAGCCACATGCCGGTTCCCTCATGTCCATGTCGGTTGCGCATCGCCCTTGACAATCCTTCTGGCAGCGAGGCGTCCCTTTCAGGCGGGCCGGACTAGCGGCGCCGCTCCAGCAGGACGCCGCATTCGCAGTGGTGCGTCCAGGGGAACTGGTCGAAGAGCGCGAAGCGCACCACCTGATGGGTGCGGGTCAGGGTCTCCAGGTTGTCGGCGAGCGTATCCGGGTTGCAAGAAATATAGACGATACGCTCATAGTCACTGAGTTGGCGACAGCTGTCCTCGTCGAGCCCGGCCCGCGGCGGGTCGACCAGCACGGTGGAGAAGTCGTAGTCGTCGAGGCCGAACTCGGCGACCCGGCGGCCGCCCTTCTCGCCGCGCAGCGCCTGGGAGAATTCCTCGGCGGACATGCGACCCACGACGGCGTTGTCGACGCCGTTGGCGGCCAGGTTCTCGCGGGCGCTGGCGACCGAGGTGCGCGAGATCTCGGTGGCCAGCACGCGGCGGAAGTTCTCGGCCAGGGCGATGGTGAAGTTGCCGTTGCCGCAGTACAGCTCCACCAGGTCGCGCTCGGCGCTGCCGGCGGTGACGTCCCGGGCCCAGGACAGCATCGAGCGGCAGATCTCGGCGTTGGGCTGGGTGAAGCTGTTCTCGACCTGCTGGTAGACGAGCTCGCGGCCGTCGACGCTGAGCCGCTCCCAGACGTGGTCGCGGGTCAGCACCAGGCGTTGCTTGCGGGCCCGGCCGATGATCATGATGCCCAGCGCCTGCTCCAGCGCGCGGGCCTCGGCCTCCCACGCCTCGTCGAGCTGGCGGTGATAGATCAGCGTCACCAGCGCCTCGCCGGTCAGGGTGGTGAGAAATTCCACCTGGAACAGCCGATGGCGCAGGGTCGGGTTGTCGAGCAGCCGCTCGCGCAGCGCCGGCATCAGCTCGTTGATGCGCCGGCCGGCCACCGGGTAGTCGTCCAGGCGCACCACGGTCTTGTGCTTGGGGTCGTCGGGATCGACCTCGAACATGGCGTAGTAGAGATCGTCGCCCTCGTGCCAGACCCGGAATTCGCAGCGCTGGCGGTAGTGGCTCGGAGGCGACGGATACACCTCCAGCGACGGCGGGTTGAAGCGGTCGAACTGGTCGGTCAGGCGGTCGCGCTTGGCCGCGAGCTGCTCGTCATAGCGGTCGGGGTCGACAACGGGAATGGCCACGGCGGCTCCTGGAAGATGGTCGGTCGAAGGAAATGGTCGAATACGGGCAGAAAAGACGGAAGGTGCGGCGCCCCGAGCGGCATTCGCCTCGGCACGTACGGCCTCAAGGCAGCACGAGCGGGTGCGTCTCGACGAAGCCAAAGCCGGCGAGCCCGCGGGCCAGCGCCGGATCGGGGCCGGTGACCCAGCCCCGCTCGACGGCCGGGCGGCGCTGCGGCGCGGCGATCACCTGGCCGGTGCGCCGGGCGATGGCGTCGCCGGAGTCGACCCAGCGCACCGGATGCGGCACCGCGGCCTCGAGGCTCTCGCGCAGCAGCGGGAAGTGGGTGCAGCCGAGCACCAGGGTATCGAGATCCGGCAGCTCGGCCAGCGGCGCCAGCACCCGGCGCAGCACCTCGGGGTCCGGCGGCTCGCCGGCCACCAGACGCTCGGCCTGACCCACCAGCGGGTCGGCGGCCAGGCGCGTCACCCGGCAATCGCCGGCGAAGGCCTCGATCAGCCGCGCGGTGTAGGGCCGCGCCACGGTGGCGCTGGTGGCGAGCAGGCCGATATGACGGCTCTCGCTGGCCCCGGCGGCGGGCTTGATCGCCGGCACGGTGCCCACCACCGGCACCGACAGCCGCTCGCGCAGGGCGTCGAGGGCCAGGGTGCTGGCGGTGTTGCAGGCGACCACCAGCCCGCAGGCGCCGCTGGCGGCCACCGCCGCCTCGCACACGGCGAGGATGCGCGCCACCAGCCAGTCGTCCTCGCGCACGCCGTAGGGCAGCATGGCGTTGTCGCAGGCGTAGGCCAGGGCGACCTCCGGCAGGCGGCGGCGCAGCGCCTCGACCACCGAGAGCCCGCCGACGCCGGAATCGAACACCAGCACCGGCCCCGTCATCGGCACGCCACCACGCGCTCGCCCCCCGGGCGGGTCGGCACGGGGGGCGAAGTGACACTGTGGAGGATCGAGGCGAACATTGGCATCGCAGGCCTTCCGTCAGACGATGCGGCGCATTCTACCTCAGTGGCGCCGGGACTCGAAGCCATCGCCCGGCGGCGACGACGGGGATCAGGTCACGGGCTCCGGCGCATCGCGCAGCTCGGCGTAGAGCTCGGGATAGGCCTCCTGCAGGCGCTCGAGCTGTGCCGTGGCGCCATCGGGCAGCGCCTCGGCCAGCCGTTCGAGGTCGCCCTCGGCGAAGTGCTCGCGGATCAGCGGGAAGAGCAGCTCGCGCTCGTCGCGCAGATAGGCCCGATGCGCGTCGAGATAGGCCTTGAGGTCGTCGGCGAAGCGATCCATGGGCATGACGGCATCCATGAGGATCATGTCGAGGTCGCCGGAAAGCCGCTTTAACTGGGCCTTGAGGGCACGATAGTTCTTGGCCAGCCGCTCGGTCACCTCCTCGGTCTGAGGGGCCAGCTCCTTCAGGCGCTCGGAGCAGACGCTCTCCAGCGGCTGACTGAAGCCGTCCTGATAATCGAGAATATAATCCACGACTTCCCGCACCAGCTGGAAATTGGGGCGTTCGCCCTCGGCCAGGGTCTTCTGCTTGAGCTGTAGAACGTGCAACATGCGGGCCATGTTGGCATGATCCTGGCGCAGTTGGTTCAGCATGGGCATTGCGGCAGCCTCCTCAATATCGGTCATGGACGGAAGGCACTGGTGTTAGACGCGCCTTCGCCCTCCGGGTTCCTGGCCAATGGCACCGGCCGTCAGGGTTCGCCCACCTCGTTCGGGATCTGGCGATGCCGGGAGCGAATGCCCGACATCGCGTATCCAACATAGCAGCCGTCAGCGAAGGAGTCAGAAATGGACCTGTTCCAGCAGGCCAGCAGCGAGGAGAGGGCCCCCCTGGCCTGGCGCATGCGCCCCCGCCGGCTGGCCGATTACGTGGGTCAACCGGCGCTGGTCGGCCCCGGCAAGCCGCTGCGCCGCATGGCCGAGGGCGGCCCGGTGCGCTCGATGATCCTGTGGGGCCCGCCGGGCACCGGCAAGACCACCCTGGCCGAGATCCTCGCCGAGGAGTCCGGCGCCCATCTCGAGCGCCTCTCGGCGGTGATGGCCGGGGTCAAGGACATCCGCGCGGCGGTGGACCGCGCCCGCAGCGCCCAGGGCCAGGACCGCCCCACCCTGCTGTTCCTCGACGAGATCCACCGGCTCAACAAGAGCCAGCAGGACGCCCTGCTGCCCCATGTCGAGTCCGGCCTGCTGACGCTGATCGGCGCCACCACCGAGAACCCCTCGTTCGAGGTCAACTCGGCGCTGCTGTCCCGGGCCCGGGTGCACGTGCTCAAGTCGCTCACCGACGACGACGTGACCGAGGTGCTCAGGCGCGCGCTCGCCGACGCCGACCGCGGACTGGGCGCCCGCAACATCGCCGTGGACGACGAGGTGCTCGCGCTGCTGGCCCGGGCCGCCGCCGGCGACGCCCGACGCGCCCTGGGCCTGCTGGAGACCGCCTGCGACTTCACAACCGCGGAAGGCAACGGCGAGCGCCTGCCCCGCGAGGCGCTGGAGGACGTGATCGGGCACCAGGCCAGCGCCTTCGACAAGCAGGGCGACCATTTCTACGACCTGCTCTCGGCGATCCACAAGTCGGTCCGCTCCTCGCGGCCGGACGCCGCCCTGCTCTACATCGCCCGCTTCATGCAGGGCGGCGGTGACCCGCTGGACGTGATCCGCCGGCTGACCGCCATCGCCTCCGAGGACGTCGGCAACGCCGACCCCAAGGCGCTGCCGCTGACCATGGCGGCCTGGGACGCCTATCTGCGTCTCGGCGACCACGAGGGCCAGCGCGCCATCGCCCACGCCGCCGTCCACCTGGCGGTGGCGCCCAAGAGCAATGCCGTCGACCAGGCCTGGCATCGCGCCAAGGCATTCGCCGCCGCCCAGCCGCGCCTCGAGGTACCCACCTACCTGCGCAACGCGCCCACCAAGCTGATGGAATCGCTGGGCCACGGCGACGGATACCGCTGGGCCCACGCCGAGCCCAACAGCTATCCCGCCGGCAGCGCCCATAATTGCTGGCCGGACGACGTGCCCCTCGAGCGCTTCTACGAGCCGACCGCCAACGGCCAGGAGAAGCGCTACGGCCAGATGCTGGAGTGGCGCGCCGAGCTCGACGCCCAGGCGGATCGCGGGGAATAGCGGCAAGCGGCACATCCACGGCGTGACACCACCCGAAACACAAGAAAACCCGATGGCCAGGGCCTTCGGGTTTTCTTGTAGCTCGGCGCTTGTAGCTCGGCGCTTACTGCGATTCGCGAATCACGTCGGTGCCTTCCGGCAGCGCCATGTCGAAGCGCGAGTCCTCGACCGAGATGTTCTGCTCGACGTCGTCGAACTCGATGGCGGTGCGCTGGCCGGTGCTGTCGGTCATCTGCAGGAAGCCGAGCCGTTCGCCGTAGAAGGTCAGCTTGAGCTCCTCGAACAGGGTGTCCGGGCTCTTCGGCACCAGTTCGAAGGTCTCGGCGGTGCCCTGCTGGCTGCTGGAGACCTCGTAACTGTCGGTCAGCTGGTCGGCGCTGCCGGACAGCAGCAGCGCCGGCGTGTGGGTCACCCGGTCGTCCAGCGGCTGGACAGTGGCCTGCTGGAGGTCGGGGTCGTAGAGCGTGACCTCGTCGCCGTCGGAGACCACGACCTGCTCATAGGGCGCGTTCACCTCCCAGCGGAAGCGGCCCGGGCGCGACAGCCACATGCGGCCACTGGCCTCCTGCAGGCGCTGGCCGGAGCCGTCGAGGATCTGCTGGTCGAAGTCGGCGACGTAGGTGTCCAGCGGCTCGAGCATGCGCGCCAGCCGCTCGGCGCCTTCGTTGGCCATGGCGGTCAGCGGGGTCAGGGCCACCAGGGCCAGCGCGGCGAAGGATCGTTTCATGGTCATCTCCTGTTTCCCTCAAGGTCTAGGGCATCCTGCCCGTTAAGACTGCACAAGCCGCGGCGGGTTGCCTCCCCGCCGCGGCTTGCATGGTGATTGCACGATCGGCGGGCTCAGTCGCCCGCCGGGGGCGGCGCCAGCACCTCGCGGGCGCCGTTGGTCCCCATGGTCGAGACCACGCCGGCCGTCTCCATCGCCTCGACCAGGCGTGCCGCCCGGTTGTAGCCGATCTTGAAGCGCCGCTGGACCGCCGAGATCGAGGCCCGACGGCTCTCGGTGACGAAGGCCACCGCCTCGTCGTAGAGGGCATCCTGCTCGGCGTCGTCGTCGCCGCCACCGCCGCCCTCGGCTTCGAGGCCGGCCAGGGCATCGGCGGACACGCCACCGGAGAGGATCTCTTCGATGTACTCCGGCTCGCCGCGACGCTTCCAGTCCTCGACCACCCGATGCACCTCGTCGTCGTCGACGAAGGCACCGTGCACGCGGGTCGGCATGCCGGACCCGGCGGGCAGGTAGAGCATGTCGCCGTGGCCCAGCAGGTTCTCGGCGCCGCCCTGGTCGAGGATGGTGCGCGAGTCGACCCGGGAGGAGACCTGGAACGCCATGCGGGTGGGGATGTTGGCCTTGATCAGGCCGGTCACCACGTCCACCGAGGGCCGCTGGGTGGCGAGGATCAGGTGGATGCCGGCGGCACGGGCCTTCTGGGCCAGGCGCGCGATCAGCTCCTCGACCTTCTTGCCGACGATCATGAACATGTCGGCGAACTCGTCGATCACCACCACGATGTAAGGCAGCTTCTCGAGCACCGGCGGCGCCTGGTGCATCTCCCAGGGCTGCGGTTCCCACAGCGGATCGGCGACCTGGGCCCCGGCGCGCTCGGCCTCGTCGAGCTTGGCGTTGAAGCCGGCGATGTTGCGCACCCCCATGGCGGCCATCAGCTTGTAGCGCCGCTCCATCTCGGCCACGCACCAGCGCAGGGCGTTGGCGGCCTCCTTCATGTCGGTGACCACTGGGGCCAGCAGGTGCGGAATGCCGTCGTAGACCGACAGCTCCAGCATCTTCGGGTCCACCATGATCATGCGGACCTCTTCCGGCTTGGCCTTGAGCAGCATGGAGATCAGCATCGCGTTGACCCCCACCGACTTGCCCGAGCCGGTGGTGCCGGCCACCAGCAGGTGCGGCATCTTGCCGAGGTTGGCGACCACGGCGCCGCCGCCGATGTCCTGGCCGAGCGCCATGGTCAACGCCGAGGCCTCGTGCTGGTAGCGGTCGGAGTCGATCACCTCGCGCAGGCGGATCATGGCGCGGTTGGGGTTGGGGATCTCGATGCCCACCGTGGGCCGGCCCGGGATCACCTCCACCACGCGCACGCTCTTGACCATCAGCGAGCGCGCCAGGTCCTTGGCCAGGTTGCTGATCTTGGAGACCTTCACCCCTGCCGCCGGCTTGATCTCGAAGCGCGTGATCACCGGCCCCGGCCAGGTGTCGACCACCTCGGCCTTGACCCCGTACTCGCGCAGCCGGACCTCCAGCAGCTCGGCCATCTCGGCCAGCTGCTCGTCGGTGTAGTTGGGCTGATGGTCCTGGGGCGGCGTCAGCAGGCGCAGGCTCGGCAGCTCGCCTTCGGGCTCGGCGAACGCCTCCACCTCGGCGCCCTGGTTCTGCAGGTGCTCCACGGTCCACAGCGTCGGGCCGTCGGGCTCGTCGGCGGCCTGACGCGCCTGCTCGGCGGTCGCCACCTGCTCGGCGGGCGTCTCCTGAGGGTGCGGCGTCTCGGTCGACCGCGAGGCGGGCGCGGCCGGCATGGAAGACGACGGCAGCGGCGCCTCGTCATCGTCGTCCGGCAGCACCGGGTCGGGGATCACCTCCGGCACGCGGCGCGGCTCGGCCCGCTCGGGCGGCGGCGTCGATGCCGCCTCGCTGAGCTCGCGCTCCGCCGGCGCGGCCGGTTCGGCCGAGGACTCACGGGGAGCCGCCGGCTCGTGAGACGCCTCGGGCGCCTGGGGCTCGGCCGGCTGATTCGGTGCGAGCTCGCGCTCGGCCTGGGCCGAAGGTTCGAGCTCGTCAGACGACCAGGGCGGCGCGGCGGCCTCGGCTGGCGCCTCGGGCGACGGCGTCCCGGATGACGGCCGCTCGACCGTCGACGAGGCGGGCTCGCGCGGCGGCTCGGCCTCCGGTGCCGGCTCGTGGGACCGGGACAACGCGGGCTCCCGAGACTCGGGTGCCGGCTCCTCGTTCTTCTCCTCGTTCTCCTCTCGCTCGCGCGGCACGAACGACTCGTGCCGCGACTCACGAGGCTCGACCGGGGCGCTCTCCCGCGGCGCGAAGGCCTGGGGCGACGGCGCGACGGACTCCCGGGCAGGCTCGGCAGACGAACGCGCCGCTTCGGGCGACTCGCGACGCGGCGCCGGTTCCTCGGCCTTGGGGTCGGGTTCGGACTCGACCACACGGGACGGCGTCGGCGCTGTCGGCCGAGCGTTCTCCGCCGGTGCGGCCGGCGCCTCCGGCTCGGTGGCCCGCAGCGGCATGGCGGCGACGGGCTCGCTGGCCTGGCGCGGCTCGCTGCGCTTGGCGGACAGCGACAGGCTCGGCTCCTGGGCGGTATAGGCCGCCTCCGGGCGCTTCGCCGAGGGTGTGCGCTCGGGCACCTCCCAGGGAATCTCGGTATTGCCGTCGTCGCCGAAGCCGGGCTCGCGACGTCCGCTCTCGGCGGCCAGCGCCGGGGCCGGCTCACGACGCGCCGGCAGCCAGCGGCGCCACCAGGGCGCGCGCTCGGGGATTGCCTCGTCGTCGTGCCCGGGCCGGGGCGAGTCGTCGGCGCTCTTGCCGTCCGGCGAGGCGTCCTTCGCCGGCGCGGGCTCGGCGTCGTCCGCGTCGTCACGCCCGAAGGCGAAGCGCTCGCTGATGCCGGCCCACAGCGAAGTGGCACGCCGACCCAGCTCGTCCATGATGGTCAGCCAGGACCAGCCGCTGAACAGCGGCACGCCGCACAGGATCGCCACCAGCGACAGCAGCGCGGTGCCGCCGGCGCCGACCAGCGGCAGCAGCGCACCGACCAGCCCCTCGCCGAGGATGCCGCCGGCCCCGTAGGGCAGCAGGCTCTCGGGATCGTAGAAGTGCAGCGCACCCAGCGTGGTCGAGCCGAGCAGCAGCAGCATCAGGCCGCCACAGCGCACGGCGAGCGCCGTGGCGTCCCACTCCAGGCGCACCTGACCGGCGCGGATCAGCCACCAGGCGGCGAAGCCGAGCATCGCCGGCCACCACAGGGCACTCCCGCCGAACAGCGAATAGAGCACGTCGGCCAGCCAGGCGCCGATCTGGCCCATCCAGTTGGCCACGTCGGTCTCGGGGCCGCTGCGCGACCAGCCGGGGTCGTCGGGACGAAAGCTGTACAGCGCCAGCAGCAGGAACACGCAGCTCGCCAGCAGCAGGATCACCACGCCCTCGCGCACCGATCCCTGCAACCGCAGTCCGAAGCGTCTGGCCGTTTCCCTGGCAGTCGCCGCGCGTTCGCGTGGCGACGTGGTTGTCTTCTTGGCACTCAAGCTGCCAACCCCCTTGCGCCGAGATGGCGTCTTCCAAATCCAAGGCCGTCAATCATACCGAGCCAGCCGCGCCCGTCACAGGGGGCAGACGACGACTTGAGCCCCGCCACCGCGCCGGTCACACTTGGGCCTCCATGCCCCCGAGGACGTCCGCCCCATGCTGCCCTGGCTTCCCGAGCATCCCGTTCGCTTTCCGCCGGTCGAGTCCGCCCTCGACGACCCCGGCGGCCTGCTGGCCGCCGGCGGCGATCTGAGCCCGGCCTGGCTGCTCAGCGCCTATCGCCACGGCATCTTCCCCTGGTACAGCGAGGGCCAGCCGCTGCTGTGGTGGAGCCCGGACCCGCGCATGGTGCTGTTTCCCGAGGAAGTCCGCGTGCGACGCAGCCTGGCCAAGCGGCTGCGCAACGGCGGCTTCACGGTCACCGGCGACCGCGCCTTCGAGGCCGTGATCCACGCCTGCGCGGCGCCACGTGACGACGAACCCGGCACCTGGATCACGCCCGAGATGGCCCGGGCCTACGCCCGACTGCATGCGCTGGGCGCGGCGCACTCGGTAGAAGTGTGGCAGGACGAGACGCTGGTCGGCGGCCTCTACGGCATCGCCCTGGGACCGGTGTTCTTCGGCGAATCGATGTTCTCGCGAGCGCCCGACGCCTCCAAGGTGGCGCTGGCGTGCCTGGCCCGCACCATGGCCGCCGAGGGCGGCCGGCTGATCGACTGCCAGATGCACACCGCGCATCTGGCGAGCCTGGGCGCCCGGGACATCGCCCGAGCGTCGTTCATCGGCTATCTTGATGAGTGGCTGGACGACGAGATGCCGGCGCCGCGCAGCGACGCCGAGCTCGTCTTTCCGCCGCCGGCATGGTCGTTCGTACGCCTCGACGCCGCGAGACAGATGCCCCCGGGAGCCACAGGAGGCGGCCGCCTTGAGCAGTAACACGCCCCACCAGCCGATTCGCGACCTGCGGTTCTTCCTGACCGTGCCGCACGCCTGCAGCTATCTGGAGGGACGCGAGGCCACCACCCTGTTCCTAGACCCCCAGGAATCGCCGGGCAGCGGCGTCTACGACTCCCTGGCCCCACTCGGCTTCCGGCGCAGCGGGCGCCACCTGTACCGCCCCCACTGCGAGGGCTGCAACGCCTGCGTCTCGGTGCGCATTCCGGTCAGGGGCTTCACCCCCAACCGCACCCAGCGCAAGCTCTACCGCCGTAACGCCGACCTCGAGATCCGCATCCGCCCGGCGCTGTTCGATGCCGAACACTACGGGCTCTACGCCCATTACATCCGCACCCGGCACGCCGACGGCGACATGTACCCGCCCAGCCACGAGCAGTACCGCACCTTCCTGACCCTGAACCAGGACTACGCGCGGATGCTGGAGCTGCGCCTCGACGGCCGGCTGCTGGCCGTGTCAGCCTTCGATCAGCTCTCCCACGGCCTGTCGGCCATCTACACCTTCTTCGACCCGGCCGAGGAGTTCGACCGCCGCTCACTGGGCACCTACGCGGTCCTGGCCCTGGTGGAGCACGCCCGCGCGCTGGGGCTGCCCCACGTCTATCTGGGCTACTGGATCGAGGAGTGCCGCAAGATGGCCTACAAGCAGGCCTTCACCCCCCTGGAACGGCTCGAGGGACGCCACTGGCGGCGCCTGATCCCGACCTGACGTGGCGGCGCTTTTTGCCTTGACGCCCGGCATGCGGCACAATATCGCGCTATCCTGATCGGCACGAGCGGACACACCGCCATTCGTGCCGCCGTTTGTTATCACCAGCGAGGAATTGCCTATATGGCACGCGAAGACCATATCGAAATGGAAGGCGTCGTCGTCGACACGCTGCCCAACACCATGTTCCGGGTCGAACTCGAGAACGGCCACGTGGTGACCGCTCACATCTCGGGCAAGATGCGCAAGAACTACATCCGCATCCTCACCGGCGACAAGGTCAAGGTCGAGCTGACCCCGTACGACCTGTCCAAGGGCCGCATCGTCTACCGCTCTCGCTAGGCCATGCCTGAAAAGTGGCTGCGCTCGGCTATACGGCGTTAACAATCAGCTCAAAGTCCTCATTTACACCCCGGCTTCTCGCTGATTCTTGCCTTGTCTAGCCTTCGCTCGCCGACTTTTCAGACACCGCCTTAGGGCGTGCCAGCAACGCCCTTAGGCCACCCCGCCAGCACGGCTCCCAGACGCACAACGCCCCGTCCGAAGACAGGGCGCTGATGGTTGGCGGGAGCGATCGACGCGCCGCCTCAGGGCGCGTCGGCCAGTTCCGACTCCGATGCCAGGTGCAGCTCGCCGTCCTCCACGCTGACGTGCACCACGCCACCGTGCTCGGCCAGCTCGCCGAACAGGATCAGCTCGGCCAGCGGCTTCTTGAGCCTGTCCTGGATCAGGCGCGCCATCGGCCTCGCCCCCATGTCGGGGTCGTAACCCTTCTCGGCCAGCCAGTCCCGGGCCTCGTCGTCCACGTCGAGCTGCACGCGCTTCTCGTCGAGCTGCGCCTGGAGTTCGATCAGGAACTTGTCGACCACGTTGCGCACCACCTCGGTGGGCAGGGCGTGGAACTGGATGATGCCGTCCAGACGATTGCGGAACTCCGGCGAGAAGGTCTTGCGGATGACCTCCATCGCATCGGTGGAGTGGTCCTGGGTCTGGAAGCCGATCGAGCGCCGCGTGGCCTGCTCGACCCCGGCGTTCGAGGTCATGATCAGGATCACGTGGCGGAAGTCCGCCTCGCGGCCGTTGTTGTCGGTCAGGCGGCCGTGGTCCATCACCTGCAGCAGCAGGTTAAAGACTTCCGGGTGCGCCTTCTCGATCTCGTCGAGCAGCAGCACGCAGTGCGGCTGCTTGGTGATCGCCTCGGTCAGCAGGCCGCCCTGGTCATAGCCGACATAGCCCGGAGGCGCGCCGATCAGCCGCGACACGGTGTGGCGCTCCATGTACTCGGACATGTCGAAACGCACCAGGTCGATCCCCATGATATGGGCCAGCTGGCGAGCCACCTCGGTCTTGCCGACGCCGGTGGGGCCTGCGAACAGGAAGCTGCCCACCGGCTTGTCCGGCGCCTTGAGGCCGGCCCGCGACAGCTTGATGGCCGCCGACAGGCCGTCGATCGCCTCGTCCTGGCCGAACACCAGCATCTTGAGGTCGCGGTCGATGTTGGCCAGCAGCTTGCGATCGGAGCTGGAGACGCTCTTCGGCGGAATCCGCGCGATGGACGCCACCACGGCCTCGACCTGGTCGGTGTCGATGGTGTCGACGCGCACCTCGGGCGGCAGCAGCCGCTGGTGGGCGCCGGCCTCGTCGATCACGTCGATCGCCTTGTCGGGCAGGTGGCGATCGTTGATGTAGCGATCCGCCAGCCGCGAGGCGCTTTCCAGCGCGGCGTCGGTGTACTTGAGGCGGTGGTGCTCCTCGAAGCGCGAACGCAGCCCCTTGAGAATGCGGATGGTGTCCTCCACCGAGGGCGCCATGACGTCGACCTTCTGGAAGCGACGGGCCAGCGCACGGTCCTTCTCGAAGATGCCGCGGAACTCCTGGAAGGTGGTGGAACCGATGCAGCGCAGCTCACCGGAGGACAGCAGCGGCTTGAGCAGGTTGGAGGCATCCATCACGCCGCCCGAGGCCGCCCCGGCGCCGATCACGGTGTGGATCTCGTCGATGAACAGGATGGCGTTGGGCTGCTTGCGCAGCTCCGCCAGCAGCGCCTTGAGACGCTTCTCGAAGTCACCGCGGTACTTGGTGCCGGCCAGCAGCGCGCCCATGTCGAGGGAATAGACGACGGCGTCACCGATCACCTCGGGCACGTCCTCCTCGACGATGCGCTTGGCCAGCCCCTCGGCGATGGCGGTCTTGCCCACGCCGGCCTCGCCGACCAGCAGCGGGTTGTTCTTGCGCCGCCGGGCGAGGATCTGCACCACCCGCTCGAGCTCGTGATCGCGCCCGATCAGCGGGTCGATCTTGCCCATGCGGGCCTGCTCGTTGAGGTTGGTGGCGTAGCCCGTCAGCGGATTGCCGCCCTGCTCGCTGCCGGCCTCCTCGGCGTCCTCGGCCTCGGGTGACGGCGAGCTCTGGCTCTGGCCGTGACCGGCGACCTTGGAGATGCCGTGGGCGATGTAGTTGACGGCGTCCACCCGGGCCACGTTCTGCTGCTTGAGGAAGTAGACGGCCTGACTCTCCTGCTCGGAGAAGATCGCCACCAGCACGTTGGCGCCGGTCACCTCGCTCTTGCCGGAGGACTGCACGTGGAACACCGCGCGCTGCAGGACGCGCTGGAAGCCCAGCGTCGGCTGGGTCTCGCGGTCGGCCTGATCCTCGGGAATCAGCGGCGTGGTGGAATTGATGAAATCCTGCAGGTCGGACCGCAGCTTATCGAGGTTGGCCCCGCAGGCTCGCAGCACGTCCGCCGCCGAGGCGTTGTCGAGCAGCGCCAGCAGCAGGTGCTCCACGGTCATGAACTCGTGACGCTTGGAGCGCGCCACGGTGAAGGCCGTGTTCAGGGTCAGTTCAAGTTCTTTGCTCAGCATGGCAGTCCCCTTCTCGCCGCTTAGGGCTTGCGTCGGATCCTTCTGGGTCCGGCATCATCAACATCGAGCACAAACATCGGCGTTGCAAGTCGCCCCGCCAACGCTGGCGATTTCCTTACTTCGACACGCCGACGCTCAATCCGTTGCCTCGATGTCGCACAGCAGTGGATGCTGGCACTCCCGGGCGTATTCGTTGACCTGATGGCTCTTGGTCTCGGCGATGTCGCGGGTGAAGATCCCGCAGGTCGCCTTGCCCTGGGTATGCACGGCCAGCATGATCTGCACCGCTTTCTCGTTGTCCATGTTGAAGAACGTCTGCAACACTTCCACCACGAACTCCATGGGGGTGAAGTCGTCGTTGTGCAAGACCACCTTGTACATCGGCGGTTGCGCCAGCGCCGGCTCCGACGCCTGTACCGCCAGGTCGTCATCGCCCTCCTCGTCCGGCCCCGGGGGGCGCGTCATGCCGGCATGAACCGACGCGCGCGGCGCCGTCATGCCCTCTTCCTGTGTCTTGAACATAATCTTCACTGTCGCTATCGACAAGCCGGCCGTTGCCGGGCATTCCAACCGTGTTTGGACGCCGGCGTGACGACCGGGTTCATCGGGGTTCGCTCACTGTGCCGTCTTTGTCCGCCGCCAGCAATGCAACGGCCCCCGCCCGGGAACGGGCGGGGGCCGGAACACGTCAGCAACGTGCCTGTCGCGGGGCGGTCGCGCTTAGCGCTCGGCCACCAGCTCCAGGGCCGCGTTGAGGGTGCGGCTGGGGCGCATCACGGCATCGGCCAGCTCGCCGTTGGCGTGATAGTAGCCTCCGATGTCGACCGCCTGCCCCTGCACGGCGTTGAGCTCCTCGACGATGACCGCCTCCTTGGCGGTCAGCTCGGCGGCGAGCTTGCCGAACAGCGCCTTCAGCTCGGCATCCTCGTCCTGGGCGGCCAGCGCCTCGGCCCAGTACATGGCCAGGAAGAAGTGGCTGCCGCGGTTGTCGAGCTCACCGACCTTGCGCGACGGCGACTTGTTGCTGTCGAGGAACTTGCCGTTGGCCTCGTCCAGCGCCTTGGCCAGCACGCGGGCACGGGAGTTGTCGAAGGTCTTGCCCAGATGCTCGAGGGACGCGGCCAGGGCCAGGAACTCGCCCAGCGAATCCCAGCGCAGGTGGTTCTCCTCGAGCAGCTGCTGGACGTGCTTCGGCGCGGAGCCGCCGGCGCCGGTCTCGAACAGGCCGCCGCCGTTCATCAGCGGCACGATGGACAGCATCTTGGCGCTGGTGCCGAGCTCCATGATCGGGAACAGGTCGGTCAGGTAGTCGCGCAGCACGTTGCCGGTCACCGAGATGGTGTCCTCGCCGCGACGGATGCGCTCGAGGGAGAGCTCCATCGCCTCGACCGGCGCCATGATGCGGATGTCCAGGCCGTCGGTGTCGTGATCCTTGAGGTAGGCCTCGACCTTGTTGATCAGCTGGGCATCGTGGGCGCGTTCGGCATCGAGCCAGAACACCGCCGGCGCGCCGCTCTCGCGGGCGCGGGACACGGCCAGCTTGACCCAGTCGCGGATCGGCGCGTCCTTGGTCTGGCACATGCGCCAGATGTCGCCCTCTTCCACCGCGTGCTCGAACAGCACCTCGCCGGCCTCATCGGTCACGCGCACGGTGCCATCGGCGGGAATCTGGAAGGTCTTGTCGTGAGAGCCGTACTCCTCGGCCTTCTGCGCCATCAGGCCGACGTTGGGCACGCTGCCCATGGTGGTCGGATCGAAGGCGCCGTTCTTCTTGCAGTCCTCGATGGTGGCCTGATAGATGCCGGCATAGCAGCGATCCGGGATCACCGCCTTGGTGTCGTGCAGGGCGTCATCGGCACCCCACATCTTGCCGGAATCGCGGATCATCGCCGGCATGGAGGCGTCGATGATCACGTCGCTCGGCACGTGCAGGTTGGTGATGCCCTTGTAGGAATCGACCATGGCCAGGCTCGGGCGCTCGGCGTACAGCGCCTCGACGTCGGCCTCGATCTCGGCCTGCTTGTCGGCCGGCAGCTTGGCCATGGTGGCGTACAGGTCGCCGATGCCGTTGGTGGCGTCGAAACCGACCTCTTCCAGCGCCTCGGCGTGCTTCTCGAGCACGTCGCGGTAGAACTCGTCGACCACCATGCCGAACATGATCGGGTCGGAGACCTTCATCATGGTCGCCTTGAGGTGCAGGGAGAACAGCACGCCCTGGGCCTTGGCGTCGGCGATCTGCTCGGCGACGAAGGCGGACAGCGCCTTGCGGCTCATCATGGCGCCGTCGATCACCTCGCCGGCCAGCACCGGGGTGCGCTCCTTGAGCACGCTGACGCTGCCGTCCTGGCCGACCAGTTCGATCTTGACCGCGCCGTCGGCGCCGATCTCGGCGGACTTCTCGCTGCCGTAGAAGTCACCCTCGCTCATGTGAGCGACGTGGGAGCGGGAACCGGACTGCCACTCGCCCATGCGGTGCGGGTACTTGCTAGCGTAGTTCTTGACCGAGCGCGGCGCACGGCGGTCGCTGTTGCCCTCGCGCAGCACCGGGTTCACGGCACTGCCCTTGACGCGGTCGTAGCGGGCCTTGGCCTCGCGCTCGGCATCGCTGCTCGGCTCGTCCGGATAGTCGGGCAGCGCATAACCCTGGCCCTGGAGCTCCTTGATGGCGGCCTTGAGCTGCGGCAGGGAGGCGCTGATGTTGGGCAGCTTGATGATGTTGGCTTCCGGCGTCTTGGCCAGATCGCCCAGCTCGGCCAGGTGATCGCCCAGCTGCTGCTCGTCGCTGAGGACATCGGGGAACTGCGAGATGATACGCCCGGCCAGGGAGATATCACGGGTCTCGACGGTGATGCCGGCGGAATCGGTGTAGGCGTCGATGATCGGCAACAGGGAGTGGGTCGCCAGAGCCGGCGCTTCGTCGGTCAGCGTATAGATAATCTTCGGCGTTTTGGACATGTGGCGTAGATCTCTCTGGTCACTGCGGTACATGAAACGGATCGAAGCGCACACTCTCGATGTCGGCGACACGGGCAACCAGGGCGACCGCCGCTCGGCGCGATCGCCGACACTCGGCATCGGCCATCCCTCTGAGCGGGTCACGCCAGGCCCGAAAAATGACGAGGGCGCTCCGGCGAGCGTCGCGCAGTATACCAGCCCGCCGCCCACGACGCATGACAGCGATCGTCGCCGATCCCTGCCATCCCGACGCGCCGGGCGGTAAGATACGCCCATGAGCCGCTTATATCTCTTTCACAAGCCCTATCGTGTGCTGTCCCAGTTCACCGACAAGGGCGACGCCGAGGGCGCGCCCCGCGCCACCCTGGCCGACTATCTCGACGTGCCCGGCATCTATCCGGCGGGCCGACTCGACCACGACTCCGAGGGCCTGCTGCTGCTTTCCGACGACGGCGAGCTGATCCACCGCATCAGCCATCCGCGCCACAAGCAGCCCAAGACCTATCGCGTGCAGGTCGAGGGCCGGCCCGACGATGCCGCCCTGGAGGCCCTGCGCCGTGGGGTCGAGCTCAAGGACGGCCCGACCCGGCCGGCCCGGGTCCGCCGCCTCGAGGCCAGCGAGCTGCCCGAGCGCGAGCCGCCGCTGGACCCGAGGCGCCACCCCGACACCTCCTGGCTGGAGCTGGTCATCTCCGAGGGCCGCAATCGCCAGGTGAGACGCATGACCGCCCATGTCGGGCACCCCACCCTGCGCCTGGTGCGGGTGGCGATCGGCCCCTGGTCGCTCGACGGCCTGGCCCCCGGCGAATGGCGCCGCGAGACCCTGCACGCGCCCGCGCCGCCCTCGAACCGTCGCGACACCGGCCGCCGGGACGCCGGCCGCCGGAACGGCAAGCCACGCCCCGGCGGGAGGACGCGCCGATGAGTCGCTGGCATCCCCTCGTCACCGTGGCCACCGTGGTCGAACGCGCCGGACGCTTCCTGATCGTCGAGGAAGACCGGGGCGGGCCGCACACCGTCTTCAACCAGCCCGCCGGGCACCTGGAACCGGACGAGCGCATCCAGGACGCCGCCCTGCGCGAGCTGCGCGAGGAAACCGCCTGGCAGGTCGGTCTCAGCGACTATCTGGGCATCTACGTCTACCGGGCGCCGGACGGCACCACCTTCCACAGCCACGGCTTCTACGGCATGGCGCTGGCCCGGCTGGGCAACGAGCTGGACCCGGCGATACAGGCCACCCACTGGGTGACGCTGGAGGAGCTGGAGGCGCTGGAACGCCTGGGCCGGCTGCGCAGCCCGCTGGTGCTGCGCCGCGTGCGCGACGCCCTGGCCGGGCGCTTCTATCCCATGGACGTGATTCACGAACGATAACCGCGCAAGCCGCCCAGAGACGACGCCGATGGCGCTCGAAGCGCGCCATCGGTGTCGTGTATAATCCCGCCCATTTGCGACCACCCCAATCCGAGAGCGTCATGACAGCCACCCAAGGCAAGGTGATCGTCGGCATGTCCGGCGGCGTCGATTCCTCCGTCTCCGCCCTGCTCCTGCTCGAGCAGGGCTATGAGGTCGAGGGCCTGTTCATGAAGAACTGGGACGAGGACGACGGCACCGAATACTGCACCGCCAAGGAAGACCTGGCGGACGCCGAGGCCGTGTGCGCCAAGCTCGGCATCACGTTGCACACCGCCAACTTCGCCGCCGAGTACTGGGACAACGTCTTCGAGCACTTCCTGGCCGAGTACCAGGCCGGGCGCACGCCGAATCCGGACATCCTCTGCAACCGCGAGATCAAGTTCAAGGTGTTCCTCGAGTACGCCGAGATGCTCGGCGCCGAGCGCATCGCCACCGGCCACTACGTGCGCGGCGGCCACGCCCGCGGCGAGCTCGACGGGGTCGAGCGCCCGCGGCTGTTCAAGGGGCTCGACGCCAACAAGGACCAGAGCTACTTCCTACACGCCGTGCCCGAGACGGCCATCGCCCGCACCCTGTTCCCGGTCGGCGAGCTGGAGAAGCCCGAGGTCCGCGCCCTGGCCGAGCGCCATGACCTGGTGACCGCGCGCAAGAAGGACTCCACCGGCATCTGCTTCATCGGCGAGCGCCGCTTCCGCGACTTCCTGCAGCAGTACCTGCCCGCCCAGCCCGGCACCATCGAGACCCCGGACGGCGACGTCATCGGCGAGCACATGGGCCTGATGTACTACACCCTCGGCCAGCGCCAGGGGCTCGGCATCGGCGGGCTCGCCAACTACTCCGACGCGCCCTGGTTCGTGGCCGACAAGGACCTCGAGCGCAACGTGCTGGTGGCCGTGCAGGGCAAGCATCACCCGCTGCTCTACACCGACAGCCTGGCCACCGAGCCGATGGACTGGGTCGCCGGCGAGCCGCCAGCCGCCGAGGGCCGCCTCACCGCCAAGACCCGCTACCGCCAGGAAAACGTGGCCTGCCGCTTCGAGACCACCGAGGACGGCGGCGTGCGGGTGCGCTTCGACGAGCCCCAGCGCGCCGTGACCCCCGGCCAGTCGCTGGTGCTCTACGACGGCGAGATCTGCCTGGGCGGCGGCGTGATCAAGGCCATCTGGAACGCCGAGGAGCGCGCGCGATGAACGGCACCACGCCCATTCACCGCGCCCCCGACTCGCCCGTCGCCCGCCAGGCCCTCGCGCTGGCCGGGGTCTTCCAGGCCGCCAGCCAGGTCGACCAGCTGGCCCGCACCGGCCAGGTCGACCAGCGCGCCTGGGAGACCCTGATCCACGCCACCCTGGACACCGACCCGGCCAGCTTCGAGGCCATCTACGGCGGCCATCCCAACAACCTGCGCCAGGGCATCGAGACCCTGGAGGGCATGCTGGGCCGCCGCCAGGCCAACCCGGTGGTGATGCGCTATGGTTTCTCGCTGCTGATGCTGATGAGCAAGCTGAGAAACGACGCCGACATGATGGACACCCTGGGCACCCGGCTGACCCGCATCCAGGGCCAGGCCGAGCACTTCGGCGAGACCCACGAGAACGTGGTCGCCAGCCTCGGCGAGGCCTACCAGGACACCATCTCCACCTTCAAGAGCCGGATCGTCGTCCAGGGCGATCCCTCGCTGCTGCAGAGCCGCATGATGCCCGAGCGCGTGCGCGCCTGCCTGCTGACCGGCATCCGCTTCGCGCTGCTGTGGCACCAGCAGGGCGGCCGCCGCTGGAAGCTGATGTTCCAGCGCGGCGCCCTCAAGAAGGCCCTGGACGAGCTGAACTGATTTCCCCCACTGATTTCTCCACCACGCCACCCGGAATGCGACCATGCAGCCCAAGTCACTCCCCCTGACCGCCCTCACCGCCCTCTCTCCCGTCGACGGCCGCTATGGCAGCAAGGCCGAGGCCCTGCGCGAGCACTTCAGCGAGTTCGGCCTGATCCGAGCCCGCGTCATCGTCGAGGCCCGCTGGCTGCAGCGCCTGGCCGAGCAGCCGCAGATCACCGAGGTGCCGCCGCTCTCCGCCGGGGCCACCGCGGCACTGGACGCCATGGTCCGCGACTTCTCCGTGGAAGATGCCGAGCGCATCAAGGACATCGAGCGCACCACCAACCATGACGTCAAGGCGGTCGAGTACTTCATCAAGGAGCGCATTGCCGAGACGCCCGAGCTGCACGCCATCACCGAATTCGTGCACTTCGCCTGCACCAGCGAGGACATCAACAACCTGTCCCACGCGCTGATGCTGCGCGGCGGCCTGGATGCGCTGCTGCCGGTGATGCACCAGGTGGCCGACGAGGTGGCCCGCCTGGCCGAGGAACACGCCGACCAACCGATGCTGTCACGCACCCACGGCCAGACCGCCAGCCCCACCACCCTCGGCAAGGAGATGGCCAACGTCGCCTACCGGCTGCGTCGCCAGCTCAAGCAGATCGAGAGCGTGGAGCTGTTCGGCAAGATCAACGGCGCCGTGGGCAACTACAACGCCCACCTGGCGACCTACCCGGAGGTCGACTGGGAAGCCAACGCCCGCACCTTCGTCGAGGGCCTGGGCCTGACCTTCAACCCCTACACCACCCAGATCGAGCCGCACGACTACATCGCCGAGCTGTTCGACGCCGTGTGCCGCTTCAACACCGTGCTGATCGACTTCGACCGCGACGTCTGGGGCTACATCTCGCTGGGCTACTTCAAGCAGAAGACCGTGGCCGGCGAGATCGGCTCCTCGACCATGCCGCACAAGGTCAACCCGATCGACTTCGAGAACTCCGAGGGCAACCTGGGGCTGTCCAACGCCGTGCTGGGTCACCTGGCCGAGAAGCTGCCGATCTCCCGCTGGCAGCGCGACCTGACCGACTCTACCGTGCTGCGCAACCTGGGCGTCGGCATGGCCTACGCGCTGGTGGCCTACCAGGCCTCGCTGAAGGGCATCGGCAAGCTCGAGGCCAACCCGGCCCGCCTGGCCGAGGATCTCGACAACAGCTGGGAAGTGCTGGCCGAACCGATCCAGACCGTGATGCGTCGCTACGGCATCGAGAAGCCCTACGAGAAGCTCAAGGAGCTGACCCGCGGCAAGCGCATCGACCAGGCCGGCTTCGCCGCCTTCATCGACACCCTGGAGCTGCCGGCCGAGGTGAAGGGCGAGCTCAAGCAGCTGACCCCGGCCAACTACATCGGCAACGCCGAGGCCCAGGCGCGCAACCTGTAAGCACCCGGCCGGTCAGCCGAACAGGGGCGGACATCGTAGCGATGCGATATCTACCCGGGGACGCTGACACCAGCGCAGCCGCGCGCGTGGC
The DNA here is from genome assembly GCF_043496975.1 of Halomonas sp. B23F22_10. Classification (NCBI taxonomy): domain Bacteria; kingdom Pseudomonadati; phylum Pseudomonadota; class Gammaproteobacteria; order Oceanospirillales; family Halomonadaceae; genus Halomonas; species Halomonas sp. B23F22_10. The sequence continues at coordinate 250,181 of NZ_JBIEKF010000001.1, read as the reverse complement.
TCGCCAGGGATGGCGAGCCGGCTTCACCCGTGAGGGATTATGTTGTGAAGCGACGCGCAGGCGGCGAGCCCAGTGTCAGGGTTTCGTTCCCGGGATCGCGAGCACGAGGCCCGACTCTTAATCAGCCACGCCCCTCGTCAGCCGGCCACCACATGCTAGTATCCCGACAGGCGCCACTCGGCGCCTGTCGCCGTTTCATCCCTTCGCGAGCGCGAGCCTCATGTCACGACAGTCCCGAGACGAACCCCTCACCCTGCTCGGCGGCCGCACCGCCGCCGACTTCCTGCGCGACCACTGGCAGCGCCGGCCGCTGCTGATCCGAGGCGCCATCCCCGACTTCCAGAGCCCGCTCGAGCCCGACGAGCTCGCCGGCCTGGCCTGCGAGGACAACATCGAGGCGCGCCTGGTCGAGGAGCAAGGCCCCGACGGCCCCTGGCAGGTCAGCCATGGCCCCTTCAGTGATGCCACCTTCGCCCGCCTGCCGGAGCGGGACTGGACCCTGCTGGTCCAGGCCGTGGACCACTACGTGCCCGAGGTCGCCGAGCTGCTCGAGACCTTCGACTTCCTGCCCGGCTGGCGCCTCGACGACATCATGGTCAGCTACGCCCCGCCGGGCGGCAGCGTCGGCCCCCACGTCGACCAGTACGACGTCTTCCTGCTCCAGGCCAGCGGCCAGCGCCGCTGGCAGCTCGGCGGCAGGGTCGACGACGACGCCCCGATCCTCAAGGGCATCGACCTGCGCATCCTCGAGACCTTCGAGGTCGAGGCCGACGCCGACTGGGTGCTGGAACCGGGCGACATGCTCTACCTGCCGCCGGGCTGGGCCCATCACGGCGTCAGCCAGTCCAGCGACTGCATGACCTTCTCGGTAGGCTTCCGCGCCCCCTCCGCCGACGAGGCCGTGACCTCCTACGCCGACTACATCGGCGAGCAGCTGCCGCCCTCGCTGCGCTACGCCGATGCCGGCATGACGCCGCCCGCCGACGCGAGCGAGCTCGATGACGCGGCTCTCGAGCGCATGCGCGCACTGATCCTCGAGACCCTGGACGACCCGGCCCAGCTGGCCCAGTGGTTCGGCCGCGTGATGACCCAGCCCAAGTACGTCGACCAGCTGGTGGCCAGCGAGACGCCCACCGACCCGGACGACCTTGTCGCCGCACTACAGGACGGCGAGACGCTGGAACGCCCGCCCGGCTCGCGCTTCGCCTGGCGCGCGCTGGACGACGCACGCGCCACCCTGTTCGCCGACGGCGACGGCGTCGAGTGCTCGATCGCCCTGGCCCGCGCCCTGGCGGGCGGCGAGCCGGTCGACGCCGAGCTGCTGGCCTTCGACGACGCGCCGCGCGTGCTGACCCACCTGCTCGACGCCGGCAGCCTGGCCTGGTGGAACGACGAAGAAGAATGAACACGGAGGAGTGAGCGCATGAGCACCAGCGTCGAGATCCGCGAGGGCGACTGGCAGACCCTCGGCGAGGCGGCCGGCGAGATCCGCCGCGTCGTCTTCATCGAGGAGCAGGACGTGCCCAGGGACGAGGAATGGGATGGCCGCGATCCCGAGTGCCTGCACTTCCTGGCACTGGCCGACGGCCGCGCCCTGGGCACCGCCCGGCTGCTGCCCAACGGCCATATCGGCCGCGTCGCCGTGCTCGCCGAGGCGCGCGGCCTCGGCATCGGGCTGGCGCTGATGGAGGCGGCGATCGCCGCCGCCCGCCAGCGCGGCCTGCCCGCCGCCGAACTCGCCGCCCAGACCCATGCCCTGGCGTTCTACGAGCGACTCGGCTTCGAGGCCTTCGGCGAGACCTTCATGGAGGCCGGGATTCCGCACCGCAACATGGCGCTTCGCCTCGACGCCTGAGCGTTTTTCCCTTCCGTTTTCCGTCCCCACCGGGAAACCCGACTACAGGAATGGCGATTCCCGCCCCCGTCCTGTAGTCGGACTACAACCCTCGCTGCCCCCAAGGATCAATTGTTGAGCCGCGCCATGCCGGCCCATAGTGATATCCAAGGCGAGCGAGGGACGCCCGGCATCGACGCTTGTGCCATGTCGTCGCCGGGCACCTTCCTCTCTCGACGAGGTTCGACCAACACCCTAGAGACAGACTCGGGAAAGCGGACGAACCTGAAAGCGCTTCGCGGTCGCAGCATGAGGCTTCGTCGACACCAGACGGCAATCGCGCCGAGACGAGACCGGGCGACCTTCCCCCTGAAGGCAGAGAGGATGGCTCCATGGCAACGTTTCAAGATCAACTCAAGACCCTGGCCCAGCTGCGCGAAGGTCAGCGTGGCAAGTGGGACAACATCACCCCCGAGCATGCCGCCCGGCTGCGCGTCCAGAACCGCTTCCAGACCGGCCTGGACATCGCCCGCTACAACGCCCGGATCATGCGCGAGGACATGGCGGCCTACGACGGCGACACCGCGAAGTACACCCAGTCGCTGGGCTGCTGGCACGGCTTCATCGGCCAGCAGAAGATGATTTCCATCAAGAAGCACTTCGGCCACACCAAGGGCCGCTACCTGTACCTGTCGGGCTGGATGATCGCCGCCCTGCGCTCCGAGTTCGGCCCGCTGCCCGACCAGTCGATGCACGAGAAGACCAGCGTGCCGGCGCTGATCGAGGAGCTCTACACCTTCCTGCGCCAGGCCGACAGCTGGGAGCTCAACCACCTGTTCCGCGACCTGGAAGCGGCCCGCGAGGCCGGCGACAGCGCCCGGGTCGCCGAGCTCGAAGGCAAGATCGACAACTTCGAGACCCACGTGGTGCCGATCATCGCCGACATCGACGCCGGCTTCGGCAACGCCGAGGCGACCTACCTGCTGGCCAAGAAGATGATCGAGGCCGGGGCCTGCTGCCTGCAGATCGAGAACCAGGTCTCCGACGAGAAGCAGTGCGGCCACCAGGCCGGCAAGGTCACCGTCCCGCACGAGGACTTCATCGCCAAGCTCAATGCCGTGCGCTACGCCTTCCTGGAGCTCGGCGTGGAAGACGGCGTGATCGTCGCCCGCACCGACTCCCTGGGCGCCGGCCTGACCCAGAAGATCGCCGTCAGCCACGCGCCGGGCGACCTGGGCGACCAGTACAACGCCTTCCTCGACGGCGACGAGATCGCCTCCGCGGACGACATCGCCAACGGCGACGTGGTGATCAAGCAGGACGGCAAGCTGGTCAAGGTCAAGCGCCTGGCCTCCGGCCTCTACCAGTTCAAGCCTAACACCGGCGAGGACCGGGTGGTGCTGGACTGCATCACCAGCCTGCAGAACGGCGCCGACCTCTTGTGGATCGAGACCGAGAAGCCCCACGTCGGCCAGATCAAGGGCATGGTGGACCGCGTGCGCGAGGTCTGCCCGGACGCCAAGCTGGTCTACAACAACTCACCGTCCTTCAACTGGACGCTGAACTTCCGCCAGCAGGTGTTCGACGCCTGGGAGGCCGAGGGCCGCGACGTCAGCGCCTTCGACCGCGCCGACCTGATGAACGCCGAGTACGACGCCACCGAGCTGGGTCGCCAGGCCGACGAGTGGACGCAGAACTTCCAGCGCGACGCCGCCCGCGAGGCCGGCATCTTCCACCACCTGATCACCCTGCCGACCTACCACACCGCGGCCCTGTCCACCGACAACCTGGCCAAGGGATACTTCGGCGACGAAGGCATGCTGGCCTACGTGGCGGGCGTGCAGCGCCGCGAGATCCGCGAAGGCATCGCCACCGTCAAGCACCAGGACATGGCCGGCTCCAACATCGGCGACGACCACAAGGAGTTCTTCCACGGCGAGGCGGCGCTCAAGGCCGGCGGCAAGGACAACACCATGAACCAGTTCGGCTGATCGAGCGCCGCGACGACACGGCGACAGGACCCTCGGGGAGGCTTCGGCCTCCCCTTTTTGCTGCTGGCCCGCCCGACGCGCGCGCCTCTGGCGCCGTCTACTGCCCTGTGTCCCTCGCCGCTTGGCTCTCGTTCCGCGACCCGCGAATCGCGCTTCTGAAGGATGCCGACAACAAGCGCGACGATTCTTACACGATGTAGTCGGGTTACAACGCCGGCTGCGGCCAAGGAGGCATGGTCGATTCTGCCGTGCTGCACCATAGTCAACTCACAGCGCAGGACAACGCGTCGCTACCCCGACCGGCGACCTGCTCTGAAAGCTACAACGAAGGCGCTTTCACGATGATCCAGGCGCCGTAGGCGATGGTCTTTCCAAGCTTGTGACCACTTCGCGACTGCAGCACCGGGCGCTTACCCGGCCCGGCATGAGTAGCAAACGCCCATCACGCCATCGACGATGGCCACCGCACGAGGTGTTACACATGAACTGCATCGAACTGAGCCACCAAGCCGACCTCATTGCCAGCACGTTCAGCAAGCAGGAACTCGCCAAGCTGGTGCTGGCCCTGAAAGGCAACCGGGAATCCCTGCAGCACGCCGTCGAGGTGATCGACACCGTCGACAGCCGCGCGGGCTACTCCCTCGACGATGCCTGGGACGAGGTACTGACCGGCGACACGACACAGCTCGAAGAGGAGTGAGGCGGAAAGGAAGTCGCCTGGAGCGGAATGACTCGCCTTCCCGGTACCTGGCTTGACTAGCCATTGCCCATCCCGCTCGGCGGGGTGGGCTTTTTCATGCCCGACGGCGTCGAATGACGCGATGCCCTTCGCCGCTGCACCTCTTCGCCTTTCACTGGTCAAAGCTTCCATCCACAGGCAGGCTATCAGGCAAAGGCGAGCGCGCCCGCCGCGCCATGCCCACGGAAGCCATACGGCGAGACGCCCCCGGCGTCGCTCACCGACTCGCAAGGAGGTCACCCATGAAGCGTTTTCTTCCCCTCGTCGCCCTCGGCGCCCTGACCCTGGCGGGCTGCGCCAACACCTCGCCCTACTCGGGCAACGTCTACACCGGCAATCAGGCTCAGGTCGCGCAGAACGTGAGCGTGGGCACCATCACCGCCATGCGGCGGGTGCAGATCCAGGCCGACGATCAGAACAGCGGCGCACTCGGCGGCCTCGGCGGCGCCGTCATCGGCGGCCTGCTGGGCAATCAGATCGGCGGCGGCTCGGGCCGGACCCTGGCCACCGCGGCCGGCGCCATCGGCGGCAGCGTGGCCGGCAAGAAGTTCGAGGACAGCGCCAACCGCACGGATGCCTGGGAGCTCGAGATCCGCAAGCAGACCGGCCAGACCGTGGTGGTGGTGCAGAAGGCCGACCAGCCGTTCCAGGTCGGTCAGCAGGTGCGCCTGATCGGCACCGGCAGCCGCGTCAGCGTGGCGCCCTACTGAGCCCCGACGATTCGACCACGCCCAACGCAAAAGGCCCGCGGCAGACGCCGCGGGCCTTGTCGATCGCAGGCGATGCCTTCCTCAGTGGAAGTTGGCCTTGCGCATCGCCCAGCACGCCAGCTTGCCGCCCACCAGCGCGATCACCGCGATGATGATCAGCGTCAGCAGCAGGTCCACCGGCCGCACGATGGCGGTGGCGCCCAGCACGGCGATGGCCGGGCTCCAGACCCAGCGGTCGTCGTCGCTGCGCAGCACGGCGGGAATCAGCTTGTCGAGCCCCGCGCTGACAGAGGCCTCCCAGCGGCTCAGGCACAGGAAGAGGATCACGGCAAAGGCGATCAGCCAGATGACGGTCACGGTCATGGAGGGTCTCCAACAGGGAACGAAGGACAAGGGGAATAGATGTCGCAGCAAAGGGTATCCCTGCCTTCGGAAGCACGCAACCACGGGACATGGCGTGAATCGCGCTCAGGATCGTCCCGGGCAAGCTGAAAAATCTCCTTGCGCCACTGACAGTCCCCGGGAAGCCACGTTACCATGCGCGCACACGCACTCATCGATAGGTTCATCATGCAAATCGCACAGAACGCCGTTGTGGCCTTCCACTACACCCTGACCAATGACGCAGGGGAAGTGCTGGACAGCTCGGAAGGCCGTGAGCCGCTGACCTACCTCCACGGCGCCGGCAACATCATCCCGGGCCTCGAGAAGGAAATGGAAGGCCGTGCGGCTGGCGACAAGCTCCAGGCCAAGGTCGCGCCTGAAGAAGGCTACGGCGAAGTCCAGCCGCAGCTGGTGCAAGAAGTCCCGCGCGACGCCTTCCAGGGCGTCGAGAGCATCGAGCCGGGCATGCAGTTCCAGGCGCAGACCCAGGGCGGCCCGCTGATGGTCACCGTGACCCAGGTCGAAGGCGACACCGTCACCGTCGACGGCAACCACCCGCTGGCCGGCCAGACCCTGAACTTCGACGTCGAGATCGCCGAAGTCCGCGAGGCCAGCCAGGAAGAGGTCGAGCACGGCCACGTCCACGGCGAAGGTGGCCACGAGCACTAAGCTCGCCGCCAGCCAGGACGAAAGAGGGGCAGCCCATGGGCTGCCCCTTTTTCATGCCCGCCCGATACCTGCCAAGCGGTCAGCCGCCCCGACTCACTCCGAGGCCGGCATCGCCTTGAGGGTCAGGTAGCCGCCTGCCAGCCGGGTCGCGGTGGTGATCAGGCAAGCCGCCGCGAAGAGACCGGCTAACAGCGGAAAGTGCGCCGGCCACAGGCAGAAGCTCACCAGCGCCAGCACCGTCTCGGTGCCCTCGGTGAGGCCGTTCAGATAGTAGAAGGCCTTGCGCGGAAAGCGCGGCCGGTCCAGCGCGTGGCGGGCGGCCATGATGGCGAAGGCCAGGAAGGAGGTGCCGGTGCCGATGAAGGCGAACAGCAACAGGCTCGCGGCCAGGGCGTTGGCCCCCGGATCGGCCAGGGCGAAGCCCAGCACCACCGCCGCATAGAAGACGAAGTCCAGGCCGATGTCGAGAAAGCCCCCGGCATCGCTGTCATGATCGGTCAGTCGCGCCAGGGTACCGTCCAGGCCGTCGCCCAGCCGGTTGAGCAGAATCGCCACGAGCGCCGCGCCGTAGGCCTCCATGGCCAGCAGCGGTAGCGCCAGCATCCCGACCGCGAAGGCCGCGACGGTCACCTGGTCCGGCCGCACGCCGGCCGTCGCCAGCCCCCGGGCCAGCCATCTCAGCGGCCGCTGGGTCAGCGGCATGGTCCAGCGATCGAGCATCAGGCCTCCCTTTTCTCATTCGCACCGTGCTTGTCCGACGGCTCGCTTCCCGTCGCATCGCGATCCGCCCTGCCCGGGGCGTTCGACGCCTGCCCCTTGCCGCGTCGCCAGGCGAAGTAGCGCTGAAGCCAGCCCAGCACGCGCTCCGGCTTGTGGGCGTTCTTCCATACGCCCGCCGTGGCCTTCACCGCCTCGCTGTGGGTCGGGTAGGGATGGATGGTGCCCAGCAGCTTGTTGAGGCCGATGCCATGGGTCATGGCCAGGGTGAACTCGGCCAGCATCTCCCCCGCCCCCGGACCGACGATGGTCGCGCCCAGCAGGCGGTCGCGACCGGGGACGGTCAGCACCTTGACGAAGCCGCGGGTCTGGCCCTCGGCGATGGCCCGGTCCAGCTCGCTCAGCGGGTAGTGGGTCACCTCGACCGCCACGCCCTGCTGCTCGGCCTCGCGCTCGTTGAGGCCGACCCTCGCCACTTCCGGGTCGGTGAAGGTCACCGCCGGCAGGGCCCGGTAGCTCACGCGGAAGCGCTTGAACTCGCCGAACAACGCATTGACCGTGGCGTGCCAGGCCTGGTGGGCGCTGGCGTGGGTCAGCTGATAGGGACCGGCGACGTCGCCACAGGCCCAGACATTGGGCAGCACGCTCTGCAGCGCCTCATCCACGGCCAGGGTGCCGTTGGCACGCGTCTCGACCCCCAGCGCCTCGAGGCCCAGCCCCTCGACGTTGGCCTGGCGCCCCACCGCCACCAGCAGGTGGCTGAAGGGCAGCCGCTCGAGGTGCGCCTCGCCGTGGTCGTCCTGGTACTCGACCTCCAGCAGGTGTCCGCCGTGATCGTCGGGCAACACCCGCCGCGCCCGGGTGGCGAGGCGTACCGCGACCCCCTCCTCGGCGAGGCCCGCCTCGACCTCATCGGCCACGTCGCGATCCTCCCGAGGCAATAGCTGCTCGCCCATCTCGACGAGCGACACTCGACTGCCCAGCCGGGCGAAGCTCTGCCCCAGTTCGCAGCCGATCGGTCCGCCGCCCAGCACCACCAGCCGCTCGGGGAGCGCCTCGAGCCGCCAGAGGTTGTCCGAGGTCAGCACCTCGATGGCCTCGAGCCCCGGCAGCGACGGCACCCGGGGACGAGCCCCGCTGGCGATGATCACGTGGCGCGTGGTGATGACCCGCTCCGTCTCGCCCTCGCGGATCCGCACCCGCCAGGGGTCGTCGAGGACGGCGTCGCCGGCGATCACCTCCACCCCGAGCCCCTCGTAGCGCTCGCGACTGTCGTGGGGCTCCACCTCGCGGATGGCCCGGTGGACGTGATCCATCACCGCGCGGAAGTCCACCTCGGGCTCGCCGGCGGTGACGCCGTAGCCCGGCGCCTCGCGGATCTCGCGGGTGAGACGGGCGGCGCGAATCAGCGCCTTGGAGGGGACGCAGCCGGTGTTGAGGCAGTCGCCGCCCAGCCGGTGACGCTCGACCAGCGCTACCTTCGCCTTCACCGCCGAGGCGATGTAGCTCGCGACCAGCCCCGCCGAGCCTCCCCCGATCACCACGACGTCCTGATCGAAGCGGGCCGGACGCGCGAAGCGACGCGTCAGCTGGCGCCGCTTGCCGATGGCCACCAGGCCCCGGGCCAGCCAGGGGAAGAGGCCGATCAGCACGAAGGAGCCGATCAGGCCCGGCGAGAGGATGCCACCCAGCGACTCCAGCTGGCCGAGCTGCCGGCCCGCATTCACGTAGACCGCGGTGCCGGGCAGCATGCCCAGCTGGCTGACCCAGTAGAAGGTGGTGAGCCGCATGCGGCTCAGGCCCAACACCAAGTTGATCACGAAGAAGGGAAAGAGCGGGATCAGCCGCAGGGTGAAGAGATAGAAGGCCCCCTCGCGCTCGATCCCCGCGTTGATGCGCGAAAGCTGGGCAGCGAACCGCCGCTCGAGCGGCTCGCGGGCCAGGGTGCGGGCGATCAAGGCGGCCAGGGTGGCGCCCAGGCTGCTGGCGAACGAGATCAGCAGCAGCCCCCAGCCGAAACCGAACAGCGCGCCGCCGAGCAGCGTCAACAGCACGGCGCCGGGCAACGACAGCGCCGCCATGGCCACGTAGATCAGGAAGAAGCCACCGGCCACCGTCAACGGGTCCTCGGCCAGCCAGGCCTGGAAGCGAACCTGCTCGGCCTTGAGGTTGTCGAGTGTCAGTGCCTGATCGGCACCAGAAAGAAAGAAGCCGGCGAAGACGAGGGCAATGAGGCACAGCAGTATCAGGCGTCGCTTGGTCAAGTGGGTCTCCCTGTTCCATGGTGGGGTATCGCGTCTTGAGTCGACGCCACCCCGCTCTCCTTACATCCGGTTCCACTACATCGTGTAAGGACGGACGGCCATGGCCGACTACCCTACACGCTGCCCTTAACGAGGTCTTTCATGATGACAGTCAACACGCTCCTTCGCCCTGCCGCCCTGCCCTTGCTGCTCCTCGCCTCCGGCCTTTCGGCCCCCGCCTGGAGTGCCGACGGCGACGCCCCCGACACGCAAAGCGCGATATTCGGCGGCGGTTGCTTCTGGTGCGTGGAGCAGGCCTACGACAAGGTCGACGGGGTGGTGGCGACGATATCGGGCTATTCCGGCGGGGAGGTCGAATCGCCCAGCTACGAGCAGGTCTCCGCCGGCGACACCGGCCATATCGAGGTGGTGAAGGTCGAATACGATCCCGATGTGGTCGACTATCGCGCCCTGTTGCACGTGTTCTGGCGCAACATCGACCCCTTCACCGTGGACCGCCAGTTCTGCGACCGGGGCCGTCCCTATCAGAGCGCCCTCTTCCCGATGGACGCCGAGCAGCGCGCCATGGCCGAGGCCAGCCGCGACGCCGTGGCCGAGCGCTTCGATCGCGAAATCGGCGCCGAGATTCTCGACTTCGAGGCCTTCTACCCGGCCGAGGACTACCATCAGGACTACTACGAGAAGAACCCGGTGCGCTACAACTTCTACAAGTCGGCCTGCGGACGTTCCGACCGCCTCGCGGAGGTCTGGGGCGACGAGGCCGAAGCCTCCGCCATGCCCTGAGTCGACGGCTCGGCGGCTGCCCTGCGTCGCAGCCGCCAGGCCAGCGTCAGGGTCACCATCAGCACCAGGCCGCCGCCCACCAGGACTCCCGGCCATGCCCCCGCGCGCCAGAACGGCTCGAGCCACAGGCCACCGAGGCTCGCCCCCAGGTAGTAGAAGACCAGGTAGAGGGCCGAGGCGCTGCCGCGCGCGCGCCGGGCCCGTCGACCCACCCAGCCCGAGGCCATGGAGTGAGCCAGGAAGAAACCGAAGGCCGCGAGGGTAAGCCCCACCAGAATGACCGCCAGGGAGGGTGCCAGCGTCATCGCCATGCCCGCCGCCAGCAGCAGCGTGCCAAGCGCCATGCAGGTCGGCGGCGCGGCCCGCCTTGCCAGACGCCCGGACAGCGAGGACCCCAGGGTTCCGCCCAGATAGGTCAGGAACAAGAGCCCCAGCCAGCGCGCATCCAGCGAGAAGGGCGCGGCCGACAGCCGAAAGGTCAGGTAGCTGTAGAGGTTGATGAACACCAGGAAATTGAGCCCGCCCAGCAGATAGGCCCCGCGTAGGTCGGGCTGGCGCAGATGGCCGGCCAGATCGCCGAGCGCCTCGCTCAATCGGAAGCGTCGCGGCGCGAAGCCCCGAGCCGACGGCAGCAACCGCCAGAACAGCGCCACCCCGACCAGCGTCAGGCTGCCGACCGTGAGAAAGCTTGCCGGGATCCCGGCCACTTCCGCGACCCAGCCGCCGATCACGCGACCGGCGATGCCGCCCAGCGAGTTGGCGGCGATGTAGAGCCCCACCGCCGGCAGCATGGCCGAGCGCTCGAACTCATCGCCCATCCAGGCGATGGCCACCGCCGGCAATCCCCCCAGCACGAAGCCCTGCAGCACACGCAGGCTCAGCAGCACCTCGAAGTTCGGCGCCAGCCCCTGGACCAGCGACAGCCCACCGGCCGCGAGCAGGGTCAGGCGCATGATGCCGCCGCGGCCGATGGCATCGGACAACGGGCCGAAGACCAGCAAGGCCGCGGCCAGCGACAGCGTCGCCAACGACATGGCCAGGTTGGCGACCAGGGTCGAGACGCCGTGCACCCGATGAAGCTCGGGCAGCAACGGCTGCACCGCGTAGAGATTCAGGAACACGAGGAAGGATCCCAGGCTCAGGGCCAGGGTCGCGCGCCACCAGGCGCGACTGTGAGCGTCGATCATGAGGGCCTCCGGTTGGCCGACCATGATCGAAGGCGCACAATGATAAGCCAAGCAGAAGTTAATGATCGAACTCATCGGATTGTCTTATGGCCCTGCCCTTCGACCTGCGCAGCCTCGGCGTCTTCCTGGCGGTGGTGGACCAGGGCGGCTTCAGCGCCGCCGCCCGTTCGCTGCACCTGGTCCAGTCCGCGGTCAGCCAGACCGTCGCCAACCTGGAGCATCGCCTCGAGCTCACCCTCTTCCACCGTCACGAACGGCGTATCGGCCTGACCGCCGAGGGCGAAGCGCTGGTCGAGCACGCCCGCGACCTGCTGGCCCGGGCCGAGGCGGCCGAACTGGCCATGCGGGAGCTGCACGGGCTGGTGAAGGGCGAACTGCGCATCGGCATTCCCTCAATGCTGGGCTCCTACTATTTCCCGCCGCTGCTGATGGGCTTCAAGGAACGCCATCCGGGCATCCGGCTGACGGTGGTGGAGGCCGGCGCGCGCCGCCTGCAGCGCATGATCGCCGCGGGCGAGCTGGACCTGGGCGTGGTGATCGACGACGGCGAGAGCCGCCATCTGACGCGGCGACCGCTGGCCCGGGAGGAGATGGTGGTGTGCGTGCCCCGGGAGCATCCCTTCGCCGGGCGGGATCACGTCACGCCCGAGGCCTTCTTCGCCGAGCCGCTGGTGCTGTTCCAGGACGGCTACTTCCATCGCGAGTTCATCGACGCCCTGGCGCGTGACACCGGCGCCAGCGCCAATGTGGCCTTCGAGTCGAACCTGATTCCGCTGACCAAGGCCATCGTGCGCCAGGGCTACGGCATCACCACCTTTCTCAGGCGCGTGGTCGAGGAAGCAGAGCTGGCGGCGGTGCCCTTCGACCCGCCGGCCTGGCTGGCGCTGTCGCTGGCCTGGAAGGAAGGCGCCTACCTGTCCCGGGCGGAACAGGCGTTCGTGGAATTCGCGCTGGAGAACCGCTAGGGCGAGGCCTCAGCCCTCGCCGCGATCGTACTGGATATCGTCGAGGCGCTGGGCCAGATGCACGTCGTCCAGCGGGCGGCGCGCCTGCCAGTAGTAGTGGCGCCAGTAGCGGTTGTCGAGGGAGGAGATCTTGACGCCGCGGGAGGTCGAGGCGTGAAGGAAGCGCCCCTGTCCCACGTAGATGCCGACGTGGTGGTAGTAGCCGGGCGGCTGGAAGAACACCAGATCGCCGGGCCGCAGGGCGTCGCGCGACACCGACTCGCCCTCGCGGAGCTGCTGGGTGGTGGTGCGCGGCAGCTCCAGGCCGAAGGCCTCGGCGAACACGCGCTGCACCAGGGCGGAGCAGTCGATGCCGCGGCGGGTGGTGCCGCCGAGCCGGTAGGGGGTGCCGAGCCAGCGTTCGTGCTCGTCGAGCAGCGCCTGGCGCACCTGGGCCGGCGGCGGATGACGCAGCCCTCGCAGCTCGAGGACAGGATTGTCGACCGGCGACATCTGACCGGGCAGCCCCGGCATGTCACGGGCGAAATAGTCGTCCACCGGCGCCTTCGTGCCGCCGCTGCCGGCACAGCCGGTCAGCAGCAGCAGCGTCATGCCTGCGAGTGAAGCGCGACTCCAGGTCGGCATCCCTGTTCCCCTTCCCGTCCTTGAACACCAGTGATCATCGAGCCGGCCAGTGCCGGCAATCACGCATCATACCCAGCGCGAGGGTTTAATGCAGCTGTCGGCCGTCACCGGGAAGCGTGTCCACGTGCATCGGCGCCCAGTGACGCGGGCGCGCGCCGGGGAAATCCAGGCTCGCCCAGGCACCGGCCATGGGGGGCGCGGCGGACAGCCAGCTCACCAGCGCCTGTCGGAAGCCGCCGAGGAAGGCCTCGCGCTCCGGCGTCTCGCCCATGAAGAAGGAGAAGCCGGCGAGCAGGCCGCGGGCGTACTCTTCCCAGCCGCCGTAGTGACGAGCGGCCAGGGCGTGGGCCCGGCCCAGGAAGGCCAGGAAGTCGCTCTCCGTGAGCCAGCCGAGCTGGCGTCCGGCGATCGCCAGGTCCACCGCCTGGGCCAGATCCCAGGCGGTCATGTCGAGCTCGTTGCAGCCGTCCTCGCCCTCCCGCACGCGGATCAGGCGCAGCAGATGGTTGCGCTCCTCCTCGCTGCACTCGCCGGACTCCAGGGTGGCGATCTCCGACAGCAGCCGGCTGCGGTTGAGCGTGTAGGGAGCATAGTTGATCTGGTATTCCTGGCGGTCGCCCGCCTCCAGCAGGTAGTCCACGAAGTCGGTGAGCTCGGCGGCCGTATGCAAGGCGTAGTGGCCGTCGACCCACTCGCGGATCGAGGCGCACTCGCGCTCGCTCTCCGGCTGGGGCAGGCTCCAGGCCGGGCTGTTCAGCGGCCCCACCAGCGCCATGGCGGTGAAATGCGACAGGCTCGGCCGTGGACCGGGCTCCTGCCACTCGCCGCCGGTCCAGTCCAGCCAGTGGAACAGGCTGCCGGGATCGTCCTGGTGCCAGCGGATCTCGGCCACCAGCGACGGCTGCTCGGGCTCGGGCAGCAGCGCCTCCCACTGCGCCCAGGCCGCCAGCAGGCGCCGCGGGCTGGTGTAGAAGCGGCTCAGCGACCCGTGCAGGGCCCGGGTCAGCTCCGCCAGCCGAGCGCTATCGAACAACCCGCTGTCCATGGCCATCTGCAGGTGAAACGCATACTTCTCGGCCATGTGAATGGTCGCCGCGTGGCGGCTGGCCTGGCCCAGGGCATCGCGGTCGGCCAGGTCCTGCTTGCCGGGCCGGCCGAACGGCGTGGCGGCCGTCGACAGGGCGCCGTGGGCGCCGTCCGCCGCCAGCTGGTTGAGATGATGCGCCTGGGCCGGCAGCCAGTAGCGCGAGAGCGCCTCCGGGCCCTCGTCGGCGTGCAGGTCGAGGGTCTCGGCGAGATAGCGGCGGGCGTCCTGCCGGCGCGTCTCCGGCAGCGTCGGCGCCACGCCCTGGCGCAGCGACAGTTCCGGCTCGCGCACCGCGGCCAGCGCCAGCACCCAGTGCCCGGGATCGCGTCGCCAGTCGCGCATCGCCCGACGCGAGGCCTCGAGCTGAGCCTCGTCGACGACCTCCCCCAGCGGCGTGCGCCAGGGGCTGACCGGCGACTGCAGCAGCAGCGCCCAGTCGGCGTCGAAGGCGCCGCGCAGATCGCGGGCCTCGAACAGGCTGCGGCCGCGCTGATAGGCGCGGGCCAGCGCCACCCAGTCGCTGTAGCGATGCATCGCGAGATCGGCGCCGTGAAGCGCGAAGTGGCGCGCCTCCTCGTCGCTCAGCCAGCCGAGGCACAGGCCGGCCCAGGCCAGATCGACCAGGCGCAACCAGTCCCAGGCCGCCCACTCCAGCGGCTCGCCGCTCTCGACCATGGTCAGCAGCACGCGACCGGCCGACTGGTCGCGGGGCGCCAGCCCCTCCCACCAGGCCCGGCGCTCCTCGGCGGCCGCCGACAGCAGGCGGGTGGCGTCCAGGTCCCAGGCCTGACGATCGCCCTGGGAGGCCAGCCACAGCAGCACCCGGATCAGCTCGTCGCGGCCCTGGATCTGCCAGGCCTCGGTCAGCCAACCCTCGACGCCCTGCCAGTCGAGGGGCGCGGCCCGCGCCTCGAGCACGGGGCTGAAGGCCGCGCGCAGCCGCCATACCCGGTCGGCCTCGTCGTCCGGCCACAGCGGCTGCTCGCGGCGCGAATCGGCCAGCCACTCGTGCATCATCTCCCAGGTGACGCCCTCGCCCTGACGCTCGAGGGCGGCCAGGGCGTCGCAGGCCTCGCTGAAGCCGTCGTCGCCCTGTACCCAGCCCACGGCGCTGCGCGCGCGGCACAGCGCGTCCAGCCAGGCATCCAGACCGTGGTAGCGGCTGCCGATCTCCTCGGCGAGACGCCGCGCCCAGGCCCGGGCACGATCCGCGCCGAGCCAGCCGGCGGCGCCGGCCAGGGCCGCGAGCTCCAGCGCCGCGAGCAGGCGCGTCGGATCGGCCTCGCCGCCGGCGCCGAACGCCTCCAGCAGGCGCCAGCCCAGCTCGCTGCGGTCGACGACCCCCAGCCCCTCCAGACGCGCCTCGGCCACCTCGGCCTCCAGCGTCAGGGGATCGGGAGCGAAGGCCCAATCACACAGCACCAGCTGCTGGGCCCACCAGGCATTCAGGGGATCGACCAAGGCTCACCTCGCCACACAAGCAAACGTTCGAATCGGCGCCTAGGCGCCGCGGGGAATTTGGCGACATAGTGTAACGGAAAGCGCCGCCAACGCCGATGCTCGAAAGCGTTCGCGGGGGAAGTCGTATCGGGGCTTGGCGCGGTGTTTTAAATAATGCACACTCGTCAATCATAACACTCCCCGAGGGATTACCGATGTTTTCCGAAGGCGACCTGCTGATCGACAAGGCCTACGTGGCCGGCCAGTGGCGCGAGACCGAACGCCGCTTCCCCGTGACCGACCCCGCCACCGGCGAGGTGCTGGCCGAGGTGGCGGACCTGACCGCCGATGACGCCCGCGACGCCGTGGCCGCCGCCGACGCCGCCTGGCCGGCCTGGCGCCGCCAGACCGCCAAACAGCGCGCCGCCCTGCTGCGCGGCTGGTACGAGCGCATCATGGCCCACCAGGAGACCCTGGCACGGCTGATGACCCGCGAACAGGGCAAGCCGATCGGCGAGTCCCGCGGCGAGGTGGCCTACGGCGCCAGCTTCGTGGAGTACTACGCCGAGGAAGCCAAGCGCGTGGCCGGCGAGACGCTGCCGGGCCACGGCGCCGACAAGCGCATCCTGGTGATGCGCGAGCCGATCGGCGTGATGGCCGCGATCACGCCGTGGAACTTCCCGCTGGCGATGATCACCCGCAAGTGCGCCCCGGCCCTGGCCGCCGGCTGCCCGGTGGTGATCAAGCCCGCCGAGGCCACGCCGCTGACCGCCCTGGCACTGGCCAGGCTGGCCGAGGACGCCGGCTTCCCGGCGGGCGTGATCAACGTGGTGACAGCGGCCCGCCCGGCCGAGATCGGCGAGGTGCTGACCACCGATCCCCGCGTGCGCAAGGTGTCCTTCACCGGCTCCACGCCGGTCGGCAAGACGCTGCTGGCCCAGTGCGCCGGCACCGTCAAGAAGGCCTCCATGGAGCTCGGCGGCAACGCGCCCTTCATCGTCTTCGACGACGCCGACCTGGACGCCGCCGTGGAAGGCGCCATCGCCTCCAAGTTCCGCAACGCCGGCCAGACCTGCGTGTGCACCAACCGCTTCCTGGTGCAGGACGGCGTCTACGACGCCTTCATCGAGAAGCTGGCCGCGCGCATGGCCGAGCTCAAGGTCGGCAACGGCCTCGAGGAAGGCGTCTTCCAGGGCCCGCTGATCAACGCCGCGGCGGTGGACAAGGTCCAGTCGCACATCAGCGATGCCCTCGAGCACGGCGGGCGCCTGGTATGCGGCGGCGAGCCCCACGCCCTCGGCGGCTCCTTCTTCCAGCCGACCCTGATCGCCGACGTCACCGCCGAGATGAAGGTGGCCACCGAGGAGACCTTCGGCCCGCTGGCGCCGGTGTTCCGCTTCCACGACGACGAGGAAGCGATCGCCATGGCCAACGCCACCGAATTCGGCCTGGCCGCCTACTTCTATGCTCGCGACTACCAGCGCATCTGGCGCACCATGGAAGGGCTGGAATACGGCATGGTCGCCGTCAACGAGGGCCTGCTCTCCACCGAGCTGGCGCCGTTCGGCGGCGTCAAGGAATCCGGCCTCGGACGCGAGGGCTCGCGTCACGGCCTGGATGAGTACACTGAACTAAAATACGTCTGTGTCGGCGGGCTCTGAGGCCCTATCGCTCTCTCAACAGGAGTCGTCTCCATGAACAACGCACAACTCAACGAGCTCAAGCAGCGCTATGTCGCCAGCGGCGCCGCCAGCCCGGCCACCCAGTTTGCCGACCGGGCCGAGAATGCCCTGATCTGGGACGCCGACGGCAACCGCATCATCGACTTCGCCGGCGGCATCGGCGTGCTCAACATCGGCCATCGCCATCCCAAGGTGGTGCAGGCGGTCAAGGACCAGCTGGACAAGGTGATGCACACCTGCCAGACCGTGATGCCCTACGAGGGCTACGTGAAGGTGGCCGAGAAGCTCAGCCAGGTGACCCCGGTGCGCGGTCACGGCAAGGTGATGCTTGCCAACTCCGGGGCCGAGGCACTGGAGAACGCCGTCAAGGTGGCACGCGCCGCCACCGGCCGCGACAACGTGATCTGCTTCACCGGCGGCTATCACGGCCGCACCTTCATGACCATGGCCATGAACGGCAAGGTCGCGCCCTACGCCACCGACTTCGGCAGCATGCCGGGCAACGTCTTCCGCGCGCCCTACCCGGTGCCGAGCGAGGGCGTCAGCGACGAGGACGCGCTGCGCGGGCTGAAGATGGCGCTGAAGACCGACGCCAATCCGAAGGACACCGCGGCCATCGTGCTCGAGCCGGTGCTCGGCGAAGGCGGCTTCCATGCGGCGTCGCCGGGCTTCCTGAAGGCCGTGCGTGAGCTGTGCGACGAGCACGGGATGCTGATGATCGTCGACGAGGTGCAGTCGGGCTTCGGCCGCACCGGCAAGCTGTTCGCCATCGAGCACAGCGGCGTCGAGCCGGACATCATCACCATGGCCAAGAGCATGGCGGACGGCATGCCGATCTCCGCCCTGGTCGGCACCGACAAGGTGATGGACGCCTCCGGCGGCAACTCGCTGGGCGGCACCTACACCGGCAGCCCGGTGTCCTGCGCCGCGGTGCTGGCGGTGCTGGAGGTGTTCGAGGAAGAGAATATCCTCGACAGGAGCCTGGCCCTGGGCGACAGGCTCGGCGCGCGCTTCGACCAGTGGGAGCAGGCCTTCGACTGCGTGGTGAACGGCCGCCACCTGGGCGCCATGGCCGCCTTCGATCTGGTCGCGGCCGACGGCAGCCCGGACGCCGACCTCGCCGGCGCGCTGTGCAAGAAGGCCCGCGAGAAGGGTCTGATCCTGCTGTCCTGCGGCCTGTGGGGCAACACCATCCGCTTCCTGATGCCGGTGACCATCGAGGACGAGGTGCTGGAAGAAGGCTTCTCGATCATCGAGGCGTGCCTGAAGGAGCTGGTCGGCAGCCAGGCCACCGCCACCGCCTGATCCTGCGCCAGCCCCGAACGCACGCCGCCCGGCCAGCTGGCCGGGCGGCGTGTTTCTGCGCGGGCCTGTCGGCGCGCTGAGCGCCTCGGGTCAGGCCTTCTTCACTTTCGCGATCACCCACAGCAATACCACCGCGCCGACGATGGCGGTGACCAGCGAGCCGATAAAGCCCCCCGCTTGCAGGCCCAAGAGACTGAAGAGGCCACCGCCGACCACTGCGCCGACGACCCCCACCCCGATATTGCCCAGCAGGCCGAAGCCGCCGCCGCGCATGATGTTGCCGGCGATCCAGCCCGCCAGTCCGCCGATGATCAACCAGGCGATGATGCTCATGGATATCTCCTTTTCCACTTCCTTGGGATGTGCCTGCCAGACTGCCGGCAGGCGGCGTCATAACGCAAGCTCAGAACGATGATCCGGGCCGGGCCAGGAAGGCCCGCTCTTCCTCGGTCGAGGCTCGCCCGAGGGCGGCGTTGCGATGCGGATAGCGGCCGAAGCGCTCGAGGATGTCGCGGTGCCGGCGCTCGGCGCGCAGGCTGCCCTCCAGGCCGGGCTGCTCGAACAGCCGCTGCGCCTCGTCGTGAACGGCCAGCGACTCGCTGTGCATGTAGGGCATATAAAGGAAGGCTCGCTCGCGTGCCGCAAGCGCTGCGTCATCCCCGGCGGCGACCGCCTCCCGGGCGAGTGCCAGTGCCCGGGCGTCGGCGGCATAGGCCTCGGCGCCGTCGCGATGAAGATGGCGCGAGAACTGATCCAGCACGATGATCTCGGCCAGCCGCCCGCGTGCCGTCTGCCGCCAGTCGCCGAGCTCGCCGCGGCGGGCGGCCTCCAGGGTCGTGGCGAAGCGGCGGCGCACCTCGTCATCGAGGGCGCTGTCCTTGCGGAACCACTGCGCCGGCGTCAGCTCCTCGAACCAGAAGGCGAGCACCTCGCCTGCAGTCTGGCCTACCATGGCGTCGCTGCCTCCCTGTGGCGGCGGGGTGGATATGCTCCCAGCATAGCAGCCCGCTCTCGATACCCGAACGACGCCC
Source organism: Halomonas sp. B23F22_10 (assembly GCF_043496975.1). NCBI lineage: Bacteria > Pseudomonadati > Pseudomonadota > Gammaproteobacteria > Oceanospirillales > Halomonadaceae > Halomonas > Halomonas sp. B23F22_10. The sequence continues at coordinate 230,769 of NZ_JBIEKF010000001.1, read as the reverse complement.
GATAACGCCCGGAGCCACCATGACCGCCTATCAGCTGATCTCGATGCTCGGCTATGCCTTCCACCTCGTCGGCCTGCTCGTCTGCCTCGGCGGGCTGAGCCTGGCCCGCCGGCCACGGCATCGCCGGCTGGGCCGGCTGCTGGCCGTCGCGGGATTCGGGATCGCCGCGACCCCACTGCTGGCGCAGCTGTTCGGCTGGGTGGAACCGACGCCGGCGGGCGTGGTGCCGCCTTCCTGAAAAAGGACTACTAACCGTTAGACGAAAGGCGTATGGCATGGGCAAGGCAGTCCCCTAGACTCCCCCGATCACTGTCGTAAGGTTAGCAAGAAAAACACGGCCCCCACGCGGCGACAACGCCAATGTGCGCCAGACATTAAGGATTTTTCCGATATGCACGCCCTCACCCTCGGCTCCTTCCTGTTCTTTACAGGTCTGGTGGCCTTCCTTACCTGGCGGATCACCCGCCGCGACGACCATTCCAGCACCAACGGCCTGTTCCTGGCCGGGCGCAGCCTGACCTTCCCGCTGATCGCCGGCTCTCTGCTGATGACCAACCTCTCCACCGAGCAGATGGTCGGCCTCAATGGCGCCGCCTTTGCCGATGGCCTGAGCGTGATGGCCTGGGAAGTGGTCGCGGTCATCGCCTTGGTGATGCTGGCGCTGTTCTTCCTGCCGCGCTTCCTGCGCAGCGGCATCGCCACAGTGCCCCAGCTGCTGGAGATCCGCTTCGACAAGGGCACGCAGCGCATCGCCAACGTGATCTTCCTGCTCGCCTATGCGGTGATCCTGCTGCCGATCATCCTCTACTCCGGCGCCATGGGCCTGCAGGGCATGCTCGACCTGCACGGCCTGACCGGTATCGAGTCCGACACCACCCTGCTGTGGCTGACCGTATGGCTGGTGGGCCTGATCGGCGCGGTCTATGCCCTGTTCGGCGGCCTGCGTACCGTCGCCGTGTCCGATACCCTGAACGGCATCGGCCTGCTGGTCGGCGGCTTCGTGATCGTCTACTTCGGCCTGCAGGCCGTCAGCGACGGCAATGGCGTGCTGGCCGGCTGGGACATCCTCAAGGAATCCCAGCCCGAGCGCCTGAACTCCATGGGCCGCGAGGACCAGCAGGTGCCCTTCGCCACCCTGTTCACCGGCGTGTTCCTGATCAACGTCTTCTACTGGACCACCAACCAGCAGATCATCCAGCGCACCTTCGCCGCCAAGAATCTGGCCGAGGGTCAGAAGGGCGTGCTGCTGACCGGCCTGTTCAAGCTGCTCGGCCCGCTGTATCTGGTACTGCCCGGCATCATCGCCTATCAACTGTATGCCGATCAGGGCATCCAGGCCGACGAGGCCTACGGCCACCTGGTGTTCAACGTCCTGCCGCCCTACCTCACCGGCTTCTTCGCCGCGGTGATGGTCGGCGCCATCCTGTCGTCGTTCAACTCGGCGCTGAACTCCACCACCACCCTGTTCAGCCTCGGCGTCTACAAGGGCGTGCTCAACAAGGACGCCAGCGAGGAGCAGGTGGTGCGCGCCAGCAAGACCTTCGGCTGGATCATGGCCCTGATCGCCATGACCATCGCCCCGTTGCTGGCCGGCCAGGAGAGCCTGTTTGGCTACCTGCAGAAGATGAACGCCATCTACTTCATCCCGCTGCTGGCGGTGGTGCTGGTCGGCCTGCTGACCAAGCGCGTGCCGGCCCTGGCGGCCAAGATCGCCCTGGTGGGCGGCTGCCTGCTGATCTTCGCCGGCTACTTCATCCCACCCTTCGACCGGCTGCCGCAGGTGATGCACGAGTTCCACTTCGTCGCCTCGGTGTTCGTGCTGCTGGTGGTGGCGATGCTGGTGATCGGCAAGCTGCGTCCGCGCGCCGAGGCCTGGGTCCACGAGGACAGCGGCGCCGTCGACCTGACCCCGTGGAAGGGCGCCGTGCCCGCCGGCATCGCGCTGGTGGTGCTGGTGATCGCCATCTACGCGGCCTTCGCCTGACGCCACGCCGGTTCCCCCGCCCCATGACGACGCCCCGCCCCGTGCGGGGCGTCGTTGTTTCGAGCCACGCCATGTCTCGATCGGTGGGAAACGGGGCGTTGTGGACACCGCCGCCGCTTTCATCGCCGCCACGGCGTCCCGCCGTCGGTCTATCATGAGCGCTGCGGCGCTCGCCCCGTCCCCCTCGAGGAACCTGCCCCATGCCCCTGACCGTTATGCTGCTCTCGCTGTGCCAGGCCCTGCTGGTCAGCGGCAACATCCTGCTGATCGCCGTGTCGCCGCTGATCGGCGCCCAGCTCGCCCCGGAGCCGGCCTGGTCCACCGCCCCGGTGGCGACCCAGTGGCTGGGGCTGATGTGCGCCACCATTCCCGCCTCGCTGATCATGGCCCGGCTGGGTCGGCGCCGCGGCTTCGTGCTCGGCCACCTGCTGGGGCTCGCCGGCACCGGGCTGGCCGTGGCCGCCCTCCAGGCCCAGGCGTTCGGCCTGTTCCTGCTCGCCACCTGGCTGATCGGGATCGGGATCGGCTTCGGCCAGCTGTACCGCTTCGCCGCGGTGGAGGCGGCCCCCGAGGGCGGCCGCGACCGCGCCATCGGCCTGGTGATGGGCGGCGGCGTGCTGGCGGCCTTCTTCGGCCCCTGGCTGGCCCGCCACAGCCACGCCCTGGCCGAGGTGCCCTACCTCGGCAGCTTCCTCGGCCTCGGTGCCCTCTACCTGCTGGCCCTGGCGCTGCTCGCTGGCGTGCGCCTGCCCGAACCCGGCCGGGATGCCGCAGCGGGCGAACCGCGCCGGCTGGGCGAGATCGTCCGCCAGCCGGTGTTCCTGCTGGCGGTGGTCAGCGCCATGGCCGGCTACGGGGTGATGAACCTGGCCATGACCGCCACGCCGCTGGCCATGGCCGAGGTCGGCCACGGCTTCGATCACGTGGCCACCACCATTCAATGGCACGTGGTGGCGATGTTCCTGCCCTCCTTCGTCACCGGGCGGCTGACCGCCCGCTTCGGCGCCCCGCGGATGATCGGCGCCGGCTGCCTGCTGCTCACGGCCAGCGCCCTGACCGCCCAGCTCGACGCGGGGCTCGCCGGCTTCCATGCCGGCCTGGTGCTGCTCGGCCTGGGCTGGAACTTCGCCTTCCTGCCCGCCACCGGGCTGCTCACCGAGGCCCATTCTCCCGCCGAGAAGGCCCGCACCCAGGCCGCCAACGAGTTCCTGGTGTTCTCCACCGTGGCGATCACCGCGCTGCTGGCCGGCCCCCTGGTGACGCTGCTGGGCTGGGCGAGCCTCAACCTGCTGCTGATCCCGCTGTGCCTGCTGCCGCTGGCGCTGCTCGGCGCCCGCCACCTTGCCTTCCGGCGTCGCCGCCCGCAGATTAGGGGCTGACACGGATGCCGAGCGACGCCCCATGCCCCGAAACCTGACACGCGACCTGCTCGAACGCGGCCGCGACCGCCAGCTGCGCCTGGCGGTCACCGGCCTGTCGCGGGCGGGCAAGACCGCCTTCCTGACCTCGCTGATCGACCAGCTTCGCCACGCCGGACTCGAGGCCCGCCTGGACCTGCTGCCCGCGGCCCGGGAAGGCCGCCTGCTGGGCGCCCGCCGGGTCGAGCAGCAGGATCTCGGCGTGCCGCGTTTCCCCTTCGACCGGGCCCTTGCCGCCCTCGACGCCGACCCGCCGCAGTGGCCGGCGCCGACCCGCGGCATCAGCGAGCTGCGCCTGTCGATCCGCTACCGCCCGGGCCGCCCCGGCTGGATCGGCGGCGACACCCGCCAGCTGACGCTGGACCTGTTCGACTATCCCGGCGAATGGTTGCTCGACCTGCCGCTGCTGGAGCACGACTTCGCCAGCTGGTGCCGGGCCCAGCGCTTCGACGGCGAGCGCGCCGCGCTGTTCGCCGACTGGCAGCGCGAGGTGGCGGACCTGGACCCGGCCCAGGAGGTCGACGAGGCGCGCCTGGCCGAGATCGCCGAACGCTACGCCGAGGGCCTGCGCGCCGCCCGCGAGGCCGGCTTCTCGGACCTGCAGCCGGGCCGCTTCCTGCTGCCCGGCGAGCTCGAGGGTGCCCCGGTGCTGCAGTTCTTTCCCCTGCCGGGGCTCGACGAGGCCGACCCGGCCATGCTGGCACAGCTGCCGCCGGAGAGCCTCTACGCCACCCTGGCGCGGCGCTTTCGCCACTACCAGCAGCACATCGTCAAGCCGTTCTACCGCGATCACTTCCGCCGCTTCGACCGCCAGATCGTGCTGGTCGACGTGCTCGGCGCGCTGAACGCCGGGCCCGAGCGCTTCGAGGACCTGTCCCGGGCGCTGACGCGACTGATGCAGAGCTTCGACTACGGCCGGCGCAGCCTGCTCTCGCGGCTGTTCGCCCCGCGCATCGATCGCCTGGCCATCGCCGCCACCAAGGCCGACCACGTCACGCCCGAGCAGCATCCGCGCCTCACCGGGCTGCTCCAGTCGCTGCTGGCCGAGCCGCTCAAGGACCTGCGCTTCGCCGACGTGCCGGTACGCGCCCTGAGCCTGGCCGCGATCCGCGCCACCGAGGCCCGCGAGGTCGACCACCGCGGCCAGCGCCAGCCGGTGCTGCGCGGCACCACCCTCGAGGGCGAGGACACGCTGCTGTTCCCCGGCGAGGTGCCGGCCACCCTGCCCGACGCCAGCTTCTGGCGCCGCCAGGGCTTCACCTTCACCGCCTTTCGCCCCCAGCCCCGCGACGGCGGCGCCCTGCCGCACATTCGCCTCGACGCCGCCCTGGAGTGGCTGATCGGAGACAAGCTGACATGACCGCGCCCCGAGAATCCGACCCGCGCCCCGGCCGGCGCTTCACGCTGGAGACCGAACCCGCCCCGGAGCCCCCCCGGACGCCGGCCCCGGAGCATCTGTTCGACCCGACGCAGGCCCACCACCCGCCGACGCCGGCGGAGCCGGACGCCGTCCCCGGCGAGAGCGAGGCCGCCGTCAGCGCCGGCCTGGCGCCGCCGAAGCGCCGCCGCTGGGGCCTGCTCGGGCTGCTGGTCGCGGGGCTCGGCCTGGGCGCCGGCGAGCTCGCGCTGTCGATGCCCGCGGCGCTGGCCGAGGGCGACTGGCTGGGCCTCGGCTGGGGGCTGCTGGGCCTCGGCGCCATCGGGCTCGGCGGCGGCGCCCTGGCCCGGGAGCTGTGGCGACTGCGCCGCCTGCGCCGCCACGAGCGGCTGCGCGAGACGCTCGGCGCGCTGCCGGAGGCCTCCGGTCGCCAGGCGCGCGCCACCGCCGACCAGCTGCGCCGCCAGCTCGGCCTGGACGAGGACCATCCCCACTGGCAGGCCTTTCTCACCGTCCATGAGCCGCACCACGACGGCCGTGAGACCCAGGCCCTGCTGGCCCATCATCTGCTGGCCCCGCGCGACCGCGAGGCGCGGCGGCTGATCTCGCGGATGAGCGGCGAGACCGCGGTGATGGTGGCGCTGAGCCCGCTGACGCTGGTCGACATGGCGCTGGTCGCCTGGCGGCACCTGTCGCTGATCGACCGGCTGTGCCGACTCTACGGCCTGGAGCTCGGCTATGCGGCGCGCCTGCGGCTGTTTCGCCAGGTGCTGCGCGACATGGCCTTCGCCGGCGCCAGCGAGCTGGCCAGCGAGGCCGGCATGGAATGGCTGTCGCTGAACCTGGCCGGACGCCTCTCGGCGCGGGCCGGCCAGGGCATGGCGGTGGGCCTGCTCGGGGCACGGCTGGGGCTGCGCGCCCAGCGGCTGACCCGCCCGCTGGCCTTCGACGAGGCCGAACGGCCCCGCGTCGCCGACCTGCGCCGCGAGCTGTGGGGCAGAATGCGACGCCTGGAGCGTCGCGAGCAGGACGACAAGCGTTGATGAGGATCATCCCAGGCGGCCCGATGGGGTCTAGGCTGTAGGGTATGCCACCGGCCACGCCAAGGAGAGATCCCATGTTCCACACCATCCTCGTGCCCATCGACGGCTCCGAGCACTCGCGGGTGGCGCTGTGCGTCGCCTGCAAGCTGGCCCGCCAGGAGGACGGCCGGCTGATCCTGCTGCACATTCCCGAGGCCCTGCCCCACGAGCCGCTGCTGGTCTGGGGCATCGGCGCGGTGCCGCTGGAGTCGACCATGGAGAAGCGCGACGAGGTCGGACAGACCCTGCTCGACCACGCCATCGAGGAGGCCAGGGCGCTGGGCATCGAGCAGGCCAAGCCGGTGCTCGCCCGCGGCGATCCCAGCCAGACGATCCTGGCCGCGGCCGATGAGCACGGCGTCGACACCATCGTCATGGGCAGCCGCGGGCTCGGCGATCTCAAGGGCCTGGTGGTGGGCAGCGTGTCGCACAAGGTCAGCCACGGCGCCGAGTGCCGGGTGATCACCGTCCATTGACCCGCGCCGGCGACGGGCCATCCGGCGGTCGCACGGCTAGGCTGAAGGGGCGTTTTTCTCAGTCACGGAGGTGCTGGCCATGTTTCGAACCATCCTGGTGCCCGTCGACGGCTCGTCCCACGCCCGCAAGGCGCTCTCCCTGGCCTGCCAGCTGCTGGCAGACCGCCATGACGCCTGCCTGCTGCTGCTCCACGTGCCCGAAGCCGCGCCCCACGACCCGCCGATGATGTGGGGCGTGGGCAGCGAGGCCGCGGCCGACTCCCGCGGCGAGCGCGAACGACGCGCCCGGCAGTTGCTCGACACGGCCGCCGAGCAGGCCCGCGACCGCGGCGTGCGCCACGTCGAGCCCGAGCTGCGCTTCGGCGACCCCACCCGCACCATTCTCGAGCTGGCCGACGCCCGCGACGTGGATGCCATCCTGATGGGCAGCCGCGGCCTCAGCGACCTGCGCGGCCTGTTCACCGGCAGCGTGTCGCACAAGGTCAGCCATGCCGCCGAGTGCAGCGTGATCACCGTGCACTAGATAAAGGCAGGCCCGTAAGGCGCTCCGGCAAGCCGGCTGGGGGGCTCAACGCGACCCCGCACGCCGTGCCAGGGCCTCGATCACGGCGTGACAGGCCCCCATGGTGTGATAATCGACCTTGCCCGGCGGGCTCTTGAGGTCCGAGTAGCGCCGGTTGTCCGGCGTCAGCACGCGATACCAGCCGCCGTGGCGATGGTCGATCAGGTGGCGCCAGCCGTAGTCCCACAGCCGCTCGTACCAGCGCCAGTAGACCGCCCCGCCGGTACGCACGCCCAGCAGCGCCGCGGCCGCCAGGCCCTCGGCCTGCACCCAGTCATACTTGTCGCCGTCGCTGAGCCGCCCCGCCGGATCGAGGCCGGCGACCAGTCCGCCGTGGGTGCGATCCCAGCCCGCCGCCACGCTGGACAGGAACAGCCGCTCGGCGGTGGGCAGCAGCCAGGGCTCGGGGCGATGACGCTCCAGCATCACCAGCAGCTTGGCCCACTCGGCCTGGTGGCCGACCTGATAGCCCCAGGGGCGGATCAGGTGGGCGGGATCGTCGCGGTGATAGTCCCAGTCGGGCCGCCAGCGGGCGTCGTAATGCTCCCAGATCCAGCCGTCGCGGTGGTCGCGGCCGGCCAGCGTGACGGCCCGGGCGATGGCCAGCGCCTGGTCGAGAAAGGCCGCCTCGGCGGTCGCCTCGAAGGCGGCGATCAGCGCCTCGCAGCCGTGCAGGTTGGCGCCCTGGCCGCGATAGGGCGACAGCCGCCAGTGACGGTCGGCCTCGTCGGCGAAGCGCCGCCAGCGCGGCTCCCAGAAGCGCCGCTGCAGCAGCCGATGGGTGGCCTCGAGCCCGTGCCGGGCCTCGTCGATGCCGGCCTTGAGCGCCTCGGCATAGGCCAGCAGCACGCAGACCAGCCCGTAGCAGTGCTGGGTGTCGTCCTCCACGATCCCGCTGTCCAGCGTCCAGGCATAGCCCTGGGTCGCCGTCTGGAAGTGCGCCTTCTCCAGGTAGGCGAGCCCGTGGCGCGCCCAGTGGCGGTATTCGTCGCCGCCGCCGTGACGGGCGTGGCGGGCATAGGTCACCACATAGCGGGCGCTGGAGACCAGGTGGCGATGGTCGTGATCGAGGATGGCGCCGTCATCGAGCAGGTAGTGGTAGAAGCCGCCGTGGGGATCGATGGCGCGGGGATGGTAGAAGGCCATGGTGCGGCGGACCTGGGCCTGGAGGAAGGCCGGATCGTGGACGTTCATGGCGCCTCCCGATGACGTGTCCCTCGAGGATGGCCGCCCGGCGCGAGGCGGGCGATACCACCATGGTGGCAACGCCCGCCCCCTGAGGCCGACTAGAGGGCGAAACGCTCGGCCAGATGACGCGCCACGGCCGCCTCGTCGTGATGGCCGATGCGCCGCGCCTCGGGCAGTCGCGCATCCAGCTCGGGGTGACCGTTGGCCATGATCTGGGCCTCGCCGGCCAGCGCCAGCATCTCGGTGTCGTTGAGGTTGTCGCCGAACGCCAGGCAGCGCTCGGCGGGGAGATCGAGCCGGCCGAGCAGCGCCGACAGCGCGGTGCCCTTGTTGACGCCCCCGGCCATGATCTCCAGCGAGTTGCCCATGGAATAGGTCACGTGCAGACGCTCGCCGGCACGCCGGCGCACCTCGCCCTCGAGCTCGGCCAGGTGACCGGGCTCGCCGATGTAGAGCACCTTGCCGACGCCCTCGGCGGCCAGCCGCTGTGGCGCCACCACCCGGTAGCCGAAGCCGGTGTGGGCATGCAGCGCCAGCAGCGTCGGCGCCTCGGCGTCGATCACCCACTCGTCATCGTGATAGAGATTCAGGCGCACGGCGTCGGGGCGCGGCAGGTCGATCAGCTCGCGGGCCAGCTCGGCCGGCACGTGACGTGCCTCGAGCAGGGTATCGTCGGGCGCGTGGGTGTAGGCGCCGTTGGTGCTGATGATATGGGCGTCCACGCCCAGGCGGTCGCGAAACGCCAGGATGTCGCGATAGTGGCGCCCCGAGGCCAGGGCGATGTGGTGGCCGCGCGCCGCCAGGGCGCGGAAGGTCTCGACGGTATGATCCGCCAGGGCGTGATCGGCGCCGAGCAGGGTGCCGTCGAGATCGCTGACGATGAGATGGGCCGACATGGGCGGCGCCCTCCGCTGCAAAGAGTGTGCGCCCATTCTATCGGCTACGCGCCGCGGGCTCATCCTGACTCGCCACGGCCCCGACGATTGCCCGCCGCCCGATTGGCGCCGGCTGGCGGAATCCGTATAGTGGCCCCCCTATCCCGCCAATCGATCGTGACCATGCTGCAGAACAACTCGGCGCTTGCTCAGCTCAAGCAACAGATCCGCGACAACACGCCCCGCGTCGAAGGGGTCATCAAGGCCACCGACCGCGGTTTCGGTTTTCTCGAGACCGACGACGGCGACTCCTACTTCGTGCCGCCCCCCGCCATGAAGCAGGTGCTCCACGGCGACCGTGTCGAGGCCATCCTCCACGAGGAAGGCGAGAAGAAGTCCGTGGAGCCGGACACCCTGATCGAGAGCGGCATGGAACGCTTCATCGCCCGCGTGAAGAAGCGCGACGGGCGCCTGTCGGTGATTCCCGATCATCCGTCGATGAACGCCCCGCTGAAGGCCCGGGTCAAGCGCAGCCTCGACGAGGCGAGCCTGGGCGAAGGCGACTGGGTCGTGGTGCGCCTGGTGCGTCACCCGCTTAAGCCCGAGGACCGTGGCTTCTTCACCCAGATCGATGAGCTGGTGGCCAAGACCGATAACCCGGCGGTGCCCTGGCGGGTGACCCTGGCGCGCCACGCCCTCGAGCAGGAATGCCCGGACGCCGGCGACGACTGGCCGCTGCGCGACGAGGGCCTCGAGCGCGAGGACCTGACCGCCGAGCCGTTCTTCACCATCGACGGCGAGAAGACCCGCGACATGGACGACGCCCTGCGCATCGAGCGGCGCGAGGGCGGCGGCTGGACCCTGAACGTGGCCATCGCCGACCCGACCGCCTACATCGAGGAAGGCCACGCCGCCGACCTGGAGGCCCGCACCCGCGCCTTCACCGTCTACCTGCCGGGCCAGAACGTCACCATGCTGCCCGAGGCGCTGGCCGACGACCTGTGCTCGCTGTGGGAAGACCGCGACCGCCCGGTGCTGGCCTGCGCACTGGACATCGAGGCCGACGGCAGCCTGGGCGAGTACCGCTTCTTCGCCGCCAACGCGCGCTCCCACGCCAAGCTGGTCTACGACAACGTCTCCGACTGGCTCGAGGGCCAGGGCGACTGGGCGCCGTCCGAGGCCATCGGCGAGCAGCTCGAGGCGCTGCGCGAGCTGACCGAGGCCCGCGCCGACTGGCGCGCCAAGCACGCCCTGGTGTTCAAGGACCGTCCGGACTACGTGTTCGACCTCGACGAGGCCGGCAACGTGCTGGGCATCCGCACCGAGGAGCGCCGCATCGCCAACCGCATGATCGAGGAATCGATGATCGCGGCCAACGCCTGCTGCGCCGACCTGCTCAGCCAGCACGTGGGTCACGGCATCTTCAACGTCCACCGTGCCTTCGAGGCCGACAAGGCCGAGGCGGCCCAGGAATTCCTGGCCGGTCAGGAGATCCAGGTCGAGCTCGAGGCGCTCACCGAGCTGCCCCGCTACAGGGAACTCAAGCGCGAGCTCGAGGGCCGCGAGGACGCCTGGTTGGACGCCCGCCTGCGCCGCTTCCAGGGCTTCACCAACATGTCCGCCCAGCCCGGCCCGCACTTCGGCCTGGGCCTCGACGCCTACGCCACCTGGACCTCGCCGATCCGCAAGTACGGCGACATGGTCAACCACCGCCTGATCAAGCGCGTGCTCAAGGGCGAGCAGGCCCCGGCCGAGGCCAGCCAGGAGCTCACCGAGCAGCTCACCGAGCGTCGCCGCCTCAACCGCCTGGCCGAGCGCGACGTCAAGGACTGGCTCTACGTGCGCTACCTGACGCCCTCCGCCGAGGCGGGCGAAAGCTTCGAGGCCGAGATCATTGCCATCAACCGCGGCGGCATGCGCGTGCGCCTGACCGCCAACGGCGCCACCGCCTTCATCCCGGCCCCGCTGATGCACAGCGACCGCGACAAGGTGGCCATCGACGACAAGGACGGCCGCATCCAGATCGAGGGCGTCGAGCGCTACAAGCTCGGCGACGTGATCCGCGTGGCCCTGACCGAGGCCCGCGAGGAGACCCGCTCGCTGGTCGGCCGCCCGGCCGAGTAGGCGCCCTCCCCGCGCTCCCTCGCACGTGAAACGGCGGCCCTCGGGCCGCCGTTTTGCGTTTCAGCTCGCGTTCCCGGCCCATGTCGTCGAACTGTCGCAAAGCCCGCGTAGCGTGAGGGGGGAACCATCGGCCCGCACGGGAGGGACCCTTTTGCATATCGCCGACGTCACCATGTTCCACGCCCCCTCGAGCGGCGGCGTGCGCACCTATCTCCAGGCCAAGCACCGCCGGATCGCCGAGACGCCCGGCCTGCGTTCGAGCCTGCTCGTGCCCGGCGCCGAACGCGACGCCCTCGACGACTGCCATACGCTGCCGGCGCTGCGCCTGCCGCTGGGCCAGGGCTATCGCTTCCCGCTGCGTCGCGCCCCCTGGCGCGAGCGGCTGCGGGAGCTCGCCCCCGACCTGATCGAGGCCGGCGACCCCTACGTCACGCCCTGGGCCGCGCTGGAGGCCGGCCAGCGGCTCGGCGTGCCGGTGGTCGGCTTCTACCACTCCGACCTGCCACGGCTGATGGGGGATCGCTTCGGCGGCGCGGTGCGCCGGCGCCTGGAGCGCTACGTGCGCGACCTCTACGGCCGCTTCGACGGCGTGATGGCGCCCTGCCGGGCCATGGCCGAGCGGCTGGCGGACTGGGGCGTGGAGGACGTGCGCGTGCAGCCGTTGGGCGTCGACCTCGCCACCTTCCACCCCAAGCGCGCCGATCCCACCTGGCGGGCCTCGCTGGGGCTGCCCGCCGATACCCGGCTGCTGGTCTTCGCCGGGCGCCACTCACGCGAAAAGAACGTCGACGTGCTGCTGCGCACCCTCCGGCGCCTCGGGCGGCCCTACCACCTGCTGCTGATGGGCCCGGGGATGCCGACCCGGGTGCCCGACAACGTGACCGTCATCTCGCGCTACTGCGATCGCCGCGAGGTGGCTCGGGCGCTGGCCAGCGCCGACGCCATGCTCCACGCCGGCACCCGCGAGACCTTCGGCCTGGTGGCGCTGGAGGCAATGGCCTGCGGCCTGCCGGTGGTGGCCGCCCGGGCCGGGGCGCTGATCGAGAACGTGCCCCTGGGCGGCGGGCTCCTGTGCAGGCCCCACGACGCCGGGGCCATGGCCGAGGCGGTCGAGGCCCTGTTCGACCACGACGTTGCCGCCGGTGGCCGGCACGCCCGCCGCCAGGTGGAGCGTCGCTTCCACTGGAACCGGGTGATCGACGACCTGCTCGTCTACTACGCCACCTTCATACCCGGCGAGCCCGCGGCGCGGCGGCATGGCTAAGCGTCGTCGGCATTACGGCTGGTGGCTGGCCGCGGCGCTGGTGCTGGCCCTGGCGGTACCGCTGATGATCGGCGGCCGCGACGCGCTGACGGCGCTGGGCGACTTCCCGCCGGGCAGGCTGTCGGGGATGCTGGCGATGGTGGTGCTGTGCTGGAATCTCAACGCCCTGCGCCTGAGGCTACTGCTGGCGGGACGCGCAGGCCCGCTCGGCCAGCGCAGCGCCCTCGGGATGGTGATGGCCACCGAGTTCGCTATCTGCGCCACCCCGGGCGGCAGCGGCGGGCTGCCGACCCTGCTCGCGCTGGTGGCCCGACGCGGGCTGCGCCCCGCCCGGGCCTCGGCGGTGTTCATGGTCGACCAGTGCTGCGACCTGCTGTTCTTCCTGGCCGCGCTGACCGCCCTGGCGCTGGTGTCGCTGGCCACGGCGGTGCCCTGGCCCCATCAGTGGCTGCTGGTCGCCGCCATCGTCGCGCTGCTGCTGGCGCTGGCGACGGGGACGATGCTGATCCGACATCTGCCGGCGCTGCTGCGCCGTCGTGGCGCATCGCGCAAGCGGCGCCCTCGACTGGCCCGGCGACTGCTCGGCTTTCGCCAGGCGCTGGTCGCCACCCTGGCCCTGCCCCGCCCGGTGCTGATGCTGGCCATGGCCAGCTGCGCCGCCCACTGGCTGACACGCTACAGCCTGCTCTACCTGGCGCTGGCTGGCCTGGGCGCCGACGTGGCCTGGAGCTGGGCCTTCCTGGTGCAGATGCTGTCGATGGCGGCCGGCCAGCTGAGCCTGCTGCCCGGCGGCACCGGCGCCGCCGAGCTCGGCACCGGCATGCTGCTGATCCCGCTGGTCGGCCAGGCTACCGCCGGCGCCGCCATCGTGATCTGGCGCTTCGTCACCTTCCACTGCTATCTGCTGGCCGGCGCCCCGGTGTTCCTGGCCATGATCGGCCTGCCTCGACGTCGCGGCACGACAGATAACGAGCGGGCGGGCTGAACCGGGCCGGCTCAGTCCGCGCGCATGGCCCGCGCCAGCATGTCGCTCACCGGCTTGGCCAGGTAGCTGGCGAAGGTGCGACTGGCGGTCTGCAGCCGCACCTCGGCGGGCATGCCCGCCTGCAGTCGCATCGATTCCGGCATCGACTGACGCTCCGCCTCGCTGACCCGGATCCGCACCTCGTAGTAGCGCTGACCGCTGCGCTCGTCGGTGAAGCTGTCGGCGGACACCCGCTGCACGGTGCCGTCGAGGAGCTTCGAGCGGCGACGGTTGAAGGCGCTGAAGCGGATCTCCGCTGACTGGCCGGGATAGACGCTGTCGATGTCGCGGTCGTCGACCCGGGCCTCGACGACGAAATCTCCGCCGCCCGGGACGATCTCCAGCAGCGTGGTGCCGGGCTCGATCACCGCACCGCGGGTATGCACGGCCAGGCCGACCACCGTGCCCGCGGCCGGCGCCTCGACCGTGGTGCGGCGCCGCTGGTCGCGCAGCGCGGTCATGCGCTCCTCGGCATCGGCGATCTGGCGCCGGGTCTCGCGCAGGCGCTCGCCCACCTCCTGGCGGAATTCCTCGACGCGCACCCGCTTCTTCAGGTCGTTCTCGCTGATCTGCGATCTCAGCCGCGCGATCTCGGTGCGATGCTGTTCGATCTCGCCCTGATACTGCAGCACCTCACGTTCCAGCTCCCTCAGCCGTCGGTTGTCGCCCAGCCCGTCCTTGAACAGCGAACGATAGGCCTCGGCATCCTCGCGCAGCGAGGCAAGCTGCTCGCGGCTGACCCGAATCATCGCCTCGCGCCCCTCGATGCGCTGGCGCAGCTGCTCGCTCTGCTCCTCCAGCGACGCCAGCGCCCCCTCGAGGGCCTCGCGCCGAGAGAGGAAGAGCCCGCGCTGGACCGCCTTGAGCTGTGCGATGCGCGGCGACTCGGCGTCGGCGAGCTCATCGGGGAACGTCAGGCGCTCGTCGCCGGCCTGCTCGGCCATCAGCCGGGTCTCGGCGGCGCGATTGATCAGGAACTGCGAGCGTGCGATCTGCAGCCTCGACTCGACCTGGGTCGGGTCGAGCACCAGCAGCGTCTGTCCTTCCTCGACGCGATCGCCTTCCTCGACCGCGATGCGTCGCACGATGCCACCCTCCAGGTGCTGCACCGTCTTCTTCAACGAGGCCACCTCGACCCGGCCGGAGGCGATGACCGACACGGCCAGCTCGGCCGAGACCGCCCAGCCGCCGAAGCCGAGCACGCAGACCAGCACCAGCGCCAGCCCCACGAGGCGATGCCGCCGGTCGTCGACCGGTGGCCGAGGATCATCATGTGTCGGCTGCATGGGCGCCTCCCTGGGTGGTGGCTTCGCGTCGTTCCTGTCTCCGGGCCGTCATCCGCTCCAGCACCCGGTCCCGGGGGCCGAACAGCGACACCCGACCGTCGTCCAGCACCAGCAATCGGTCGACCCGCTTCAGCACACCGCTGCGATGACTGATCACCAACAGGGTCACGCCGTCCTGCCGCAGGGCCTCCATGGCCTCGGCCAGGGCCTGTTCGCCGCGATGGTCCAGGTTGGCATTCGGCTCGTCGAGCACCACCAGCACCGGATCACCATGCAGCGCCCGCGCCAGACCGATGCGCTGGCGCTGGCCGGCCGAAAGCAGGCCACCGCCCGGCGCCAGCCAGGTGTCGTAGCCGTCGGGCAGCCGCAGGATCATGTCGTGTACCCCGGCGCGACGTGCCGCCGCGATCACCCGCTCGCCATCGACTTCGGCGAAGCGGGCGATGTTCTCCGCGATGGTGCCGGCAAACAGCTCGACGTCCTGGGGCAGGTAGCCGAGGTGGGGGCCCAGGACACCGCGATCCCAGCGCGCGATATCGGCGCCATCCAGCCGCACACACCCTTCATTGGCCGGCCAAACGCCGAGCGCCAGGCGCGCCAGGGTCGACTTGCCGGCGGCGCTGGGGCCGATGATGCCGACCTGCTGCCCCGGGGCGATATCGAGATCGATGCCGGTCAGGATGGGCCGCCGTCCGCCCGGCGGCCCGGCGCTCACGCCCTCCAGCGTCAGCCGCCCCCGGGGGGCCGGCAGCGACATGGGAGGCGCGGGCGGCGGCGCCTCGCGAAAGATCGCCTGGAGTCGACGGTAGGCGGCCCGGGCCGCGACGACGCTGCGCCAGCTGCCGACCAGCTGATCGACCGGCGACAGCACGCGGCCCAGCAGGATGGAGCCGGCGATCATCATGCCGGCGGTGATGCGCTCCTCGAGCACCAGCCAGGCGCCGAGCCCCAGAATCATCGACTGCAGCAGCAGCCGCAGCGCCCGGGTGAGGCTCGACAGCATGGCCGCCCGGTCACTGGCCCTCGACTGCTGCCACAGCCCGCGGCGATGATGCGACAGCCAGCGTCCGGCGATGCTCGACAGCATGCCCATGGCTTCGAGGGCCTCGGCGTTGCGCAGGTTTTCCGCCGCCCGCTGGCGGGAGGCCGCCATCTCCTGCCCGGCGCCCTCCAGCCAGCCGCGGGTGGCCTTTTCGCTGATGACCACCAGCGCCAGCAGCAGCAGCCCGGCCACGGCGGCGAAAACGCCGAACCAGGGATCGAACAGGAACAGCAGGGCCAGATAGACCGGCACCCAGAGCACATCGAAGAAGGCCAGCAGTGCGCCTCCCGCCAGCCCCTGGCGCAGGCTTTCGAGATCGTCCAGCGGCCCGGCCCCCTGCCCGCCCGCCGGGTGCAGTCCGCGGCGGAACATCGCCGCGTGCAAGGGGCCGACGAGGCGCTCGTCGAGGCGGTTGGCGAGGCGCACCAGCACGCCCGCTCGCACCCACTCCAGCCCGCCGATCACCACGAACAGGAACACCGCCAGCAGCGTCAGCATCAACAGGGTCGCCTCGCTGCCCGAGGTGATCACCCGGTCGTACACCTGCAGCATGTACAGTGCGGGCGTCAGCAACAGCACATTGAGACACAGGCTGAAACCCGCCACCCACAGCAACGAGCCGCGGCACGCCTCGCGTGCGCTGTCCAGCGGCGCCTCGCCATCCCTCCGGACCTGGTCGCCGAGGGCCGCTCGCCCACGGCCTTTCGCTCGCCCGATCAACACCTCAGTGGCTCTCCCATACCATGCTGCGCCCTCGTCTTATGGTCGAAATATTGACGCTATTTTTTGGTTATACAACACTAAAAATGGCGCATCTACGGCGCCGATGGATGGGAAAATACCCGTCTTCAAACCCTCTCTTCAACCCCCGGGAAATGTCTCAAAATGACGACAGAGAAATTCGAAAATTACGATATAAAGCTATCGAAAAGCCAGACTATCAACATCCTCAATCGTCGCCACTTTATGACAACAGGAGTCAATAAATGAGTTCGACCATCGAGGTGGATACATCAACATCCGCAGAGGAACTGGAGAGCCTGATACGGGAGGCCGACTCGGGCACGACCCTTCGGCTTGCCGCCGGCGACTTTCGCTTCGACGATTCGATCACCATCGAACGCTCCGACATCTCCCTGGTTGGTGCGGGCTCGGACGAGACGCGCCTGACCTTCACCGATGAGGCACTGTCGCGGGACAACGACCAGGCGATTCACCTGGACGGCAGCGAAAACACCGATATCGGCACTCTGTCGGCGGATGCCGACAGCGGTGATAGACGGCTGACGCTGGAAGACCATCCCGACCTTTCCGTCGGCGATACGCTCCGCCTGTGGCAGGACAACGATGACGACTTTTTCGATGACATCGGCGACAGTTCCTGGCGCAAGGTCGAGTACGCCGAATTGCGTACCAGCATGGCCAAGGTCACCGATATCGATGGCGACCAGATCACGCTTGATCGCGGCGTACGCTTCGATTTCGCGGCCAAAGAGACGCAGGTCGAGCGCCTGGAGAGCGTCGATGACGTCACCCTGGAAGGCTTCAGCCTGAACTTCGAACTGGGCGAGGCCGACCCGTCGCGCTTCGAGAACGTCCGCGATGACCTGAGCGACTATCACGCGGTGCATCTCGAGGGCACGGTGAACGCCCGGCTCGACGACCTTCAGGTCATCGAGGGCCCCTCCACCGCCTTTCGTCTCTCCCGCGCCCTGGACACCCGCGGCGAGGAGCTGGAGGCTCACGGCGCCCTCAACAAGGGCGGCAACGGCAACGGTTACGCCTTCGAGCTTCACGAGAGCTACGACGGCACCTTCTCCGGACTCGAGGACAGCGGCATGCGCCACGGCCTGGTGTTCGCCTCCTGGCGCTCCTCGGCCGGCAACGAGGTCGAGATCGCCTCGACCGACCGCGACGTCAACTTCCACGGCGGCCGGGATCACGACAACAGCGTGCACGTGCTGCAGTCGATCCGCGATCCGGAGGCGGACGAGCTGTCGCCGGCGCTGTACGTCAACGAGGACGGCGAGAGCTTCGGCGCCCCCACCGACCCCGACGCCAACGAGGTCGTCTTCGACTACCTGATCGGCACCCGGCGCTCGGACGAGGTGCAGGGCTCGGACGACGGCGTCTACCTGAACGGCGGCCTGGGCCATGACCACCTCCAGGGCGGCAGCGGCAACGACCTGCTCCAGGGCGGGCCGGGCGACGACTGGTACGACGGCGACGATCGGCTGGACGGCGGCGAGGGCGTCGACACCGCGCGCTACACCGGCAGCCTCGACGAACACGAGCTCGCGATGTCCGACGACGGCGTGATCATCACCGGCAAGGGCAGCGAGGATACCATCACCGACGTGGAATTCGCGGTCTTCGGCGATGGCACCACCCTGCACACGGCGTCGGGCAACCTGTTCCGCGGCGAGTCCATCGACGCGCCCGAGCCCAGCCAGATCCTCGACGGCGACGGCGTCAAGCCCGCCATCCTGGAGGACGACGCCGAGCTGCTGGTGACCGGCAACGTCACCAGCCAGTGGGACTCGGGCTACGTGGCGGAGGTCTTCGTCGAGAACGTCTCCGATGACGACATCGTCGATCCCGAGCTTGGCTTCGATCTGCCCGCCGATATCGACACCCTGTGGAACGGCAACGCCAGCGAAGGCAACGGCGGCACGCGAGCGCAGGACAACAACGCCAACACCCTGGCCCCGGGCGAGGGCTGGCGCTTCAGCTTCAAGGCCTACGGCGACGACGAGCTGCCGGCCGAGATGAGCGCCGAGACCGGATCGGGCCAGGCCCTCGAGGTTCAGGTGCTCGGCCTGGGCAACACCAGCGTGGAAGAGCTGGCCGGCTAGGCGCCGCCCTCGCCGCCCCGGCCCAGTGACGACACTCGCTGACAAACCCGGCAGGCGGACACGAAAAAGGGCACCCCGAGGGGTGCCCTTTTCGCATCGCGTCCCGAAGGCAGCGGCTTACCAGCCGGTGGCTTCCTTCAGGGCGTCGCCGATCTCGGCCAGGGAGCGAACGGTCTTGACGCCCGCCGCCTCGAGGGCGCCGAACTTCTCGTCCGCGGTGCCCTTGCCGCCGGCGATGATCGCACCGGCATGGCCCATGCGCTTGCCCGGAGGGGCGGTCACGCCGGCGATGTAGGAGACGACCGGCTTGGAGACGTTCTCCTTGATGTAGGCAGCCGCCTCTTCCTCGGCGGTGCCGCCGATCTCGCCGATCATCACGATGGCTTCGGTGGCCGGATCCTTCTCGAACTTCTCGAGGATGTCGATGAAGGTGGAGCCCGGGATTGGGTCGCCGCCGATGCCCACGCAGGTGGACTGGCCGAAGCCGTGGTCGGTGGTCTGCTTGACCGCCTCGTAGGTGAGGGTACCGGAGCGCGACACGATACCGACCTTGCCCGGCTGGTGGATGTGGCCCGGCATGATGCCGATCTTGGACTCGCCCGGGGTGATCACGCCGGGGCAGTTCGGTCCGATCAGACGCACGCCCAGCTCATCGCACTTGACCTTGACGTCGAGCATGTCGAGGGTCGGGATGCCCTCGGTGATGCACACGATCAGCTTGATGCCGGCGTTGGCGGCCTCGAGGATGGAGTCCTTGCAGAAGGCGGCCGGCACGTAGATCACGCTGGCCTCGGCGCCGGTCTGCTCGACCGCTTCCTTGACGGTGTTGAACACCGGCAGGCCCAGGTGCTCCTGGCCGCCCTTGCCCGGGGTCACGCCGCCGACCATCTGGGTGCCGTAGGCGATCGCCTGTTCGGAGTGGAAGGTCCCCTGGCCGCCGGTGAAGCCCTGGCAGATGACCTTGGTGTTCTTGTCGATCAGGATGCTCATTACTTGCCCTCCGCTGCCTTGACGACCTGCTGAGCCGCGTCGGTGAGGCTCTTGGCAGCGATGATGTTCAGACCGCTGGAGGCCAGTTTCTCGGCACCCAGCTCGGCGTTGTTACCTTCCAGACGCACCACGACCGGCACGTTGACGCCCACCTGCTCGACGGCACCGATGATGCCCTCGGCGATCATGTCGCAGCGCACGATGCCGCCGAAGATGTTGACCAGCACGGCCTTGACGTTGTCGTCGGACAGGATGATCTTGAACGCTTCCGCCACGCGCTCCTTGGTGGCGCCGCCGCCGACGTCAAGGAAGTTGGCCGGGCTGCCGCCGTTCAGGTTGACGATGTCCATGGTGCCCATGGCCAGGCCGGCGCCGTTGACCATGCAGCCGATGTTGCCGTCCAGGGCCACGTAGTTCAGGTCCCATGCCGCGGCCTCGGCCTCGCGGGAATCCTCCTGGGAGGGATCGCGCATGGCCTGCAGGTCCGGGTGACGGTACAGGGCGTTGCCGTCCAGGTTGATCTTGGCGTCGAGGCAGTGCAGGTTGCCTTCCTCGGTGATCACCAGCGGGTTGATCTCGAGCAGCGCCAGGTCCTTGTCGTGGAACAGCTTGGACAGGCCCAGGAAGATCTTGGTGAACTGCTTGACCTGCGCGCCCTCGAGGCCCAGCTGGAAGGCCAGCTCACGGGCCTGGTACGGCTGGGCGCCGACCAGCGGATCGATCTCGGCCTTGAGGATCTTCTCGGGAGTTTCCTCGGCGACCTTCTCGATCTCGACGCCGCCCTCGGTGGAGGCCATGAAGACCACGCGGCGAGTGGCGCGATCGACCACGGCGCCGAGATAGAGCTCGCTGGCGATGTCGGTGCAGTTCTCGACCAGGATCTTGGCGACCGGCTGACCGTGCTCGTCGGTCTGGAAGGTCACCAGGTTCTTGCCCAGCCACTGCTCGGCGAAGGCCTTGGCCTCGTCGGCGCTCTTGACCAGCTTGACGCCGCCGGCCTTGCCGCGGCCACCGGCGTGGACCTGGGCCTTGACGACCCACATCTCGCCGCCGATCTTCTTGCAGGCTTCCGCCGCTTCCTCGGGGGTGTCGACGGCGAAGCCCTTGGAAACGGGCAGACCATAGTCGGCAAACAGCTGTTTGCTCTGATACTCGTGAAGGTTCATCGATTCATGCCATTGGTTGCATGTGACTCGAACGGTAGTCGCCCGGGCGCCGACTCGGCGCAGCGCGGCGGCTACCACCGCTCCCCTCCGGTACGACGCCGGAAGGGACGCGCCGCCCGAAGGCGGCGCTCTTGTTGTCTTACTTGCGCTTCTTGCGGTTCGCCATGTGGATGGCGTGACCTTCCACGGCCAGGGCTGCCTCGTGGACGGCCTCGGACATGGTCGGATGCGCATAGCAGGACAGCGCCAGATCCTCGGCGCTGGAGCCGAATTCCATGGCGATGACGCCCTGGGCAATCATCTCGCCGGCGTGCTGGCCGACGATGTGCAGACCCAGGATACGATCGGTCTCGGCGTCGGCGATCACCTTGGCCTGACCCTCGGTGGCGTTGTTGGCCATGGCGCGACCGCTGGCGGCGAACGGGAAGGCGCCGGTCTTGACCTCGATGCCGGCCGCCTTGGCGTCCTGCTCGGTCATGCCGACCCAGGCCACCTCGGGGAAGGTGTAGATCACGCTCGGGATGGCGTCGTAGTTCATCTCGGCTTTATGGCCGGCGATGATGTCGGCGACCATGATGCCTTCCTCGGACGCCTTGTGGGCCAGCATCGGGCCGCGCACGCAGTCGCCGATGGCGTAGACGCCGGGCACGCTGGTGCGGCACTGGTCGTCGACGTGGATGAAGCCGCGCTCGTCGAGCTCGACGCTCACCCCTTCACCGATCACGCCCTTGGTGTACGGCTTGCGGCCGACGCAGACGATCAGCTTGTCGAAGGTGATCTCCTGCTCGCCCTTGGCGTCGGAGTACTTGACCACGACCTCGCCGTCCTTGACCTCGGAGCCGGTGACGCGGGCGCCCAGCTTGATGTCCAGGCCCTGCTTCTTGAGCAGCTTCTGGGTCTCCTTGGCGATCGCGCCGTCGACCATCGGCAGGAAGTCGTCCATGGCCTCGAGGACGGTGACCTCGGAGCCCAGACGGTTCCACACGCTGCCGAGCTCGAGACCGATGACGCCGGCGCCGATGACGCCCAGGCGCTTCGGCGTTTCCTGGAATTCCAGGGCGCCGGTGGAGTCGACGATCAGGTCGTCGGTGAGCGGGGTCGGCGGGATCTCGACCGGCACGGAACCGGCGGCGACCACGATGTTGTCGGCCTCGTAGGTGGCGGCGTTGCCGTCCTTGTCGGTGACCTCGACCTGCTGGCTGCCGGTCACCTTGCCGGTGCCCTCCAGCGCGGTCACGCCGTTGGCCTTGAACAGGCCGGCGATGCCACCGGTCAGGTTCTTAACGATCTTGTCCTTGCGGGCCATCATCTTCTTGACGTCCATGGTGACGTCACCGGCCTCGATGCCCATGTCGTCGAAGTCGTGCTGCGCCTCGACGAACTTGTGGGAGGCCTCCAGCAGCGCCTTGGACGGAATGCAGCCCACGTTCAGGCAGGTCCCGCCGTGCACGACGTTGCCTTCCTTGCCGATCCACTTCTCGACACAGGCGGTCTTCAGGCCCATCTGGGCGGCACGGATGGCGGCCACGTAGCCGCCGGGGCCCGCGCCGATGACGATGACATCAAACTTGTCGGCCATGTTGGCTCCTTGAAAAGTGTTTCGCTGTGCTCGTTAACCCGCGCGGATCAGATATCCAGCAGCAGACGGGCCGGATCCTCGAGCAGTGCCTTGATGGTCACCAGGAACTGCACCGCGTCCTTGCCATCGATCATGCGGTGATCGTATGACAGCGCCAGGTACATCATCGGACGGATCTCGACCTTGCCGTTCACCGCCATCGGACGTTCCTGGATCTTGTGCATGCCCAGGATCGCGGTCTGCGGCGGGTTGAGGATCGGCGTGGACATCAGCGAGCCGAAGATGCCGCCGTTGGTGATGGTGAAGGTGCCGCCCTGCATCTCGTCGATGCCGAGCTTGCCATCACGGGCACGCTTGCCGAAGTCGACGATGCCCTTCTCGACGTCGGCGATCTTCATGCTGTCGGTATCGCGCAGCACCGGCACCACCAGGCCACGGTCGGTGGACACGGCCACGCCGATGTCCTGATAGCCGTGGTAGACGATGTCGTCGCCGTCGATGGAGGCGTTGACGTCCGGGAAGCGCTTGAGCGCCTCGGAGGCCGCCTTGACGAAGAAGCCCATGAAGCCGAGCTTGGTGTCGTGGGCCTTGAGGAAGGTGTCCTTGTACTGCGCGCGCAGGTCCATGACCGCGCCCATGTCCACCTCGTTGTAGGTGGTCAGCATGGCGGCGGTCTGCTGGGCCTCGACCAGACGCTTGGCGATGGTCTTGCGCAGGCGGGTCATCGGCACGCGCTTCTCGGGACGCTCGCCCTCGACGGCCGGGGCCGGTGCCGCGGCGGCCTTGGCGCCTGACGGCTGGGCGGACTTGGCGGCCTTCTTGGCGCTGCCGTCCTTGATCGCCTTCTGCACGTCTTCCTTGAGCACGCGACCGCCCTTGCCGGTGCCTTCGAGCTTGCCGACGTCGAGGTCGTGCTCGGCGACCAGCTTGCGTGCGGCCGGGGCGAGGATCTTGTCGCCGACCTTCTCGTCGCTGGCGCCGTCATCGGCGGATGCGGCGGCCTTGCCCTCGCTGGAAGCCGGGGTGGCATCGCCGCCGGCGCCGGCGGTGAAGATCGCCAGCACCTCTTCGGAGGCCACCTGGCTGCCTTCCTCGGCCTTGATCTCGGACAGCGCGCCGTCGGCCGGCGCGACCACCTCGAGCACGACCTTGTCGGTCTCGATCTCGGCCAGCACCTCGTCGCGCTTGACGGCTTCGCCGACCTGCTTGTTCCAGCTGGCCACGGTGCCTTCCTGGACGGACTCGGGGAAGGTCGGGGCCTTCACCTCGTGCGCCTCGCCGCCGGCGGCCGGGGCGGCCTCCGGCTCGGCATCGCTCTTCTCTTCGCTGGCGGCCTCGGCCTTGTCGCCGCCGCCGCTGGCCGCGCCTTCGCCGATGCGGCCGAGCACCTGCTCGGACTGCACGGTGTCGCCCTCTTCCGCCAGCACCTCGGCCAGGGTACCGGCCTCGGGTGCCACGACCTCGAGCACCACCTTGTCGGTCTCGATCTCGACGATCAGCTCGTCACGCTCGACGCTGTCACCCGGCTTCTTGTGCCAGGCGGCCACGCTGCCCTCGGCAACGGATTCCGGAAAGGTGGGTGCCTTGATCTCGGTAGCCATGTCGTTTCCCTTGTGTGTTCTCTCTCGTCCCGGTGGGCTGCCTTAGAGGTTGAAGGCGTCTTCCACCAGCTTGCGCTGCTGTTCGGTATGCACGGACATGTAGCCCGCCGCGGGGGCGGCCGATGCCGGACGGCCGGCGAACTTGAGCTTGCCGCCCAGGCCCGTCTTGAGCTGCTCCGCCACGCTGCGCATGTGGTGCTGACTGGGGTACCAGGCGCCCTGGTTGAGCGGCTCTTCCTGGCACCACACCATTTCGCTGGCGTTGGTGTAGGCCTTGATCGCCTCGAAGAGCTCGGCTTCGGGGAACGGGTAGAGCTGTTCGAGACGCAGGATGGCCACGTCGTCGCGGGCGTTCTCCTCGCGCCAGTTGGCCAGGTCGTAGTAGACCTTGCCGGCACACAGGATGATGCGCTCGACCTTCTCGGCGTCGCGCTTGCCCTGGTCGGGGATCACCATCTGGAAGCTGCCGCCGGCCAGCTCGTCGAGGCTGGAGGTGGCATCCTTGTGGCGCAGCAGGCTCTTCGGCGACATCACCACCAGCGGCTTGCGCAGCTTGCGGATCACCTGGCGACGCAGCAGATGGAAGATCTGCGCCGGGGTGGTCGGCACGCAGACCTGCATGTTGTGCTCGGCACACAGCTGCAGGAAGCGCTCCAGACGCGCGGAGGAGTGCTCGGGGCCCTGGCCCTCGTAGCCATGCGGCAGCAGCATGGTCAGGCCGCACAGGCGCTCCCACTTGGTCTCGCCGGAGGAGATGAACTGGTCGACCACCACCTGGGCGCCGTTGAAGAAGTCGCCGAACTGCGCTTCCCAGATCACCAGGTCGTTGGGCGCCGTGGTGGAGTAGCCGTACTCGAACGCCAGCACGGCCTCTTCCGACAGGAAGGAGTCGTGGATGGTGAAGCGCGGCTGGCCGTCGCTCAGGTGCTGGAGCGGCACGAAGGTGCTGCCGTCCTTCTGGTTGTGCACCACCGCATGGCGGTGGGAGAAGGTGCCGCGACCCACGTCCTGGCCGGTCAGGCGAATCGGGTGGCCCTGGTCGAGCAGCGTGGCGTAGGCCAGGGTCTCGGCGAAGCCCCAGTTGCAGGCCATGCCGCCGGCCTGCATCTTGCGGCGGTCGTCATAGATCTTGGCGACCTGACGCTGCACGCTGACGCCATCCGGCACCTCGCACATGCGCGCCGCGAGGTGCTGCAGGCGCTTCATGTCAAAGCTGGTGTCGGTGTGGCCGCTCCACTCGTGGCCGAGATAGGGCTTCCAGTCGACGAACAGCGCGGTGTTCGGCTTCTGCACCAGGGCGTTGGCCACGTGGTTACCGGCGACCAGATCGTCGCGGTAGCCTTCCATGGTGGCCTTGGCCTCGTCTTCGCTGATCAGCCCTTCCTTGACCAGGCGCTCGGCGAACAGCGCGCGCGAGGACGGATGGTTCTTGATCTTGCTGTACATCATCGGCTGGGTGCCGGACGGCTCGTCGGCTTCGTTGTGGCCGCGGCGGCGGTAGCACACCAGGTCGATGACCACGTCCTTCTTGAACTGCTGGCGGTAATCCAGCGCCACCTGGGTGGCATGCAGCACGGCGTCCGCATCGTCGCCGTTGACGTGGAAGATCGGCGCCTGAACCATCTTGGCGATGTCGGTGCAGTACTCGGTGGAGCGCGAGTCTTCCGGGTGGGACGTGGTGAAGCCCACCTGGTTGTTGATCACGATGTGCACCGTGCCACCGGTCCGGTAGGCACGGGTCTGGGACATCTGGAACGTCTCCATGACCACGCCCTGGCCGGCGAAGGCCGCGTCGCCGTGGACGTTGATCGGCAGCACCTTGCCGCCGTCGCTGTCGTTGCGGCGATCCTGACGGGCCCGCACAGACCCCTCGACCACCGGCGCGACGATCTCCAGGTGGGAGGGGTTGAACGACATGGCCAGGTGGACTTCGCCACCCGGGGTCATGACGTTGGAACTGAAGCCCTGGTGATACTTGACGTCGCCGGAGCCGCGCTCGACCAGCTTCTTGCCGTCGAACTCGTCGATCAGCTCGGAGGGGTTCTTGCCCAGGATGTTGACCAGCACGTTGAGGCGGCCACGGTGGGCCATGCCGATCACGACTTCCTTGGTGCCGTAGCCACCGGCGCGCTGGATCAGCTCGTCCATCATCGGGATGAAGGACTCGCCGCCCTCCAGGCCGAAGCGCTTGGTGCCCGGGTACTTGGAGGCCAGATAGCTCTCAAGGCCCTCGGCGGCGCTGAGCCGCTCGAAGACGTGCTTGCGGACGTCCTCGCTGAACTTGGGCGCCGAGCGCACCGACTCGAAACGCTGCTGCAGCCAGCGCTTCTCTTCGGTATCGACGATGTGCATGAACTCGCAGCCGATGCTGCGGCAGTAGGTCTGCTCCAGCGCCTCGACGATCTGCTTCAGCGGCGCCTTGTCGGCGCCCATGAACAGAGAACCGGTCTGGAATTCGGTATCCAGGTCGGCCTTGGAGAGCTGGTGGAAGGACAGATCCAGATCGGGCACCGGGGTCGGGCTGCGCAGATCGAGGGGATCGATATCGGCCTTCTGGTGCCCGCGGAAGCGGTAGGCGTTGATCAGCTGCAGCACCTTGACCTGCTTGCGGTTCTCGTCGCTCTCGGGAGCGGCGGCAGCGGTCTGGGCGGTGCGGCGCTGACGGCCCAGCTGATAGAACTGTTCGCGGGTAGGGGCAAGCGGAACGTCTTGAGTGGCGCTGCCATCGGGTCTCGGCAGTTGATCGAAGTACTGACGCCATTCATCGGGAACGGCAGAGGGGTCATCGAGGTACTGCTCGTAGAGCGCTTCCACGTAGTGGACATTGCTGCCACTGACATGGGAGGAGCGCCACATCAACTCCATTATGCCTTGTTGCATCTCTCGGTCACCCTGCACTGATGGGGTGGTGTCGGCCGTCACGGCTCACCCGTGGCGACATCAGTTAGGTAGCCAGCCGGCGGGGCGGACACCTTGTTTCTATGGTCAAAAGCCGGTGCACGAGGCACCGGCTTTGGACGTCTCACCGGGGGCCAGGCTGCGACAGCACGTCGCAGCCTGGGGCGTATGATAACAAGCCCCGGCCCACGATTTAAGTGGCATCCGCCAGCAGCATCTCGCGAATCTTGCCGATCGCGCGAGTGGGGTTGAGCCCCTTCGGGCACACCGCCACACAGTTCATGATGCCGCGGCAGCGGAACACGCTGAACGGGTCCTGGAGATCCTCCAGACGCTCGCGGGTGGCCTCGTCGCGGGAATCGGCCAGGAAGCGGTAAGCCTGCAGCAGGCCGGCCGGGCCGACGAACTTGTCCGGGTTCCACCAGAACGACGGGCAGGAGGTCGAGCAGCAGGCGCACAGGATGCACTCGTAGAGGCCGTCGAGCTTGTCGCGGTCCTCCGGCGACTGCAGACGCTCGATGGCCGGCGCCGGCGTGTCGTTCTGCAGGTACGGCTGGATGCGCTCGTACTGCTGGTAGAACAGGCTCATGTCGACCACCAGGTCACGGATGACCGGCAGACCGGGCAGCGGACGCAGGGTCAGCTTGCCCTTCTTGACCACGTCGGACAGCGGCGTGATGCAGGCCAGGCCGTTCTTGCCGTTCATGTTCATGCCGTCGGAGCCGCACACGCCCTCGCGGCAGCTGCGACGATAAGCCAGGCCGTTGTCCTGCTCCTTCACCAGGTGCAGGACGTCGAGCACCATCAGGTCGCGACCCTGGGTGTCGACCTGGAACTCCTCCATGTAGGGGGCGGAGTCCGTCTCGGGATTGTAGCGGTACAGGGATACCTGAAGCGTGGACATCGTGACTCCCCTCAGTAGGTACGGACTTTCGGTTCGAACATATCGACGGTCTTGGGCGCGAAGTTCACATCACGCTGCCCCAGGCGCTTCTCGGCCGGGAAATACATGGAGTGCTTCAGCCAGTTGACGTCGTCGCGATCCGGGTAGTCGTAGCGTGAGTGGGCACCACGGCTCTCCTTGCGCTCGAGGGCCGCGATGGCGGTGGCCTCGGCGACTTCCATCAGGTTGTCGAGCTCGAGGGCCTCGACCCGGGCGGTGTTAAAGGTGTTGGACTTGTCCGGCAGGTAAGCGTTGTTGATGCGCTCACGCAGCTCGGCCAGCTGCTGGACGCCCTTCTGCATGTTCTCTTCCTGACGGAAGACGCCGAAGGCGTTCTGCATGATGTCCTGCAGCGCACGCTTGAGCTCGGGCACGGTCTCGCCGTCCTCGGACTCGTTCCAGCGGTTGATGCGCTTCATGGCCGACTCGACGTCGGAATCGCTGGCCGCCAGGTACTCGACGCCCTCGTTGAGCGCGCTCTCGATGAACATGCCGGCCGCGCGACCGAACACCACCAGGTCGAGCAGCGAGTTGCCGCCCAGGCGGTTGGCGCCGTGGACCGACACGCAGGCCGCCTCGCCGACGGCGTAGAGGCCGTTGACGATCTGATCGTTGCCGTCGCCGTCCTGCATGATGGCCTGGCCGTGCACGTTGGTCGGCACGCCGCCCATCATGTAGTGACAGGTCGGCACGACCGGGATCGGCTCCTTGGCCGGATCCACGTGGGCGAAGGTCTTGGACAGCTCGACGATGCCCGGCAGACGCTTGCCGAGGACTTCCTCGCCGAGGTGGTCGAGCTTGAGGTAGACGTGGTCGCCGTTCTCGCCGCAGCCACGACCCTCGAGGATCTCCATGACCATGGAGCGCGCGACCACGTCGCGGCCGGCCAGGTCCTTGGCGTTGGGGGCATAACGCTCCATGAAGCGCTCGCCGTCCTTGTTGACCAGGTAGCCACCCTCGCCGCGGCAACCCTCGGTGACCAGGGTACCGGCGCCGTAGATGCCGGTCGGGTGGAACTGCCACATCTCCATGTCCTGCATCGGGAAGCCGGCGCGCAGCGCCATGCCGATGCCGTCACCGGTGTTGATCAGGGCATTGGTGGTGGAGGCATAGATGCGGCCGGAACCGCCGGTGGCCAGCACGGTGGCCTTGGACTTGATGTGCACCACTTCGCCGGATTCGATGTCCATGGCGATGCAGCCGACGACGTCGCCGTTGGCGTTCTTGACCAGGTCGACGGCGTACCACTCGTTGAGGAAGGTGGTATTGTTCTTCAGGTTGTTCTGGTAAAGGGTATGCAGCAGGGCATGACCGGTACGGTCCGCCGCGGCACAGGTACGGGCCGCCTGGCCGCCTTCACCGAAGTTCTTGGACTGGCCGCCGAACGGGCGCTGATAGATACGGCCGTTGTCGAAGCGGGAGAACGGCAGACCCATGTGCTCGAGCTCGAAGACCGCTTTGGGACCCTCGGAGCACATGTACTCGGCCGCGTCCTGGTCGGCGATGTAGTCGCCGCCCTTGACGGTGTCGTACATGTGCCAGCGCCAATCGTCCTCGGGGTCGGCGGAGGCGATGGCACAGGTGATGCCGCCCTGGGCGGACACGGTGTGCGAGCGGGTCGGGAAGACCTTGGACAGCACGGCGGTCTTCTTGCCGGACTTGGCCAGCTCGAGGGCGGCCCGCAGGCCGGAACCGCCACCGCCGATGATGATGGCGTCGAAGGTCAGGCTACGCATGTTGGACATGGATCAGGCTCCCCACAGGACTTGAATACCCCAGACCAGGAACACGAAGATGGCCAGGATGATGACGGTCTGGACGGCAAGACGAATGCCGGTCGGCTTGAGATAGTCGGTGGTCACGGTCCACAGCCCCACCCAGGCGTGGGCGGACAGGGACACGAAGGCCAGCAGCGAGAAGATGCGCATCCAGGTCTGGTCGAAGAGCCCGCTCCAGGTCGCGTAGTCGAGCCCGGGGTGGACCAGCAGGTAGCCGACGATGAAGAGTGTGTAGAGGGCCAGAATAACGGCCGAGACGCGCTGAACGAGCCAGTCGGACAGCCCGCTGCGCCCGAAGTTCGTGATGTTGGTTACCATACCCAGACTCCAGCCAGAATGATCAGGACCGCGCTTGCCACGACGGTGATCTGCGCCTTCTTGACGCCACCTTCGAGGGTCACGCCGATGTCGGCGTCCATCAGCAGGTGCTTGACGCCGGCCACGAAGTGAAACGCCAGGGCGGACAGCAGCCCCCAGGCAATCAGCTTGGCCAGCACATTGTGAGCCAGGGCATCGCTGACCGCGGCGAAGCCTTCCGGAGAAGACAGCGAGGCATCCAGCGCCCAGAAGCCGAAGATCAGGCCGATGAAGAGGATGACGCCGGTGATGCGGTGAGCGATCGACGTCAAGGCGGGGAGGGGGAACTGTATCGTGGACAGATCCAGATTTACGGGTCGTTTGCTATTCACGGCTCTCTACACACTCTCTTGGCCCGTTCCTGGGCACTCGAGGAGAGCCCGACACGGGCGGTGGTTTCGGGAAGGAGAACGATCATGCCTTGCGGGTCACGATCTCCCTTTTCCTGCCAGTCGCGGGACTGGATTATAGGGCCATGCCCACATCGATGACAAATCACTAGCTTGCCAACCAGACCATGGGGGGAGGCGCATGATGGCGAAAAAAACTCCGCCACTCGGTCGTTTGGCAGCGTCATGTACTTGCCATGAGGCTGATCGCCCCGGCATGGTGCAAAGCATCATATTCGATACAAAAACTATACAAAAAATACATCCTGAACAGCAGACCAGCATCGATGGATGAATTGACAATCGAAAAGACGCTTCTATAGTGGGCGAACCTTTTCGCCGGCAAGTTTCGCGAAATCACGACTTATCGCGCCACCAAGAACTCGAGAGGAGGCCAGTTATGGCTGACAGGAAAGCAACGCTGACGGTAGAAGGCCTGGAGAAATCGATCGAGCTGCCGGTCTACTCAGGCGCCGCGGGGCCGGATGTCATCGACGTTCGCGGCCTGGGCGCCGAGGGCCTTTTCACCTATGACCCCGGCTTCATGGCGACCTCCTCCTGCCAGTCCGCCATCACCTACATCGATGGCGGCAAGGGCGTGCTGCTGCACCGCGGCTACCCGATCGACCAGCTGGCCAAGCAGTCCGACTTCGTCGAACTGTGCTATCTGCTGCTGTTCGGCGAGCTGCCCAACGACGCGCAGTACACCGAGTTCGCGGAGCGCGTGACCCACCACACCATGGTGCACGAGCAGCTGGCCAACTTCTTCAAGGGCTTCCGCCGCGACGCCCACCCGATGTCGATCCTGTGCGGCGTGGTCGGCGGCCTGGCGGCCTTCTATCACGATCATCTCGACATCACCAAGCAGGAAGACCGCGAGATCAGCGCCATCCGCCTGATCGCCAAGATGCCGACCATCGCGGCCATGTCCCACAAGTACAACGTGGGCCAGCCGTTCGTCTATCCGCGCAACGACCTGAACTATGCAGAGAACTTCCTCTACATGATGTTCAGCAACCCGTGCGAGGACTACGAGATCAACCCGGTGTTCGCCAAGGCGATGGATCGCATCTTCATGCTCCACGCCGACCACGAGCAGAACGCCTCCACCTCCACGGTGCGCTTGGCCGGCTCCACCGGCGCCAACCCGTTTGCCTGCATCAGCGCCGGCATCGCGGCCCTGTGGGGCCCGGCCCACGGCGGCGCCAACGAGGCGGTGCTGAACATGCTCGACGAGATCGGCGACGATTCCGAAGAGAACATCCAGCGCTTCATCGACAAGGCCAAGGACAAGAACGATCCGTTCAAGCTGATGGGCTTCGGTCACCGCGTCTATCGCAACTTCGACCCGCGCGCCAAGGTCATGAAGGAGACCTGCGACGAGGTCCTGGAGCAGCTGGGCAAGGCCGACGACCCGCAGCTCAAGATCGCCAAGCGCCTCGAGCAGATCGCCTTGGAAGACGAGTACTTCGTCGAGCGCAAGCTCTACCCGAACGTCGACTTCTACTCCGGCATCATCCTCAAGGCCATGGGCATCCCGACCAACATGTTCACCGTGATCTTCGCGGTGTCCCGCACCATCGGCTGGATCTCCCACTGGCACGAGATGCTCAGCGACAGCTACAAGATCAGCCGTCCGCGCCAGCTCTACACCGGCCACACCCAGCGCGACTACCCCGCCAAGTAATCGGCGAACGACTCGCCCGGACGAAGAAGGCCGCCCCTCGGGGCGGCCTTCTTGCGTTTGTGGCCCGCGCAGCACTTCCGGGCCGTGACGGTCCTCGCCGACGAACCGCACCTCCCCGCTCGGCGCCCCTCGATACCGCATCGACGGACCTCCCCAGGCCCGCCCCTCGCCCAGCTGCCGCAGGAGCGTCGCAGAGGGTGACGCCGCCCTGCCCCACCCAGATACCGACGCCTCACACCGACGCCCTCTGCGGGCCATTCCGACGCCCTGACGGCATCGTCGGGTGGCGATGCCGCGAGCCCCCCCCCTCTCACTTCCGCCCCTCTCACATCCGCGCCGAGAACAACCGAGCAGGGTGCCAGCCCGGCTTTTCCACCGCTGTCATCGTACTGACGCCGTTTCGCAGCGTTTTCCACACAATCTGTGGATAAACCTGTTCAAAAGCGTTGGGGAATCGCTCAGAATCGCCATGGGCAGCGGGTCGCGCTCAGATTGATCAAAATTTGATCGCACCCAAGCCTTTGATTTTAAAGCACTAATTTAAAAACCCCATAACCACGGGCTTTTGCCGCGATGCTGTGAACAAGCATTGCGTCAGGAACCGCTCAAGTGGACAAGTCAAGGCCAGGAACGGCCTTTTCTAGGGGAAAAGCATGAGTCCCGCACGGCATGGCACCCCAGGGCGCCAACGGCGGAGACAAAAAAAGACGCCTGAAGCGTCCGGGAAGGTATAAGCAGAATGTAGTGGCGTCCCATAGGGGGTTCGAACCCCTGTTACCGCCGTGAAAGGGCGGTGTCCTGGACCACTAGACGAATGGGACGCATCATCTTCGATGACGTTGATGGTGGAGCCTAGCGGGATCGAACCGCTGACCTCAACACTGCCAGTGTTGCGCTCTCCCAGCTGAGCTAAGGCCCCACATGTCGTGAAGACGAGGCGTATAATACGGATTCCCTTCGCCTTCGTCAACGGGGAAGTGCGAATTTTCTGCTCCGCTCTCCCCCCGCCCCTTGGCGCGCGAAGTGCCAGGCGCGACGACGGCACCGCCTGGCACTGTGAACGCCGCGTCAGAGTTCGCGGTATTCCTTCTCGAAGCGCTTGGCCTGCTTCTTGGACACGCCGCCCAGCACCGCGATGGCGTGGCGCAGGCGCGCCCGGGTCATGTCCGAGCCGAGGATCGCCATGGCATCCATCACCGAGGTGCTGGCGGCGGAGCCGGTGATGGCGATGAAGACCGGCGCCAGGAAGTCCTTCATCTTGAGCTCGAAGTGCGCGGCCAGCGCCTTGACCTCGGCCAGCAGGGCGTCCTTTTGCCAGGCCGGCACGGTCTCGAGGCGCCAGGTCAGGAACTGCAGCAGCTTCACCAGGTCCTCGCGGCCGAGCTTGACCCCGTCGAAGTCGCCCTCTTCGATCGCCGGCAAGCCGGAGAAGAAGTGGCCGGCCAGCGGCATCACGTCGGACAGCGTCTCCACCCGCGGGCGCACCTGCGGCAGGATCTGGCGCACGTACGCCTCGTTGAAGGCCCAGTCACGCAACGCCTTGAGGAAGGCGTCGTCGTCCAGGTCCTCGCGGATGTAGAGGCCGTTGAGCCAGCTCAGCTTCTGCAGGTCGAACACCGGCCCGCCCAGCGAGACCCGCTGCACGTCGAAGTGGCTCATCATCTCGTCGAGGGTGAACTTCTCACGCTCGTCCGGCATCGACCAACCCATGCGACCGAGATAGTTGGTCACCGCCTGGGGCAGGAACCCCATGCGCCGGTAGTAGTTGATCGAGGTCGGGTTCTTGCGCTTGGAGAGCTTCGACTTGTCCGGGTTGCGCAGCAGCGGCATGTGGCAGAGTGTCGGCATCGGCCAGCCGAAGTACTCGTACAGAAGCTGGTGCTTGGGCGCGGAGTTGATCCACTCCTCGCCGCGCAGCACGTGGGTGATGCCCATCAGGTGGTCGTCGACCACGTTGGCCAGGTGGTAGGTCGGCATGCCGTCGGACTTGAGCAGGATCTGGGCGTCCACCTGGGCCCAGTCGACCTCGATGGTACCGCGCAGCATGTCGTCGACCACGCAGGTGCCGCTGGCCGGCACGTGCATGCGCACCACATGGGGCCAGCCCTCGCGCTCGCGGCGGGCGACCTCTTCCTCGGGCAGCGCCAGATCGGCCGGCTTCAGCGCCAGATGCAGGCCGGCGGCCTTGCGCGTCTCGCGCAGCTCGTCGAGCTCCTCGCTGGTGCGGTAGCACTTGAAGGCATGACCGGACTCGATCAGCTTGCGCGCATGCTCGGCGTAGATGTCGCCGCGCTCACTCTGCCGATAGGGGCCATGCGGCCCGCCCACGTCGGGCCCCTCGTCCCACTCCAGCCCCAGCCAGCGCAGGGAATCGAGAATCATCTGCTCCGACTCGGCGGTCGAGCGCACCCGGTCGGTATCCTCGATGCGCAGGATGAACTCGCCGCCGTGCTGACGGGCGAAGCACAGGTTGAACAGGGCGATGTAGGCGGTTCCCACATGGGGATCGCCAGTGGGAGACGGCGCGATACGGGTACGTACGGTCATGTCGTCCTTGGTCCGGTCGGGGAGAATGGAGCCCTGGCGCCCCACTCGAGCCGATGGCATGTCGGCGGGCGGCCAGGAATGCGCGCATTATACGCGCCTCGCGTGACGCCGGCAGCCGCGCCGTGGAATCATTGGCGGGCAAGAGGGTCCATCCAGCACGCCACTGCCAGCAAGGAGCGCCATGTTTCCCCAACTGCCCGACGGCTTCACCGCCCTGGTCACCGGCGCCTCCGGCGGCATCGGCTCGGCCCTGATCGATGCCCTGCTGGCCGAGCCGCGCCTGGCCCGCCTGCATGCCGTCAGCCGCCAGGCGGTAACCCGCGACGACCCGCGACTGACCGGCCACACCCTGGACCTCGGCACCGAACAGGGGCTGACGGCACTGGGCGAGGCCCTCGACGGCCAACGGCTACACCTGGTGATCAATGCCATGGGCATGCTGCACGACGAGGCGGACGGCATCACGCCGGAGAAGAAACTCGAGGCCCTCGACGCCGACACCTTGGGCCGGCTGTTCCACGTCAATGCCGCCACCCCGGCGCTGCTGCTCAAGACACTCGCGCCCTCGCTCAAGGGACGCCACCCCGTGCTGATCGGCAGCCTCTCGGCTCGGGTCGGTTCCATCGACGACAACCGGATGGGCGGCTGGTACGCCTATCGTGCCAGCAAGGCGGCACACAACATGCTGATGAAGACCGCCTCGGTGGAGCTGCGCCGCCTCAATCCCCACGCCTGCGTCACCTGCCTGCACCCCGGCACCACCGACACCGAGCTGTCGGCGCCCTTTCAGGCGCGCGTGCCCGAAGGCAAGCTGTTCACCCCGAACTTCGTGGCCGAACGCCTGCTCACGGTGCTGAGCAGACGCTCACCGGCGGACACCGGCGGCTTCAGGGACTGGGACGACCAGCCCATCGCATGGTGACATTCGGACGCATCGGTGGTCATAACGTTGATGCTCGCTATTGCACAGTTAAAGGCAATCGCAGACCATGCCATGCCCCCCTTCGTAGATGACCTCAGACAGGACGACGTTCATGGAAACACTCGGCCCACGGATCAAACAACTTCGCCTGGAGACCAATCTCAACAAGGCGGCCCTGGCCCGCCGAGTCGGCGTCTCGGACGTCACCATCTCCTATTGGGAATCCGGGGCCATCAAGCAGATCGGCCACGAGCGCCTGGTGGCGCTGGCCGGCGCCCTCGGCTGCCCGCTGTCCGCGCTGCTCGACAACGACACCAGCCGGCCTGCCCCGCTGTTCCTGCGGGCCGACGGCCCGCCGCCCTGGGCCCGGGAAGGCACCGAGGCCAAGGGCATCGAGCTGCCCATCGAGCTCACCCCCGGGCAGCGCTGGGACGGCGACTGCCACCTGGTGACACCGGCCCCCGACGAGGCGCTCGACTACCTGAACCCGAACGACCTGGCCGCCATCGCCCCCACCGACATCTTTCGTCAGCCGGGCCTCTACCTGATCGAGGAAGCCGGCAGGCTGGCGCTGCGCCGTGTCCAGCAGGACGCCAGGGGCGAGCTCACCTTCCAGCGTGACGACGCCGAGCCGACGCCCTACACCCCCGACTGCCGACTGCTGGGCAAGGTCGTCGCCCTGTGGCGCTTCGAGGCGCTCTGAGCCGGCACGCTCACTCCACTTCCATGACCTCCACCTGGTCGGTGGTATGCCGCGGCTCGCTGCCGACCAGGAAGCGCTGACTGGCGCTGATCACCTGCCCCAGCCCGTGACGCGAGGGCTGCACCAGCGGACCGCGCAGATGCTGCCCCTCCTCGCCCAGCCGTGCCCGCACCTCGGACGGCTGCACCGAGGCGGGCGGCATGTTGACGGTGATGCGATACCCGCCGTCCGGCAAGCCGCTACCCGGACCGAAGGGCCCGGCCGCAAAGCCGCCTCCCGCCTCGACCACGGTGCGCTCCTGCCAGCGCACGCCACTGAGCTCGCGCTCCACCAGCACCTGCAGGCGCGTCGCCTCGGGCAGATTGGTGGTGCCCTCGACCATCAGGCGGCGATCGCTGCGCAGCCGCGCATCGATGCCGACGCTCACCGGCTCGTCGAACGTCGCGACCTCGGGTGCCGGTTCGGAGGACGCCGCCTCGATCTCGGTGTCGGGCTGCGCCACGCCGCCCAGCCGCTCATCGGCCGGCGATTCGCCGTCTTCGCTGCCGCCGCAGCCGGCCAGGGCCAACCCCAGCACCAGGCCCGTCACCCGAGCGCTTCGCTGCCATGCTGTCATGCCCGTCCTCCCTGTGCGGAAATGTCCGACTCGCGCCTCACGCCCCCTGACACGCTCGACACAGGGTCGCATGCGGCACCGCCGCCAGGCGACCCGCCTCGATCGGCTCGCCACAGCACTCGCACGCCTCGCCCCGACCCTCGCGGATCCGGGCCAGGGCATGGCGGACCTGGGACAGCTCGTCCTCGGCTTCCGCCTCCAGCGACGCCACCACCTCGTCGTCACGCGTCTCCAGCGGCTGGTCCTCCATGTCCTTGTCCAGCGGACCGGCGCGACGCTCCCGGTGCTGACGGTATCGAGCCAGACGCACCTCGAGCTCTTCTTTCAGCCGCTCCAGCGCGACCCTGCGATCGTTCATCGTCTCCCCCTCCTTCCTCCGCCCCCCGGCCAGCCGATCCCAGACGCGATAGCCGCTCGCCTCGGGATTCGCCGAGATCATGACGCCCCATTCACCCTTCCTTCAGCAGCCGTTTCACACCTCCGTCCTGGCGAGTATGGACGATATCGTCGCCGAGGCCTTTCACGCTCGCCTGCAGCACTCGCACCCCGCGCCATGACTGGTAGAATACGCGCTTCTCGACCGACCCCGTGACGCCGATGACCGATCTTGACCGCACCTTCTCCGTGGCCCCGATGATGGACTGGACGACCCGCGACTACCGCGCATTCGCCCGGACCCTGACGCGCCGCACCCTGCTCTACACCGAGATGGTGACCACCGGCGCCATCCTGCACGGCAGCCCCCGCGAGCGCTTCCTCGGCTACGACGACGTGGAGCATCCGCTGGCCCTGCAGCTCGGCGGCAGCGACGCCGGCGCACTGGCCGAGTGCGCGGCGATCGCCGAGGAATGGGGCTACGACGAGGTCAACCTCAATGTCGGCTGCCCCAGCGACCGGGTACAGAACAACCTGATCGGTGCCTGCCTGATGGCCCATCCCGAGAAGGTGGCGGCGGCGGTGGCGGCGATGCGCGAGGCGGTGTCGGTCCCGGTCACCGTGAAGTGTCGCATCGGCATCGACGACCAGGACGAGGACGCCGACCTGGCCGACTTCATCGAGCGCGTCGCCGACGCCGGCTGCGAGGTATTCACCGTGCATGCCCGCAAGGCCTGGCTGGAGGGGCTGTCACCCAAGGAGAACCGCGACGTGCCGCCGCTCAACTACGGCCGCGTGCATCGCCTCAAGCAGCAGCGCCCCGACCTGCATATCGGCATCAACGGCGGCATCAAGACGCTCGACGAGTGCCAGGCCCAGCTCGAGCACGTGGACAGCGTGATGGTCGGCCGCGAGGCCTACCAGAACCCCTGGCTGCTGGCCGACGTCGACCGTCGCCTCTACGGCGAGGACGGCCCCGCGGCGGATCGCCATGCCGCCGCCGAGGCCTTGCGCCCCTATATCGCCCGCCGGCTCGAGGAAGGCGCGAGGCTCAACCACATGACCCGCCACCTGCTCGGCCTGTTCCAGGGCTGCCCGGGCGGGCGCAAGTTCCGCCGCCATCTCTCGGAGCATGCCCACCGCGAGGGCGCCGGCCTCGCGGTGTTCGACGACGCCCTGGGCCTGGTGCCCCGGCCGCAGGAGACCAGCCTGGCCGGCTGAGCCGTCCGTCGGCGGTAACGCGTCAGTACAGAGCGTCGGGGGGCGGCTCGAGGCTCGACTGGAAGCTCTCGACGGCGCTCTCGGCCTCCTCGATCGCATCGAAGCGGGCGATGTGGAACAGCGCCTCGCCCTCGTTGGCCAGCGGCAGGCGGCTCATGCCGATCACGATGCCGTCGGCCACGGCCCGCACCTCGCCCTCGGCGTTGCCGAAGGGATCGGCCACCCGCCCCAACAACTCCCCCGCCGCCACCCGGGCACCGAGGCGCACCTGCGGTCGCAGGATGCCGTCGATCGGCGCCCGCGCCCAGCTCGAGCCACCCGCCACCTCGGCGGCGGGCGGCGGACGGCGGCGCTTCTCTCCCCCGAGCATGCCGAGCCGGCGCATCACCCGCAGCACGCCGCGCACGCCCGGCGTGATCGCCCACTCGTCGAAGCGCAGTGCCTCGCCGGCCTCGTAGGTCAGCACCGGAATGTCGTGGCTCTCGGCGTAGTGGCGCAGGCTGCCGTCGCGTAGCTCGGCGTTGAGGATCACCGGCGCGCCGAAGGCATCGGCCATGCGTTCGGTCTCGCTGCCGGGCGTCAGCCGGGCGCGGATCTGCGGCAGGTTGGTGCGATGCAGGGCTCCGGTATGCAGATCGATGATATGGGTGGCCTGGTCGACGATCTGCTCGCGGAACAGCGCCGCGATCCGGCTGCCCAGCGAGCCCGACTCGCTGCCCGGGAAGCAGCGGTTGAGGTCGCGACGGTCGGGCAGGTAGCGGCTGTGCTGGACGAAGCCGAAGACGTTGACGATCGGCACGCCGATCAGGGTCCCGCGCAACCCCTTCAGCTGCCGTGAGCGCAGCAGCCGGCGCACGATCTCCACGCCATTGATCTCGTCGCCGTGGATGCCGCCGCAGACCAGCATCACCGGACCCGGCTGGCGGCCGTGGACTACCTCCACCGGAATGTACAAGGGCGCATGGGTATAGAGCCGGGCCGCCGGCACGTCGATCTGCTGACGCGTGCCCGGCGCCACCCGGACGTCGGCGAGCTCGAAGGGAGCGCGAGCCATGAAGCGATCTCCTGAAATAAGCGCCGTCTCATATTCACGCATCCCGGCGGGCGCCTCAAGCGATCCCGGACCAACGTAGCATTCACCGATGAATGTAAACCGGCTCCCTCATTGGGTAGAATGGCGGCCTACCCCCCCTCGGAGTCGATCAACACCATGGCCAGACGCACCAAGGCCGAAGCCGAAGCCACCCGCGTGGCCCTGCTCGATGCCGCCGAGGAAGTGTTCTTCGAGAAAGGGGTGGCGCGCACCTCGCTGGAGCAGATCGCCCGCCACGCCGGTATGACCCGCGGCGCCGTCTACTGGCACTTCCGCAACAAGGCCGACCTGTTCCATGCCATGCTCGACCGGGTGCGCATGCCGTTCGAGGAGCTGGTGGCGGAGAGTGAGGCCGACGACACCCAGCCACTGGAGGCCATTCGCCTGGGCTGCCAGCAGGGCGTCCGGCGCCTGGAGCAACCACGCCACCGCCGGGTTCACGCCATCCTGCTGCACCGCTGCGAGTTCTTCAGCGATATCGACCCACAGGCCATGCAGGCCGAGATAGCCAGCGAATGTCTGGACGCCCTGCACGGCTACTTCACCACCGCATGCCAGCTCGGTTTGCTGCGCGATGACGTCAGCCCCGAGCTCGCCACTCGCCTGCTGCAGGCCACCCTGAGCGGGGTCTACCACGACTGGCTGCGCGACACCGAAGCCTTCTCGCTGTTCGAACGCAGCACCGAGCTGGTCGACACCCAGCTGGCCCTGATTAGCCAGCCGAGCGACGCCTCACGCTGAGGGATGCGAGCCGTTGTGGCCATTCCCGCCGTGCATCGGCCCCTCGTGACGCTCCAGCAGATGCAGCCGCACCAGCCTCGTCCGCGCATCCAGGTAGCGCTCCTCCCGCACTGAACGATAGGCCCCCTGCCCCGCCAGATACTTGACCAGCACGCGTACCTCGCCGACCCGCGGCTGGTTGTCGGCCTTGCCCCGCAGACGCACCTCACGGGCGGGATCGTCGTCCATCACCGCGGTGGCCCCCTCCGCATCGGCCGAGGTGACGCGGACTCGCTCGCCCAGCAGGCAGCGCTTCGACAGCGTCGGATGACGATGCAGGCGACGATGCAGCCGACGACACAGCGCCGCGGCCAGTGGCGAGGCCAGCGCGAACGCCGCCCAGATCAGCGCCAGGCCGAGCGGCACGCGAAAGAAGCCCAGTGGCAGCGGCCCCAGTACCGCCAGTTCGGCGGCCAGCGCCAGCGCCGCGGCCAGCACGATCAGCGCGCTGAGCGCCATCGAGGCCGGAACGCCGGCGAAGCCCAGCGACACCAGGGCGCTGGCCAGGGTGTCGTTGCGCAGGCTGTCGTGCTCGAACAGTTCCACTGGCGCCAGGCGGATCAACACCAGCAGCCAGTAGAGGACCGTCAGCGCCAGCAGCGCCGTGAAGAAGATGAGCGGAAAGCTCAGGGCAAGCGAGACGATGGCATCCATGGCGGCTCCTCCATCCGGCCGATTAGCCGGCAAAGCGTTTTGATGCCTTCAGCGTAGCGCCCCCTCGTGGGGCACAGTGCACCACTTTGGTCGCAGATCGACGTTTTCCTGACCCAACGCAAACGGGCACCGCCTCCCGAAGGAGACGGTGCCCGTGTCGGGGCGAGACGTGGCCGTTAGCGGGTCGCGTCCTGCTCCAGCGCCGGATGCTCGGCGCGCTCGCCGCCCGTCTTGCGCTTCAGCCAGTCGGAGACGCCGGCGATCATGGCGTAGAAGGTCGGCACGAACAGGCTGCCGAGTATCGCCACCGAGGCCATGCCCATCGCCACCGTGGTGCCGATGTGCTGGCTGCTGGTGTCACTCGCCCCGCTGGCCATGGCCAGCGGCAGGGTGCCGAAGATGAACGCCAGCGAGGTCATCACGATCGGACGGAAACGCAGCTCCGCGGCGGTGATGGCCGCCTCGCGAATGGTCTTGCCCATCTCGCGGCGCTGCAGCTCGGCAAACTCGACGATCAGGATGGCATTCTTGGCCGCCAGGCCGACCACCACCAGCATGCCGATCTGCACGTAGACGCTGGTATCCAGCGAGCGCAGCGCGATGCCGCCGATGCCCCCCAGGAAGGCGAAGGGCGTGGCCGTGAGTACCGCCAGCGGCAGCGACCAACTCTCGTACTGGGCCGCCAGGATCAAGAACACCATCAGCAGGCCGAAGACGATGGCCAGGGTCGCCGCGCTGCCCGCCTCGCTCTCCTGATAGGCGGTGCCGGTCCAGCCCATGCCCCAGCCGTCGCCAAGCTCCTCGTCGACGATCTGCTCCATGGCGTCGATCGCCTGGCCGGAGCTGTAGCCCGGCGCGGGACTGCCCTGGAACTGGGCCCCGGGATAGACGCCGAAGCGCGTCACCACCGCCGGCGCCACCTGGCGCTCCAGGGTCACGAACTCGGACAGCGGAATCCGCTCGCCGTCGCCACCGCGCACGAAGATGTTGTTGATGTCGTCCGGCGTGTCACGATACTCGTCCTCGTTCTGCAGGTAGACCTGGAAGTTGCGGCCCTTGTAGCTGAAGTAGTTGACGAAACCGTTGCCGAAGGTATTGCCCAGGGTCGAGTTCAGCGCCTCCAGCGACACGCCGTAGCTCAGCGCCTTCTGCTGATCGATCTCGGCGCTGAAGGACGGCACATTGACGTTGAAGGTGGTGAACACCTGGTTCAGCACGGGGTTCTGGCCGGCCGCCTGCATGACCTTGAGCGAGGCCTGGTAGAGCTCCTCGGTCGTCGCGCCGTCATAGGACTGCAGGTAGCCGGTAAAGCCGCCGGTGGTCGACAGGCCGATGATCGGTGGCATGTTGAAGGCCATCGCCGAGCCGCCCGGCGTCTTCGCACCGAGCCCCATGATCTGGCCGATCAGGTCGGTGGCCGTGATGTCACGCTCTTCCCAGGGCTCCATGGTGACGAAGATCACCCCGCGCGCGGTGTTCACCGAGCTGGTCAGCATGTCGTAGCCCGCCACCGAGGTGGCGTACTTCACGCCCGGAATCTCCTGGATGGACGCGCCGAGCTCGCTCATGTAGGTGCGGGTCCGCTCCAGCGAGGCCGAGTCCGGCAGCTGCACGGAGGTGATCACGATGCCCTGGTCGGTCTCGGGGACCAGCGTCGACGGCGTGCTCTGATAGAGCCACCAGGACCCGGCGCCCACCAGGGCGGTCAGCAGCAGCGCCAGCCCCCAGAACCGCACCAGCTTCTTCACCACCCACATGTAGACGGCGGTGGTGCCGGCGAAGAAGCGGTCGAACAGGCGCAGCGGCGTGCGCACCGCGCGGCGGAAGGCCGTTTCCCTGGTGTGCAGGTCGTGCTTGATGAAGATCGCCGACAGCGCCGGGGTGAAGGTCAGCGCCATCAGCGCCGAGAAGGCGACCGAGACGGCCACGGTCAGCGCGAACTGCTGGTAGATCTGCCCGCTGAAGCCGCCCAGGAAGGCCACCGGCACGAACACCGCCGCCATGATCAGCGAGGTGGCGATGACCGGGCCACCGACCTCGCGCATGGCCTGGATGGTGGCCTGCAGGACGGTGGTGTCCTCGTCCTCGCCGAGCACCCGTTCGACGTTCTCCACCACCAGGATGGCGTCATCGACCACGATGCCGATGGAGAGCACCAGGGCGAACAGCGTCAGCAGGTTGATCGAGAAGCCGAAGACGTAGAAGCCGGCGAAGGTCGCCAGCACCGAGACCGGCACCACCGACATGGCGATCACCGTGAAGCGCCAGTTCTGCAGGAAGATGAACAGGATCACGCCGACGATCAGGAACGCTTCGATGAAGGTGTGAAACACGGTCTCCACCGAGGCGTCGATGAACAGCGTCGTGTCGTAGGGCGTGGCGTACTCGAGCCCCGGCGGGAAGCGCCCGGACAGCTCTTCCATCTTCGCCTTGACCGCGTTGGCCGTCTCCAGAGCATTGGCCCCGGGCTGCTGGGTGATCATGATCGGCGCCATGGTGCCGCCGTTGAGCTGCGCATCGACACCGTAGGACGAGGCCCCCAGCTCGACGCGGGCCACGTCGTCCAGCCGCAGGGCCGAACCGTCGGGATTGGTGCGCAGGAAGATGTCGCGGAAGTCGTCGACGCTGCTCAGGCGGCCGCCGGCGGTGATGGTATAGGTGAAGGCCCGCGCCTCGTTCTGGGGCGTCGACGCCAGGCTACCGGCCGACACCTCGGTGTTCTGGGCGCGGATCGCGCTGGCCACCTCGGACGGGGTCAGGTCGTACTGCGCCAGCTTGTCGGGATTCATCCAGACCCGCATGGCAAAGTCGCCGCCCCCCAGCACCTCGGCACCGCCGACGCCGGGCACCTGGCGCAGCTCGTCGAGGATGTTGAGGGAGGCGTAGTTCTGCATGTAGATCTTGCCGTAGTCGTCCTCCGGGGAGAGCAACGACA
Organism: Halomonas sp. B23F22_10; assembly: GCF_043496975.1. Lineage (NCBI taxonomy): Bacteria > Pseudomonadati > Pseudomonadota > Gammaproteobacteria > Oceanospirillales > Halomonadaceae > Halomonas > Halomonas sp. B23F22_10. Next base: position 186,977 of record NZ_JBIEKF010000001.1, on the reverse strand, counting down.
CCACCATCAGGATCGAGCTGGACTCCAGCTCCACCGTCACGCCCTGTTCCTGCACCGCCTCGGGCAGCTGCGAGAGCGCGCCCTGCACCCGGTTGTTGACGTTGATGGTGTTGATGTCGCCATCGGAGCCGATGTCGAACGACACGCTCAGGCTCATCGTGCCGTTGTCGGCACTGGTCGAGGTCATGTACAGCATGTCCTCGACGCCATTGATGGCCTCCGCCATGGGCGCGGCCACGGTCTGGGCCACGGTCTCGGCGTCGGCCCCCGGGAAGGTGGCGCTGACCGAGACCGTGGGCGGCACCACGCTGGGGTACTGCTCGATCGGCAGCACCCGCATGCTCATCAGGCCGACCACCGTGAGGATGATCGCCAACACCGACGCGAAGATCGGTCGCTTGATGAAGAAGTTGGAGAAATTCATTCCGCCGCGTCCTCTTCGGCCGGCGAGGCGCGTTCGGCGGCGGGCGCGCTATCGCTGCCCTGTGCCGAGCCCTGCCCCTGGCCGGATGGCTGGCCCTGGGTCTGCCCGGTGGCCTGGGCAATCAGCGCCTGGGCATCGCCGTCGAACGGCTGCGGTGCGATCGGGGTGCCGGGCTCGACGCCCGCCGGATCGCCGACCATCACGCGATCGCCCGGCTCCACGCCACCGTTCAGGATCTGCCAGGGGCCGGCCAGCTCGCCGAGCTCCACGGTGCGGGCACGCGCCACATCGTCCTCGTCGAGCACGAACACCTGGGGCCCCATCAGGCCCTGGCCCACCGCGATTTCCGGCACCGCCAGCACCTCGAAGCGCTTCAGGCCCGCCAGGCGAACGCGCACGAACTGCCCCGGCAGCACCTTGCCTTCGGGATTGTCGAAGGAGGCCTTGGCCTGCACGGTGCTGGTCTGCTCGTCGACCCGCGAGCCGAGGAATTCCAGGTGCCCTTCGAGGGTGTCGTTGGCGCCCGGCAGCGTCAGGCTGGCCGCGATCTGGCCGGGCTCTTGGTCGCCGAGCTGGCGACGCAGCGTGAAGGCGTCCTGCTGGGGCAGCTGGAAGCGCACCTCGAGCGGGTCCACCGGCGTGATGGTGGCAAGCTCGGTACCGGAGCTGACCAGGTTGCCCACGTTGACCTCGCTGAGGCTGATCGCGCCGCCGACCGGGGCCGTGACGTCGGCGTAGTCCAGATCGATGCGCGCGCTGGCCAGCGCGGCCTCGGCCTGAGCCACGCTGGCGCGCGCGACGTTGAGGTCGGCCTGGGCCTGGTCGGCCTGCTGGCGGCTCACGGAGTTCTGGTTGAGCAGCCGCTGATAGCGGCTGGCGTCGCGCTGGGCGCGGGCCTCTTCCGCCTGGGCGCTGGCCAGGTCGGCCTCGCGCTGGGACACCGTGGCCTGATAGACGTCCGGTTCGATGGCGAAGAGGCTGTCGCCCTTCTCCACGATGTCGCCGGGCTCGAAGAGACGCTCCTCGAGCACGCCGGTGACGCGGGCCACCAGCGTCACCTCGGTATCGCTGCGCAGCTGGGCCGGGTAGGACTTGTCCAGCGGAATGTCCTGGGGCGCCAGCGTCGTCACCGGCTTCGGCTGCGGCGGGGTCTCGCCGCCACCGGCCTGCTGCTGGGCCGCCTCGTCCTGACCGCAGGCGGACAGCAACAGCCCAGCCGCCAGTGCCAACAGCCCTGCACGACTGCGTCGAAGTGTTGTATTCATGCCTGATTCTCGTTAAAGGATCGAACGTCGAAGGGGGTTCGCACGACAGGCGTGAATATAAACATACATTCACGCCTGTACGTAAGTAAATCTCACGATTCGGGACGGGGCGGCGCGCCGATATCCATCGCCTCGTCGTAGCGACTGGCCTCGCCGGCCTCCGGCAGCGCCAGCGACACGTTCTGCTCCGTGGACAGCCAGTCGTTGAGCGCCTCGATGGCCTCGACGTTCAGGGTGCCCGACTGCTGACGCAGGCTGAGCAGGTCGATCACGTAGCTGAAGCGCGCATCGGCGTGGTCGGCGATGGCGTCGTAGAGGCTCTGCTCGGCGTCGAGCACGTCGACGATGTTGCGGGTGCCGACCTCGTAACCGGCACGCGTGGCATCCAGCGCGCTCTGGTTGGAGACGATGGCCTGGGCCCGCGCCTCGACGGTGGCCACGTCGTTGGTGACCTGGGTGTACAGCGAGCGTACCTGCTGGATGGTGTCGCGACGCTGGTCCTCGAAGTCGTACTGGCTGGACTCCAGGTCGTAGGTGGACTGGCGGATGCTAGCGCTGGTCCGGCCGCCGGTGTAGATCGGCAGGCTGACCCGGGCACCGAGCTGGCTCTGGGAGCTATGCCCTTCCATGTGGTCCTGGTCGGTGTCGGAGTAGTCGTAGCTGGCGAAGGCCTCGACCACCGGCAGACGCTGGGCCTGGGCGATGTCCACGGCGTCCTCGGAGACCTCGACGCCGGCCTGGCTGGCCAGCACCAGCGGGCTGTTGTCCATCGCCAGGTCGACCCAGGCGTCGCGGCCGGTGGGCTCAGGCGGGTTCACCGGCATTGCGTCCTGCAAGGCATCGATGCTGTCGTAGCGCTGGCCGGTGAGCCGCTCCAGGGTCTCGAAGCTGACCTGCAGGTCGTTCTCGGCGGCGATGCGGTCGGCGCGGGACTGGTCGAAGCTTGCCCGGGCCTCTTCCACCTCGGTGATGGCGATCAGGCCGACGTCGAACTGCTCCTGGGCCTGCTCGAGCTGGCGACCGATGGCCCGCTCCTGGGCGCGGCGCGCCTCGAGGATGGCGTGGGCCCGCAGGATGTCGAAATAGGCCGAGGAGACGTCGATCAGCACCTGCTGCTCGGTGGCGGCCAGCTGGTAGGTCTGCTGGTCGATCAGGCTCTCGGCCTGATTGACCTCGGCGCTGTTGGCGGCATCGAACAGCGCCTGGGTCGCCTCCAGGGTCAGGCTGGCGCTGTTGTAGCTGTCATCCCCGGTGCCGGTGCCGACCGACTGGGTCGAGGCAATGCTTTCGTACAGGCGGTTGTGGGCGACCTGGCCCGAGGCCGAGACCTGGGGCAGCAGGTCACCGCGCTCGACGTTGCGCCCCTCCTCCACGCTGCTGCGCTGGGCGCGCGCCGAGGCCAGGCTGGCGTTGTTGTCGATGGCATCCCGGGTGATGGTCAGCAGGTCGGCGGCCTGGGCCTGACCGGCCAGGGAAGCGGCCAGCAGGCAGGGCAACAGCACACGCCGCCCCGACAACACCGGACGATACGGCTTCATCGGCAAGTTCCTTCTACGTAGAGTGGCTAGGGGATATACATTCATTGTCGCATGTTTACCACGTCAATCCATCACCGTTCGTGTAATTAGCAAGGAAATTATCTTCCTGCCAGCGGCCCTCTCGGAATCGTCTATGCTGCAAAGCCACATACGCCGACCGAGCCCTCATCATGGACGATCTGACCTTCGTGCGCGTCAGGGAGCTGGACGTGGCCGTCCGCATCTGGCATCCCGAGGCGCCCCGCACCCTGGTCGCCTGGCATGGCCTGGCCCGCCACGGCGGCGACTTCGCCGACTTCGCCCGGCGGCTGGGGCCGGGCTGGCGGGTCCTGGCCCCGGACACCCCAGGGCGCGGCCTGTCGAGCTGGTCGCTCTATCCCGCCCACGACTATTTGTATTCGCACTATATGACCATAGCAGTCGCGCTGCTCGATCACTTCCGTCTCGAGCGCGTGCCCTGGGTCGGCACGTCCATGGGCGGCCTGCTGGGGATGCTGCTGGCCGCCGAGACCGACACCGCCGCGCGCATCGAGCGCCTGGTGCTCAACGACGTGGGTCCGGAGCTGGACCCCGACGGCCTGGCCGCGCTGGGCACCTACTTCGGCGTGCCCCACCGCTTCGGCCGGTTCCGCGACCTGGCCGCGGAGCTGCGCCGGCACTATGAAGGCTTCGGTCCGCGCAGCGACGACGCCTGGCGTCGCCTGGCCCTGGACAGCGCCCGCCGACTGCCGGACGGCGGCTGGACCTACCACTACGATCCACGCATCGGCGAGCAATTCATCCACGACACGCCGCGCGATACCTGGGCCGACTGGCGCGCGATCCGCTGCCCGCTGATGGTGGTGCGCGGCGCCGCCTCGCCGCTGCTCAAGGCCGAGAGCGTCGAGCGCATGCGCGAGGCCCAGCCCGGGCTGATCACCCTCGAGGCGGCCGACTGCGGCCATGCGCCGATGCTCGACCGCCCCGAGCAGGTGGGGCCGGTCGCCGACTTCCTGACCCGGGACCTCCCCGCCGTCGGACTGCGCTCGCCCTGGTGGCGACGCGCCCTGGCCCGGCTGCGCCAGGGTTGAGAGCGACCGGGCGCGGCGTGGAAGCGCCTCAGCCGCCCCGCTCGACCCGCGTCAGCGCCCGCGCCACGGCGTCGCGATAGGCGGCGCCGAACAGCAGCAGGTGATTGAGCAGCGGATAGAGCTGGAACAGCGCCTCGCGACGCGGCCAGTCCGCCGGCGCCGCGCCGTTCCAGTAGGCCTCGAAGAAGGCCTCCGACGGGGCGCCGAACAGCGTCAGCATGGCCAGGTCGACCTCCGGGTAGTGACGATAGACCGCCGGATCGATCAGTGCCGGCCCGCGGCTGGTGTACAGCACGTTGCCCGACCACAGGTCGCCGTGCACCAGCCGCCCCGGGGCGTCCGGCAGCCAGCCCTCGAGCCCCTGGGCCACCGTCTCAAGCCGCTCTCGAAGACGCGCGTCCAAGAGCCCCCGGTCATGGCAGGCCCGCGCCAGCGGCAGCAGCCGGCGCTCGCGCTGGAAGGCGCGGCCGTCGTCGAGCGAGGCATTGGGCTGGGGCGTGGCGCCGCAGGCGTTGTCCCGCGCCCAGCCGTGGGAGGCCTCGCCCGACGCCGGCGCTCCCCCATGCAGCTCGCGCAGCCCCTCGCCCAGGGTACGCTCGCAGGCGGCCGTGCGCCGGGCCGGCGTCAGCGCCTCCATCACCAGCCAGCCATCGCCCTCGCCCCATACCTCGGGCACCGCGAGTCGTGTCGTCGCCGCCTTCAGGGCACGCAGCCCCTCGGCCTCGCCGGCCAGCCGCTCGGGTTCGTCACGCTTGAGCACCACCTCGCCACGGTCGGTCGCCAGCCGGTAGACGGCGGCGATGTCACCGCCGGAAAGGGGGGCGAGCGAGCCGCGGGGCCCCAGGTCGAGGCGATCCAGCAGCGCCTTCAGGGCATCATCGAACATCCAATTCCCTCCGTGCGTCGTGGTTCCGACGAGGCTCGCCCCGGACGCGCTCGCTGTCAAAGCGCTCTGCCCTGCCGATCACGGAACAGCGCGGGCAGCAAAAAAAAAGCCGCCCGGGGGGAGGGGCGGCAAACAGGAGATTGCACGAGGCAATCGCGGGAGGACTATCGGCGTCATTCGGGCATGAGCACACCGTCGATGACGTGGATCACGCCGTTGCTGGCCTCGATGTCGGGCTGAATCACGGTGGCATCGTTCACCATCACCTGGCCGTCCATGGTGGTGATGCTGATGTCCTGCCCCTGAACGGTGGTGACACTATCGGCGCCCATGGCGTCTTCGGCCATGACCTTTCCCGGCACCACGTGGTAGGTCAGCACGGCGGTCAGGGTGTCGCGATTCTCCGGCTTGAGCAGGTCGTCGACCGTGCCCTCCGGCAGCGCCGCGAAGGCCTCGTCGGTGGGCGCGAAGACCGTGAACGGTCCCTCGCCCTTGAGGGTCTCGACCAGATTGGCGGCCTTGACCGCGGCCACCAGGGTCTCGAACTGGCCGGCCTCGACGGCGGTATCGACGATATCCGCCTTCATGCCGTGATGATCGGCCTGGGCGGCGCCGCTCAGGCCGAAGCTCAGGCCCAGGCCGACCAGGCCGGCGCCGATGAACTGGGGAATGCGTGATGTCATGACCTTCATGAGATGGCTCCTCCGGGGATACCGGTTAGCACTCGGTGCGAGGGATGTCTGGAAGAGATTCCTTTACTCGACCTATACAAAACGTAATTCACGTACAGGAAAGTGACAAGTTTTTTTCTCGCGCCTGCTGACGGCCGCCCGCCGCTGTGGCACAACGAGGAAGCATCCTCGACATCGGAGACCATCATGTACAAGCTCGCCTTCTTCGTTCCCGTGGAAGACGCCGAGGCCGTCAAGGAAGCCGTGTTCGCCACCGGCGCCGGGCGCATCGGCGATTACGAGGCCTGCTGTTTCCAGACGCCGGGCACCGGCCAGTTCCGCCCGCTGGCCGGCGCCGACCCGCATATCGGCCGCGTCGGCGACCTGGAACACGTGGAAGAGCTCAAGGTGGAGTTGGTGTGCGAGGATGCGCTGATCCGCGAGGCCCTGGCCGCGCTCCGGCATGCCCACCCCTACGAGGAGCCGGCCTACGACGCCTGGAAGCTGGCCGATCTCTAGCGTTCGGCCGATATCCGACGCCGCGCAACGAAAACGCCACGGGAATGGCCCGTGGCGTCGTCTGGTCGGAGAACCGCGGCGGCCGGGTCGGCCTCGGTGTCAGGCGGAGCCGAAGTAGCGCTCGCGATCCTCGGGCGTGATGTCGCTGACGTGCAGCGCGAAGTCGCCGCCGCGGCGGTCGGCGAAGAAGTGATGCAGGGTGCGCTCGATGGTGGGGAAGGCCAGCTCGCCCCAGGGAATCTCGTGCTCCTCGAACAGCGCCACCTCGAGGCTCTCCGGCCCCGCGCCGAAGTCGCCGTCCAGCTCGGCGCGGAAGATCATGAATACCTGGTCGATATGCGGCAGGTTGATCAGCGTGTAGAGGCCGTGAAGCGCGACCTCGGCCATGGCCTCCTCGCGGGTCTCGCGGGCGGCCGCCTCGGGCGTGGTCTCGCCGTTCTCCATGAAGCCGGCCGGCAGCGTCCAGTAGCCCTTGCGCGGGGCGATGGCGCGGCGGCACAGCAGCACCCGCGAGCCCGACACCGGCAGGGTCCCGGCCACGATGCGCGGATTCTGGTAGTGGATGGTGCCGCAGGCGTCGCACAGGAAGCGCGGACGATCGTCGCCCTCGGGAATCGCGAAACGGACCGGCTGCCCACAGTGACTGCAAAAATTCATGGCGCTCCCTGACTGGCTGGCACCGGGAGTGCCCCGGGCTTGACGCCGCGTGCGGCGACTGGGTAAAAGAGGTGAAACTCGATGGAATCATCATGTTAGAGAAACTTCGCGAGCGCCTGCAAGCGCATGCGCCGCGCCGCGTGACGCTCGACCTGCCCCAGGCGGCGGTGCTCCTTCCCCTGGTGGCACGCCCCGACCCGACGCTGCTGTTCACCCGCCGCGCCGCCCATCTCTCCACGCACAGCGGCCAGGTCGCCTTTCCCGGCGGCAAGCGCGAGGAAGCCGACGCCGACCTGCTGACCACCGCCCTGCGCGAGGCCGAGGAGGAGATCGCCCTGCCGCCCGGGCGGGTCGAGGTGCTCGGACGGCTGTCGGACGTCATCTCGCTGCACGGCCTCCGCGTCACGCCGTACGTCGGCGTGATTCCCGCGGACCTGCCGCTCACGCCCGACCCCGGCGAGCTCGACGCCATCTTTGAGGTGCCGCTGGCGGCGTTCCTGGCCGACCGGCGCACCCACACCGACGTGATCCGCGTCGACGGCCGCGCCTACTACGTGCCGAGCTATCGCCACGACGACCACGTGATCTGGGGACTGTCCTCGATGATGCTGGTGGAACTGCTGGCCGAGGGTTTCGCCATGCCGATCGATCTCTTCCAGCGCCCCGAGGGCAAGCTGCACTTTCACCCCGAACGCCGACTGACGCCATCATGACCCGACCGCATCTGCCCCCCGCCCGCCTGACCGAGCTGGTCGACGCCCTGGTCGAACAGGGCTGGTACCTGGGCGAGCAATTCCTGCCCGAGGCCCTGCACGCCCCGCTGCTCGCCGAGCTCGAGACGATGGCCTCGCGCGAGGCGCTGGACGCCGCCGGCGTCGGCCGCGGGCGCGAGCATCACCTGCGCCGCGACATCCGCGGCGACGCCATCCGCTGGCTGGACCGCGAGAGCCTGGCCCAGCGCCGCTACCTCGAGGCCATGGGCGAACTGCAAAAGGCGCTCAACCAGGCGCTGTTTCTGGGCCTGTTCGAGTACGAGGCGCACTTCGCCCAGTACCCGCCTGGCGCCTTCTACCGCCGCCATCTCGACAGCTTCCGCGGCCGCGCCAACCGGGTGATCTCCACCGTGGGTTACCTCAACCCCGACTGGCCCGCCGACGGCGAGGGCGAGATGGTCATCTTCGACGAGCACGACCCCGACCGCGAGTTGACCCGGGTTCGGCCCGAGGCCGGCACCTTCGTCTGCTTCCTCTCCGATCGCGTGCCCCACGAGGTGCTGCCGACCCGCTATCCCCGCGCCAGCATCGCCGGCTGGTTCCGCCGCAACGCCTCGCTGGGCGGCCTGGTCGACCCGTCGCACTGACGGCTGACGCCATGCTCGAGGCGAGCTCAGCCGGCCTCGGCCAGGCGGCATTACATGCCTCAGGCCCTGATCGTTGCCGCCGCGTCATCGCCGACGCGCAGCGTCCGGCCGATGCCGTCGAGGGGAACGGCGTTCTGACCGAAGTAGGCGCCCTTCCAGCCCGGCTGGGTATCCATCTCCACCAGCGTCTTCAGCGGCTCCTTGGGCTCCGGCGCCTCGCCGGTGCACTGATCCTGGGTGATGATCTTGCAGCGCTTGCACGGCTTGCGCAGCCCCAGCCGGATGCCCGAGCCGAGCGCCAGCTCGTCCCAGTCGACCTCGGCGAAGGGCCCTTCCCCCTCGACCACGACGTTAGGCCGGAAGCGGCTCATCGGCACGGCGTCCAGGCCCTTCTCGGCGAGGCGCTCGTTCAACCGCTCGAGGGAGGCCCGATGGGCCACCAGCAGCGGATAACCGTCGGCAAAGGCGGTGTGGGCCGATTCGCCGCGCAGATAGTCGGCCTCGACCTCGCGACGGCGCTCCTCGGGGAAGCGCACCAGGCGCAGTCCGCCGTCCCGATCGCCCTGCCGGGCGTCGCCCAGCGCGGCGGTCAGCCACTCGGCCGCCTCGGCGCCCTCGTCCAGCGCCTCGCCGCTGTCCTTCCAGAGGCTGACCTCGAGGCGCTCGAGCCCGTGACGCGCCAGCGGCACCGCCAGAGGCGCGGCCTCGGGATGCTCCAGCACCAGGCGGCTCGGCTCGAGGCGCACCGTCACCTTGGCCATGGCCGGGCATTCGCGCTGGGTGACGAAGCGGCCGCGGGCGTCCACGACCATCCAGTGGCGGTCGAAGGCCAGGCCGCGCTCGGTGAGCGTGGCCTCGTCGAGGGCGATGCCGCGCAGCGACTTGACCGGATAGATGTTGAGCTGGGTGATGCGCATCCCTGCCTCCCTGGCGTTGATGGAAGCCGTCACTCTACCAAGCCCGCTCGCCCTTTTCCTCGGCCAGGGCGGCCGTCACCGCGGCCTCGGCGTGCAGCGCCGTGGTGTCATAGAGCGGCACCGGCGTGTCGCCCTGGCCGACCAGCAGCGCGATCTCGGTGCAGCCGAGGATCACCGCCTCGGCGCCGCGGGCGTGCAGGTCCGCGATGACCTCGAGATACGCCGCCTTCGAGGCCGGCTCGATGCGGCCCTGGCACAGCTCCTCGAAGATCACCCGATGCACCCGCTCGCGCTGCTCGGCCTGCGGCACCAGCACCTCGATGCCGAAGCGCTCGCCGAGCCGGTCCGTGTAGAAGGCCTGCTCCATGGTGAAGCGCGTGCCCAGCAGCCCCACGCGACGCACCCCGTCGTCGCGCAGCCGCTCGGCGGTGGCATCGGCGATATGCAGAAGCGGGATCTCGATGGCGGCCTCGATCGCCGGCGCCACCTTGTGCATGGTGTTGGTGGCCAGCAGCAGGAAGTCGGCTCCCGCCGCCTGCACCCGCCGCGCCGCGGCGGCGAGCCGCTCGCCCGCCTCGTCCCAGCGATCCGCCTGCTGCAGCGTCTCGATCTCGGCGAAGTCGACGCTGTAGAGCGCCACCTTCGCCGAGTGGAAGCCGCCCAGCTCGCGCTTCACGCCCTCGTTGAGGGCCCGGTAGTAGCTCTGGGTGGACTCCCAGCTCATGCCGCCGAGCACGCCGATGGTCTTCATGGTCGCCTCCGTGTGGAATCATCGCCCCCACAGCGATATCACGGCCACCGCCTGCGCGCCAGCGCCGTCCTCGGCCCGCATTCGGGGCGACCTTGAACCCGTCGCGCCGATGGGAGAAGCGCTCCGACGATGTCGTCGGGCTCGATGCGGCCGGGCGCGACGAGGACGGCGGCTTTCGGCTTGGCCGTTCCCCCGAGCCAGGGAACCTCCTGCCATCGCGGCACGGCCTCGCACAACCGGGACTGCGCTCGATCACGCCGCCGGCAGGCGCGCCCCCTTCATGACCAAGAGTAAGATGCGAACCTCCACGCCCTTCCCCGCCGGCCGACGGGCGATTACCCTGCCATGGCACCTTCCCTCCCGCTCGCCAACTGGACACCGCCATGAGCCCGGCCGATACCCTCCGCCTGATCCTGCTTTCCTCGCTGTGGGGGATGTCGTTCATCTTCATGCGGGTGGCGGTGCCCGAGTTCGGCCCGGTGCCGCTGATCCTGGTGCGCATGGGCGTGGGCGCGCTGCTGATGCTGCCGCTGCTGCTCGGCGTGCGCTACCTGCGCCTGGTGCGGGACAACGCCGGCCGGCTCATGCTGCTGGGGCTGGTCAACCACGTGCTGCCGTTCTCGCTGCTGGCGCTGGCCACCACCCGGCTGGAGGCCGGCTTCACCTCGCTGATCAACGCCACCACGCCGCTGTTCACCGCCCTGCTCGGCGCGCTGTTCTTCGCCACGCCGGTGTCGAGGCGCCAGTACCTGGGCCTGGCGCTGGCCTTCCTCGGGGTCTATGTGCTGTCCGCGGACCGGCTGGACTTCGCCCTGGGCGGCGACGGCTGGTTCATCCTCGCGGTGCTCGGCGCCACCTTCTGCTACGGCATCGCCACCAATTACTCCAAGACCTACCTGTCTCACCTGCCGGTGCGCGTGCTGGCCGCCGGCAGCTGCGCCATGTCCGGGATGATCCTGCTGCTGCCGGGCCTGTGGCTGTGGCCCGAGGCCCCGATCAGCGGCCTCGGCTGGGCCAATGGCCTGGCGCTGGCGGCCTTCAGCACCACCCTGGCCTTCCTGCTCTACTTCGGGCTGATCGCCAGCGCCGGGGCCACCGCGACCTCCACCGTGACCTTCCTGGTGCCGGTCAGCGCCCTGCTGTGGGGCTATGTGCTGCTCGACGAGACGCTGAGCCTGCAGATCCTGGCCGGCATGGCCATCACCCTCGCGGGCACCGCCATCGCCACCGGCATGCTGCGCCTCGGCTGGCCGGCGCGACTGGCCGGGCGAGGCGACCGGGGCCTGGACTGACACCACAGACACAAGACGGCCGTGGCGTCACCGCCACGGCCGTCGATGCTTCGCAGGAAGGGGACGGCGCTCAGAAGTTCGGCTTGCGCTTCTCGACGAAGGCGCTCATGCCCTCGCGCTGCTCGTCGCCGGCGAAGCACAGCGCGAACAGGCTGGTCTCCAGCGCCAGGGCACTGTCCAGGTCCTGGTCCAGGCCGTCGTGGACCGCCTGCTTGGCGCCGCGCACCGCCTGGGGGCCGTTGCCGCCGAGCTGCTGGGTCAGCTCGGCGGCGTAGTCCTCGAGCTCGGCCTGGGACATCACCCGGTTGACCAGGCCGATGCGCAGGGCCTCGCCAGCGTCGATCTTGCGCCCGGTGGTGACCAGGTCCAGGGCCATGGCCGGGCCGACGCGGCGCGGCAGGCGCTGGGTGCCGCCGAAGCCCGGAATCACCCCCAGCAGCACCTCCGGCTGGCCGAACACGGCGTTGTCGCTGGCCACCGCCCAGTCGCAGGCCAGCGCCAGCTCGCAGCCGCCGCCCAGGCAGAAGCCATTGACCAGCGCCACCACCGGCACCGGCAGCGCCTCGAGCCGCTTGAGGGTGGCCTGGGCCTGGCCGGCGAAGTCGCGGGCCTCGACGGCGCTCTTGTCGCGCATCTCGGTGATGTCGGCGCCGGCCACGAAGGCCTTCTCGCCGGCGCCGGTGATCAGCACCGCGCGCAGATCGCCGCGGGCCTCGAGATCGTCGAGCGCCGCCGCCAGGGCGGCGAGCACCTCGCTGTTCAGGGCGTTGAGCGCCTTGGGACGGTTGACGGTCAGACGGACCACGCCGCCGTCGTCCTGCACCTCGATCGCCTGCTCGCTCATGATGGCTCCTCGTCTCGTGATATCGGGAAAGACGCAACGCCCTCACCCTAGCGAACGCTAGGGTGAGCGACAATCGCGGCTTTGGTCGGGGTCAGGCCGCGTCGTAGACGTGGAAGCCGCGCCCGCTCTTGCGGCCCAGATAGCCGGCATCGACCATGCGCTTGAGCAGCGGACAGGGCCGGTACTTGGGATCGCCGAAGCCCTCCTGCAGCACCTCCATGATCGCCAGGCACACGTCCAGGCCGATCAGGTCGGCCAGCGCCAGCGGGCCCATGGGATGGGCGGCGCCGAGCCGCATGGCCTGGTCCACCGCCTCCGGCGTCGCCGCGCCCTCCTGCACCAGGAAGGCCGCCTCGTTGATCATCGGCACCAGCAGGCGATTGACGGCGAAGCCCGGCGAATCCCCCACCCGCACCGCGGTCTTGCCCAGCGCCTCGGCCAGCGCCTCGACGCGGGCCACGGTGGCGTCAGCGGTCTGCTCGGCGCGGATCACCTCGACCAGCGCCAGCACCGGCACCGGATTGAAGAAGTGCATGCCCACCACCCGCTCGGGGCGCTCGCAGACCCCGGCCAGCCGGGTCAGCGACAGCGAGGAGGTGTTGGAGGCGAGGATGATGTCGTCGCCGAGCGCGCCGAGGTCGCGGAACAGCCGCTCCTTGAGCTCGGGGTTCTCGGGCGCGGCCTCGATGATCACCTCGCAGTCGGCCAGGGTCGCAAGCTCGGTGGTGCCGTGGAGCCGCGCCAGGGCGTCGGCGCGCGCGTCCTCGCTCAGCCGCTCCTTGGCCACCAGCTTGCCGAGCCCCTTGTCGATGCCGGCCCGGGCGCGCTCGAGCGCCTCCCCGGCCACGTCGAACAGGCGGACCGTGAAACCGGCGGTCGCCAGCACCTGGGCGATGCCCTGGCCCATGGTGCCGGCGCCCACGACGCCGATCGGTGATTGACTCATCGCTGCCTCTCCTTCGCTTGGGTAGACTCGCCCGCCGATCACGCCCGGCGGGCACTCGGATCAGCATGCACCGCTGGTGTGTCGCGGTCGAGTCACGCCCGCCTGCGCTGACATCACGCTGGCCGGCTCGCCCGCTTGCCGGGCTCAGAGATGCTCGGGCTTCAGCGCCGCCAGGCCGCCCAGGCCGGCCTCGATCGCCGCCAGCCGGGCGCGGCCCTCCGGCAGCCACTGGCGCAGGCCGAACTCCGCCACGGCGAGCTTGGTGCGATAGAAGTCGGCGTCATGCGTGCCGTCGGCCAGCGCCGCCTCGGCGCGCAGGGCCGAGCGGCCCAGCTGCCAGGCGCACAGCACGTGGCCGGCCAGGCTGAGGAAGGGCGTGGCACAGGCCTGGACGGCGTCCGCGCCGCGCTCGGGATCGGCGCCCTGGGACAGCACCAGGCCCGTGGCGGTGCGCAGGTCGGCCACGCCGCCGGCCAGGCTCTCGCCCAGCGGGCGCAGCTCGGGGCTGGCGGCGAGCGCCTCGGCGGTGGCCTCGACCTCGTCGGCCAACCGGCTCAGCGCCGCGCCGCCGTCGCGGGCCAGCTTGCGCCCGGCCAGGTCCAGCGCCTGGATGCCGTTGGTGCCCTCGTAGATGGGCGCGATGCGCGCGTCGCGCAACAGCTGGGCGGCGCCGGTCTCCTCGATGTAGCCCATGCCGCCGTGGACTTGCAGGCCCAGCGAGGCGATCTCCACCGCCTGATCGGTGGAGAACGCCTTGACCACCGGGATCAGCACCTCGACCCGCGCCTGGGCGGCCTGGCGCTCGGCCTCATCCCGGGCGTGGCGGGCCCGGTCCATCTGCGCCGCGCAGGTCAGCGCCAGGGCGCGCAGCGCATCGGTGCGGGCGCGCATCGAGAGCAGCATGCGCCTGACGTCGAGATGCTCGGCGATGGCGCAGGGCGCGCCGTCGCGGCGGCCCTGCACCCGCTCCAGGGCGTAGCCGCGCGCCTGCTGGCAGGCGCGTTCGGCGACGCCGATGCCCTGGATGCCGACCTTGTGGCGAGCCTCGTTCATCATGGTGAACATGTGATTGAGCCCGCGGCCGAGCTCGCCGACCCGATAGCCGATGGCCCCCTCCTGCTCGCCGAAACTCAGCGAGCAGGTCGGCGAGCCGTGAATGCCGAGCTTGTGCTCGAGCCCGGTGCAGGTCACGTCGTTGCGCGCGCCGAGCGAGCCGTCCTCCTCCACCAGATACTTGGGCACCAGGAACAGCGAGATGCCCCGGTTGCCCTCGGGGGCGTCCGGGGTGCGCGCCAGCACCAGGTGCAGGATGTTCTCGGCGGCCTCGTGCTCGCCCCAGGTGATGTAGATCTTCTGGCCCCTGAGGCGATAACGACCGGACGCGTCGTCCGCGGGCACGGCCAGGGTCCGCACCTGGGAGAGATCGGAGCCGGCCTGGGGCTCGGTGAGGTTCATGGTGCCGGTCCAGCGGCCTTCCACCAGCGGCGGCAGGTAGCGCGCCTGCAGCGTCTCGCTGCCATGGCGAGCCAGCGCCTCGATGGCGCCGGCGGTGAGCATGGGGCACAGCCCCAGCGCCATGTTGGCGCCGTGCAGCATCTCCTGCACGGCGCTGGCCACGGTCTCCGGCAGGCCCTGGCCGCCGTGGGCGGCGGAGACGCCGATGCCGTTCCAGCCGCCCTCGGCGTAGGCCCGGTAGGCCTCGGCGAAGCCCTCGGGCAGCGTGACGGCGCCGTCCTCCCGCCGCCGGCAGCCCTGGCGGTCGCCGACGGCGTTGAGCGGCGCCCACACCTCACCGGCCAGCCGGCCGGCCTCCTCCAGCACGGCGTCGGCCAGCTCGGGGCCGATCTCCTCGAAGCCGGGCAGGGAGAGTGAGCCGTGCTCGAGCAGTTCCTCGAGCACGAAGCGGACATCGCGAAGCGGCGGCGAATAGGGCGTCATCGGGGCACCTCGAAAACAGGACGTTCCGGCGAGCCTAGATTCACGACGGCCGATGAACCATTAGCCGTAGGTCGCCCTTCGATCCTGGCCGGCGTCCTCGGCGCCCCTCTCATCGGCATCGACGTCGGACGCAGCCCCCGCCGGCGCCGCGTCATCGTAGTAGACGATATGCGGCTCGTCGGGCGGCGGCGGGCCGACCAGCGGCTCGGCCACCTCGACGTCCGGCACCGCCTCGGACAGATCCTCGACGTGCTCGTGCTCCAGCGCGCCCTGCACCCACTCCTCGGTGACCGCCAGCTCGGCGGCGCTGAGCGGCGTGGCCGGCGAGAACGGCGCCACCGGCACCGGCGCCGGGCGCACGCTGCGCCGCCAGGCGAAGAAGGCCACCAGCGCCACGCCCAGCGCGCCCAGCGACCAGAACAGCCCGCCGTCGCCCACTAGCGTCATCACCGGGCCGATCGCCGAGGGGCTCAGGGTCGCGCCGATGGCGTTGATCAGCAGCAGGCCCTGGCTCATGCGCACCAGCGCGCCCGCCGGGGCGCGGTCGGCGGCATGCCCCACCGCCACCGGATACAGCGAGAAGACCCCGCCGCCGAGCAGGAACAGCAGCGCGGCGAGCCCCCAAGGCGGCAGCGGCAACAGCAGGATGCCGGCGCAGATCAGCGCGCAGAAGCCTCCGAGCCCGATCAGCACCAGCTGGCGGTCGTGGCGGTCCGACCAGCGTCCCACCGGGTACTGCAGGCACATGGCGCCGAGCACCACCAGCGCCATCAGCTGACCGACGCGGTCGCCGCCGACGCCGCTGCGCTGCAGGTAGAGCGGCAGCAGCGTATAGACCGCCGCCACCGCGATGCCGGAGCCGAAGCTGCCCATCACGCCGGTGGGCGTCAGGGTGATCAGGCGCAGCGGCGACAGCGGCTCGGCCTTCTCCAGCAGCGGCGTGACCCGCGGGATGATCGCCATGGGCAGCACCGACAGCGAGGCCAGCAGGCCGACCAGCATGAAGGGCTCGGTGGGCGCCATGCCGCGGGTCAGGCCGAACAGCAGCTGGCCGATCGCCCCGGCGGCGAACACCACGATCATGTACATCGCCAGCAGGCGCCCGCGCACCCGGTCGTCGCCGGCGGTCAAGAGCCAGCTCTCGATCACCAGGAACACGCCCACCGTGGCCCAGCCGGCGATCAGGCGCAGGGCAAACCAGGCCACGGGATCGACGAACATGCCCTGCAGCAGCACCGACACCGCCAGCAGCGAGGCGAAGCTGCCGTAGGCACGGATATGGCCGATCGCCAGCAGCAAGCGGTCGTTGACCATCGCCCCCACACCCAGGCCGATGAAGTAGGCCGAAGACACCCAGCCGATCACCAGCGACGAGGCCCCGGCGGCGTCCAGCCTAAGGGTGGTGAGCGTGGTCAGAAAACCGTTGCCGATGCCCAGGATGAAGAGTCCGAGCAGCGGCCCCAGGGCCATGTGCAACAGCTGGCGTGACATGCGCGAAGGCCTCCGACGAGCCGCGAGACAACGCCGCCGCCGGGGCGGCGGTGACGGGAATTCGCGCACGAATATACGCCCGGTCACGAGCGCCGCCAATCCTCCCTGGAGGGATTTTTCGCGACACTTCGATGACTATAACGGCGTGTTATCGACCGAAGCGCCCTCATGCCTTCTGCAGCAATACGACGTCGCCGGCCGGGAAGCTCACCGTCAGCTGCCAGCGATCGGCGAGCCAGCGAAAGCTCGCCTCGTCGAAGAAGCAGACGTGGGTCGGATCGAGGATGTAGTGCCAGCCGGCGAACGCCTCCACGCCTGGCGGCACCCGCTTGGTCATCAGCCCCAGCCAGCCGCCGGGCGCCAGCAGACCGAGCAGGCGCTCGAGCTCGGCGCCGGGCGCGAACAGGTGCTCGACCACCTCGGTGGAGGTGATGAAATCGTAGGTACGCTCGAGCGCCGCCGCATCCGGCGCGTAGAAGGCGTCATAGATCGCCATCGGGTGGCCGGCCTCCTCGAACATCACCGACAGCGTCGGCCCCGGGCCGGCGCCGAAGTCGAGCCCGCGGGCGCCCGGCGAGAGCTTCGCCGCCAGCGGCTCGAACAGCCGCGACAGGAAGCGACGATAGCCAGGGTCGTCGGGGGAGTTCTGGTGCTGGTCGTAGACCGCCTTCTCCTCCGCCGGCCCGAGGCGCTGATGGGCCGGCACGAACACCAGTGCGCAACGTCGGCAGCGGCGATAGTCGCGCCGCGCATCGCGATGGTAGGGCGCGTGGTCGGTGGATGCGCATAGCGGACAGGTCGGCATCATCGTATTCTCTGTGGCAGGACTCACTTTCAGGAGGCATGCATGCTGTCAGGTCTGGACCACCTGGTCATCACCGTGACCGATATTTCCCGCGCCGTGGACTTCTACACCCGGGTACTGGGGCTGGACGTCCGCTATCGCGATCAGGAGCGCGTGGACCTGATGCTCGGCGACATGGCCCTGCGCCTGCACTGGACCGCCACCGATATCCAGCCCCGGGCCGCCACGCCCACCCCGGGCAGCCTCGATCTGTGCCTGCGCAGCCAGCTGCCCCTCGACGAGGTCCAGCGCCACCTCGAGGCGCTCTCCATCGAGGTCGAGCTGGGGCCGGTCAGTCGCCAGGGCGCCATCGGCGAGATCGAGTCGCTTTACCTGCGCGACCCGGACGGCAACCTGCTCGAGATCAGCCGCCCCAAGCGTTGAGGGATCAGGCCACATCGCCGCAGGCGCTCCGACCCGGCCGAAGGCTTTTACCGAACTGGCTGAAGGCTCTTGCCGGCGTCGCCGATGGCATACGGTGGCATCGCCAACGCAGGCCAGTATCATGAGCAACACGCTATTCACCCTTTCAAGGACGACCGATGAACGAGCATGACCCCGCGCGCCACGACGCCGTAGTCGCCGACGACGCCCCGGCCCCCGACACCACCATGGCAATGGTCGTCTATGCCCTCTACCTGGCCAGCTTCGTGGTCGGCTTCACCGGCATCATCGGCGTGGTGATCGCCTACATCTATCGCGGCAAGGGCCCGTCCTGGCTCGACGAACACTACCGCTACCAGATCCGCACCTTCTGGATCGGCCTGGTCTACGCCCTCGTCGCCTCGCTGCTGACCCTGGTCGTGATCGGCTTCCCGCTGCTGATCGCGCTGGCGGTGTGGATGATCATCCGCTGCGTCAAGGGCTTCAAGGGCCTGCAGGAGAAACGCGCCCCCGACAACGTCGACACCTGGCTGATCTGATCCATGGCCGACACGCAACACACCCCGGGGCGCCTCCAGGCGCGGCTGATCGCCGGCCTGTGGCGCACCCTCGCCAACTGGCGACCGGCCTCGCTGTGGCACCTGGCGCGCATGACCGGCCCGCTGGTGCAGCTCGGCAGCCGCCGCGAGCGCCGGGTGACCCGCATCAACCTGGCCCAGGCCTATCCCGACTGCCCCGAAGGCGAACGCCGCCGCCTGGCGCGGCGCAGCCTGGTGCACTCCAGCGCCACCATGCTCGAGCTGGGCCTGGCCTGGATGGGCGAGCCGGACCGGGTCGAGGCCAGCATTCTCGAGGTCCATGGCCGCGAGCTGCTCGACGAGGCCCGCGCCGAGGGGCGCGGCGTCATCGTGCTGGCGCCCCACTTCGGCAACTGGGAGGTGCTCAACTTCTGGCTGTCCGGGCACTTCCCCTTCACCGCCATGTACGAGCCGCCCAAGCTCGCCCCACTGGATCCGATCATCCGCGGCGGCCGCGAGCGGCGCGGCGCCGAACTGGTGCCGACCAACCCGCGCGGCGTGGCGGCGCTGCTCAAGGCGCTCAAGCGCGGCGAGACGGTAGGCATCCTGCCGGACCAGACGCCGAGCTGGGGCAGCGGCGTGTTCGCGCCCTTCTTCGGCCGCCAGGCCTACACCGCCACCCTGCTGCCCAAGCTGGTGGCCCGCACCGAGGCGCGGGTGGTCACCGGCGTGGCCAGGCGCGTGCGCGGCCGCGGCTTCGCGCTGCACTTCCTGGCCGCCGACGAGCGCGTCTACTCGAGCGACGAGACCACCTCGGCGGCCGGGGTGAACGCCTGCGTGGAGGCCGCCATCGCCCTGGACCCGGTCCAGTACCAGTGGGAGTACAAGCGCTATCGCAAGACCCCCGAGCAGCTCGAGGGCCGCGCCGACTGGAAGCGCTTCCGCGTCTACAAGTAACCCCGTCGGCGCCGCGGGGCGGAACCATCCCGGCGGCGTGCTGACCAACTCCGGTACGCCTTGACGACAACGATACCCATAACACGACAAGCCCCCTGGACCGGCTCGCGCAGGGAATGCCGGCGGGATTCCAAGGAGAGTCACCCCATGACATCGCTGTTCCGTTTACTAGCCCTCTCGCTGGGGGCGACGCTGGCCATGGAGGCCAGCGCCAAGCCCGCCGACGAACAGGGCCTGTTCGAGCGCGTCACCGACCGCGCCGAGCGACTGGCCGACGCGCCCTATGAGGCGCCGAACGCCGACCTGCCACCGGCGCTGACCGAGCTCGACTACGACGCCTATCGCCAGATCCGCTTCCGCCCCGACCGCGCCGTCTGGCACGACGAGGGGCTGTTCGAGGTCCAGCTGTTCCATCCCGGCTTCCTCTACGACCAGCCGGTCGCGCTCAACCTGGTCGACGGGGACGGCGAGGTCAGTCCGCTGCCCTTCGACCCGTCGCGCTTCCGCTACGACGACGAAGCCGCCGGGCTGGCCGATCTCGACGCCGAGGCCCTCGGCGATCTCGGCTACGCCGGCTTCCGCCTGCACTACCCGCTGAACAGTGGGGACTACCGCGACGAGTTCATGGTGTTTCTCGGCGCCTCCTATTTCCGCATGGTCGGCCGCGATCAGGGCTACGGCCTCTCGAGCCGCGGACTGGCCATCGACACCGGCGCGCCCCGCGGCGAGGAGTTCCCGGCCTTTCGCGAGTTCTGGCTGGTCGAGCCCGGTCCCGAGGACACGCACCTGACGGTCTACGCCCTGCTCGACAGCCCCTCCCTCTCCGGCGCCTATCGCTTCGAGATCGCCCCCGGCGAGCCGACCACGGTCGAGACCGAGGCGCGGCTGTTCGCCCGCGAGGACGTGGCCAAGCTCGGCATCGCGCCGCTGACCAGCATGTACATGCACGGCGGACTCGGCGAGTACCCGGCGGACGACTATCGCCCGCGGGTCCACGACTCCAGCGGCCTGGCCATGCAGACCGGCGACGGCGAACGCATCTGGCGCCCGCTGAGCAATCCCGCGACGCTGCACCTGTCGAGCCTGCAGGACGCCTCGCCCCGGGGCTTCGGGCTGATCCAGCGGCCGCGCCGGTTCGAGGCCTACCTCGATGCCGAGGCCCGCTACGAGACGCGCCCCAGCGAATGGGTCACGCCGCTGGGCGACTGGGGCCAGGGCCGCGTCGAGCTGGTCGAGATCCCTTCCGACAGCGAGGCCAACGACAACATCACCGCCTACTGGATCCCCGAGCAGCCGCTCGAGGCCGGCCATTCGCGGACCTTCCGCTACCGGCTGAGCACCCTCGGCGCCACCCCGCCCGAACAGCGGCTCGCCCATGTGCTGCGCTCGCGTCAGGGCTGGGGCGCCACGCCGGGGCAGGACGATCCGCCGCCCGAGAGCCAGCGCGTCTTCATCGTCGACTTCCAGGGGCCCACGCTCGACGGCCTCGACGCCGACCAGGCGGTGGAGCCGCACCTGACCACCTCCAGCGGCGAGCTGATCGAGCCCCGCGTCCAGCGCCTGCCCGACGGCACCTGGCGCGCCAGCTTCCGCCTCGCGCCGGAGGACGGCACGCCGGCCGACATGCGCCTGGCCCTGACCCTGCACGGCGAGCCGCTGACCGAAACCTGGAACTATGTCTGGTATCCCGATGAGCGCCGCTGATTGCCGCAATGCCGCGGCGCCCATTCCCTGGCGCCGCACCCGCCGCTGGGCCGTCGCCCTGCTGATCGCCGCCACCACCGCCCTCGGCGTGTGGACCATGTTCCGCATCCTCCACGTCGGCGGCCTGACCCCGCTGGAGCTGGCGGTCATGGCGCTGTTCGCGGTGACCTTCGGCTGGATCGCCGTGGCCTTCTGGAGCGGGCTGATCGGCTTCACCCTGAGCCTCGCCGGCCGCGACCCGCTGAGCCTGGCCAGGGCCGGCTCGCCCCGGCCGCCCGACGACGCCCGCTCGCGCACCGCCCTGGTGATGCCGATCCACAACGAGGACGTCGAGCGGGTCGCCGCGGGTCTGGAGGCGACCTGCCGGGACCTGCCGCCGATCTCCGAGCGCCGGCACATCGAGGCCTTCGTGCTCAGCGACAGCACCGACGATTCCGTGGTGGCCGAGGAGAAGGCCGTCATGGCCGCGCTGCAGCGGCGGCTGGCCGGCCACTGCCGGCTGCACTACCGCCATCGCGACAGCAACGCCGGCCGCAAGGCCGGCAACCTCGGCGACTTCTGCCAGCGCTGGGGGCAGCACTACGACTTCATGCTGGTGCTCGACGCCGACAGCGTGATGAGCGGCGATACCGTGCATGAGCTGATCGCCCAGATGGAGGCCAATCCGCGCCTCGGGCTGCTGCAGACGGTGCCGATCCCCGTGCGCCAGGACAGCCTGTTCGGCCGTGCCAACCAGTTCGCGGCGGCGGTCTACTCGCCGATGCTGGCCGCCGGCCTGAGCTTCTGGCAGTCCGACGCCGCCAACTACTTCGGCCACAACGCCATCCTGCGCGTGGCGCCCTTCATTCGGCATGCCGGCCTGCCCGAGCTGCCCGGACGCCCGCCGCTGGGTGGCGACATCCTCAGCCACGACTTCGTCGAGGCCGCGCTGCTGCGGCGCGCCGGCTGGGAGGTGCGCATGCGCACCGACCTCGGCGGCAGCTTCGAGGAGATGCCGAGCCATATCCTCGACTACGCCAAGCGCGACCGCCGCTGGGTCCAGGGCAACCTGCAGCACCTGCGACTGCTCGGCGCCGGCGGCCTGCACCTGGTCAGCCGGGTGCACTTCCTGTGCGGCGCCCTGGCCTACCTGTCGTCGCTGATCTGGCTGGCGATCCTCGCGGTCAGCACCGCCGATGCCCTGCTGCGCGCCCTGATCGCGCCCAACTTCTTCACCTCCGACGCCCAGCTGTTCCCGGACTGGCCGATCGCCCCGCCCAACCTGATCATGCCGCTGCTCGGCGGCACCCTGGCGATGCTGCTGATGCCCAAGCTGCTGGGCGTCGTGCTGGCCCTGTGCCGGGCGCCGTCCCACTACGGCGGACGCGGCAGGCTGGTCGCCAGCGCCCTGCTGGAGGCGCTGTTCGCGATGCTGATCGCGCCGCTGATGATGGTCTTCCACAGCCGCTTCGTGATCGAGGTCTTCAGCGGCCGCACCGTGGCCTGGAACCCCCAGTCACGCGAGGGACGCGCCCTGCCCTGGCGCGAGGCGCTGCGCCACACCTGGCCGGGCAGCCTGATCGGCCTCTGCTGGGCGGGCGTGACCTGGTGGGCCACGCCGACCTTCTTCTGGTGGCTGACGCCGGTGTGGTTAGGGCTGATGCTGGCCGCGCCGCTGGTGCGCTGGAGCAGCAGCCTGACGATCGGGCGTGGCCTGCGCCGGCGCGGCCTGCTGCTGGTGCCCGGCGAGACCGCCCCGCCGGCGGTGCTCGAGGCCGAGCCGGCGCCGCTGGATCTCGAGCCCGCCGACGAGCCCGCCGCGCCCCCGGCCGAGCGGCTCTGCGAGATGCCGATCCAGTCCTTCGGCAGCGACTGGGCGCGGTCGGCGAGTGCCGAGGCCCGCGCCGTCCAGGGCGAATGACCGTCACGCTGCCGTCGCACCGTGGCCGGGGCGACGACAGGGATGTTCGTCGCCCGCCAAGCTGCTAGACTCGGCCCATTCGCTTGACGGGGTGCCGGTGGAACCGGCTGAGATGGCGCAGGTTCGCGCTCGACAACGCTCGAGACAGCACCCAGCGCTGGTCCCGTGGAACCTGATCCGGGTGGGTGTGGCAGACGCCGCACGTGAACCGGCGTAGGGAATCAGGCGGCGGGCCCGCGCGCCCTCCTTGCGCCCGGCGCTCCCTCCCCGCTTCCGCTACGCCAGTGCGCCATGCACGCCCTCCGGCATCCGCTCTCATCGGAATCGGAGGCAAGATGGACCGTCGCTTCAGTGATCTCACCGCCGCCTGCCAGGCCGACTGGCGCGCCTACACCGAGCACGACTTCGTCCGCGCCCTGGGCGCCGGCACGCTGGAGGCGGATGCCTTCCGCCACTACCTGCAGCAGGACTACCTGTTCCTGATCCACTTCGCCCGCGCCTACGCCCTGGCCGCCTACAAGAGCCGCGACCTGGACGAGCTGCGCCAGGCCTTCGACGGCCTGAAGACCATCCTCGACGTCGAGCTGGACCTGCACCGCGGCTTCTGCCGCGACTGGGGCATCGGCGAGGACGACCTGGCGGCGGTGCCCGAGGCTCGCGCCACCCTGGCCTACACCCGCTTCGTGCTCGACGCCGGCAGCCGCGGCGACCTGCTCGACCTGCGCGTGGCGCTGGCCCCCTGCCTGGTGGGCTACGGCGAGATCGCCAACTGGCTTCAGTCCCAGCCGTTCACCGTGCGCGGCGACGCCAACCCCTATGACGCCTGGATCGCCATGTACCGGGGCGACGACTTCCAGCGGGCGATGTACGCCGAGATCGCCTGGCTGGACGCGCGCCTGGCCGAGGTGACGCCGGCGCGCTTCGACCAGCTGGCGCGGCTGTTCCGCGACGCCACCCGGCTGGAGATCGACTTCTGGCAGATGGGGCTGGATCGCGCGGACTGAGAGATATCTGCCGAGTGAATGAGGGGCGCCGGGGGCAGCTCGAAGAGGAGGTCCTACGCCAGGGGTGAGGAGCACTGCTCCGAACGGGCTGGCCAAGGATGGCCAGCACCGGCCCTGCAAGCGGAGCAGGACGCGAGAGCGCAGCAGGGCGTCGGTAGCGTACAGGGAGGTATTCACAGCGCCTCCTCGGAGAGCTGCCCCCGGATCAGCCCCGAGCCACATGCAAGAGATAACGATGATGACACGGCCCGCCATCACGGCGGGCACCACCACGCTTGACGGGGTGCCGTTGAAGACGGCTGAGATCATGCGGCGCGAGGCGCCCGAGCATGGGTCCCGTTGAACCTGAACTGGCTAGGACCAGCGTAGGGATCAAGCGACACGCGGCGGCGCCTCGGCGTCGGCCGCCCCTGTCCTCCCCGACGGTCCTCCCTGACGAACCACTCAAGCCAAGGGAGCACGACCATGAGCAAGACCACCCATTTCCTCAACGAGAGCGCCCGCGTCGACGCCGCCGCCGTGGCCCCGCTACCCGGCTCGCGCAAGGTCTTCGTCGAAGGCTCGCGGCCCGATATCCGCGTGCCCTTCCGCGAGATCGGCCTGTCGCCGACCCGCACCTCCGGCGAGGGCCCGGATGAGCAGAACCCGCCGCTGCTGGTCTACGACACCTCCGGCCCCTACACCGACCCCGAGGCCGCCATCGACCTGCGCCGCGGCCTGCCCGAGCTGCGCCGCGGCTGGATCGAGGCCCGCGGCGACACCGAGCTCCTCGACGGCCCGACCTCCGAGTACGGCCGCCGCCGCGCCAACGACCCGATGCTCGCCCCGCTGCGCTTCGAGCTGACCCGCACGCCTCGCCGGGCCAAGGCAGGGAAGAACGTCACCCAGCTGCACTACGCGCGCCGGGGCATCGTCACCCCGGAGATGGAATTCATCGCCATTCGGGAAAACCAGAAGCGCCAGGCGTTGGGGTCGGCAGAGGTCGAGCGCATCCTCGGCCACCAGCATCCGGGCGAGGCCTTCGGCGCCCGCCTGGCGGACGAGATCACCCCCGAGTTCGTGCGCGACGAGGTGGCCGCCGGCCGCGCCATCATCCCCAACAACATCAACCACCCGGAATCCGAGCCGATGATCATCGGCCGGAACTTCCTGGTGAAGATCAACGGCAACCTCGGCAACTCGGCGGTCACCTCCTCCATCGAGGACGAGGTCGACAAGATGACCTGGGGCATCCGCTGGGGCGCCGACACCATCATGGACCTCTCCACCGGGCAGAACATCCACGAGACCCGCGAGTGGATCATCCGCAACGCCCCGGTGCCGATCGGCACCGTGCCGATCTACCAGGCGCTGGAGAAGGTGGGCGGCGTGGCCGAGGACCTGACCTGGGAGGTGTTCCGCGACACCCTGATCGAGCAGGCCGAACAGGGCGTCGACTACTTCACCATCCACGCCGGCGTGCTGCTGCGCTACGTGCCGCTCACGGCCAAACGCACCACCGGCATCGTCTCCCGCGGCGGCTCGATCATGGCCAAGTGGTGTCTCTACCACCACCGCGAAAGCTTCCTCTACGAGCACTTCGAGGAGATCTGCGAGATCTGCAAGCAGTATGACGTCGCCTTCTCGCTGGGCGACGGCCTGCGCCCGGGCTCGGTGGCCGACGCCAACGACGAGGCCCAGTTCGCCGAGCTCGAGACCCTGGGCGAGCTGACCCGCATCGCCTGGCGGCACGACGTCCAGGTGATGATCGAGGGCCCCGGCCACGTGCCCATGCACCTGATCAAGGAGAACATGGACAAGCAGCTTGCCGAGTGCGACGAGGCGCCCTTCTACACCCTCGGGCCGCTGACCACCGACATCGCGCCCGGTTATGATCACATCACCTCGGGCATCGGCGCGGCGATGATCGGCTGGTACGGCTGCGCCATGCTCTGCTACGTGACGCCCAAGGAGCACCTGGGGCTGCCCAACAAGGACGACGTCAAGACCGGCATCATCACCTACAAGATCGCCGCGCATGCCGCCGATCTCGCGAAGGGGCACCCGGCCGCCCAGCGCCGCGACAATGCGCTCTCCAAGGCGCGCTTCGAGTTCCGCTGGGAGGACCAGTTCAACCTCGGCCTCGACCCGGACACCGCCCGCGAGTACCACGACGAGACCCTGCCCAAGGACTCGGCCAAGGTGGCCCACTTCTGCTCCATGTGCGGGCCCAAGTTCTGCTCGATGAAGATCAGCCAGGAGGTCCGAGACTACGCTTCGGAAAACGGTCTCGACGGCGATCGAGCGGCGGTGGAGCGCGGCATGGCCGAACAGGCCGAGAAGTTCCGCGACCAGGGCGCAGAGCTGTACAAGGAGGTATAAGCCTCTTGCATTGCACCATAGGGGCGCCGGGGACAGGTCGAAGAGGGGGTTCTACGCCAGGGGTGAGGAGCACTGCTCCGAACGGGCTGGCCAAGGATGGCCAGCACCGGCCCTGCAAGCGAAGCAGGACGCGAGAGCGCAGCAGGGCGTAGGTAGCCTCCAGGGAAGGATTCATGGCGCCCCTCGCAGGCCTGTCCCCGGATCAGCCGCTCCTCAATACTGCTCAGTTACTGCCCGGCGCGAAGCGCAGCAGCCGCAGGGCATTGAGCGTTACCAGCACGGTGGCGCCCGTATCGGCCAGGATGGCCAGCCACAGCCCGGTGATGCCGAGCACGGTGGTGACCAGAAACAGCCCCTTCAGCCCCAGGGCGATGGCGATATTCTGACGGATGTTGGCCATGGTCGCCCGCGCCAGGCGGATCAGCGCCGCCGCGTCGCCCACCCGGTTGCGCAGCAGCGCGCCGTCGGCGGTCTCCAGCGCCACGTCGGTCCCGGAGCCCATCGCCACGCCCACCTGGGCGCTGGCCAGCGCCGGGGCGTCGTTGATGCCGTCACCGATCATCATCGTCCGCTCATGGCGGGCCAGCTCGCGGATCGCCTCCACCTTGCCCTCCGGCAGCAGCTCGGCGCGACGCTCGATGCCGAGGCGCCCGGCGATGGCCGCGGCGGTGCGATCGTTGTCGCCGGTCAGCATCACCGAGCGCACGCCCAGCGCCGACAGCGCCTCCACGCCGGCCATGGCATCACGCCGCGGCTCGTCACGCAGGGCGATCGCCCCCACCGCCACGCCGTCCTCGAGCGCCACGATCACCGTCTTACCCTCGGCCTCGAGGGCCTCGAGGCGTGCGCCCAGGGCCTCGGACAAGGTGCCGCGTGCCGCCGCGTGGCGCGGCGCGCCGACGAAGGCCCGTCGGCCCTCGATCGCCCCCTCGACGCCCTGGCCGGGCACCGCCCGCGCCTCGGTGACGATCCCGGGCGCGACGCCGAGTGATTCCGCGTGCTCGAGCACCGCCAACGCCAGCGGATGGCTGGCGTCGCGCTCGAGGCTCGCCGCCAGGGCAAGCACGTCTTGCACGGCGACGTCATCGCCCGCCGGCACCACGTCGGTCACCCGCGGCCGGCCCTCTGTCAGGGTGCCGGTCTTGTCGAAGGCCACCGCCTCGGTGCGGGCCGCGGCTTCCATCACCGCGCCGCCCTTGAGCAGCAGCCCGTGGCGGGCGCCGCTGGAAAGCGACGAGGCGATCGAGGCCGGCACCGAGATCACCAGCGCGCAGGGGCAGCCGATCAGCAGCAGCGCCAGGGCGCGATAGGTCCACTCGCCCCAGGCGCCGCCCAGCGCCAGCGGCGGCACCACGGCCACCAGCACGGCCAGGCCGACCACCACCGGCATGTAGACGCGGCTGAAACGGTCGATGAAGCGCTCGGTGGGCGCCCGCGCCTCCTGGGCCTCCTCCACCAGCCGGATGATGCGCGCGATGGTGTTGTCCTCCTGCGGCCGGGACACGCGCAGCCGCAACACGGCATCGTGATTGATCGAGCCGGCGAACACCTCGTCGCCCTCGCCCCTGGCCCGCGGCACCGACTCACCGGTCACCGGCGACTCGTCGATCGACGAGCGGCCCGCGAGGATGGTGCCGTCGGCGGGAATCCGGTCACCGGGGCGCACCACCACCACCTGGCCGACCGCCAGCCGGGACGCGTCCACCGTGCGGGTCTCGCCGGCGGCGGTCTCGAGCCGCGCCTCCCCGGGCACCAGGTCGGCCAGCGCGCGGATGCCCGAGCGGGCCCGGTCGGCCGCCACGCCCTCGAGGATCTCGCCGATCGCGAACAGCAGCACCACCATGGCCGCCTCCTCGGCGGCGCCGATGATCAGCGCGCCGCCGGCGGCCAGGGTCATCAGCATCTCGATGGTGAACGGCATGCCGAGCCGTGCCGCCGTCACCGCGCGGCGGGCGACCGGCGCCAGCCCGATCAGGCAGGCCGCGAGGAAGGCCCAGTGGGCCAGCTCCGCGCCGACGGTGAGGCGCAGCAGCGTGGCCACACCGAGCGCCGCCCCGGTGGCCAGCGCCTGGCGCCCCTTGACGGTGGCATACCAGCGCCGGGGAGCCGGGGCGCCGGCCGCCGGCGAGGCCCCATCGCCATGATCGCGCGCCTGGTGCTGAT
Organism: Halomonas sp. B23F22_10; assembly: GCF_043496975.1. Taxonomy (NCBI): domain Bacteria; kingdom Pseudomonadati; phylum Pseudomonadota; class Gammaproteobacteria; order Oceanospirillales; family Halomonadaceae; genus Halomonas; species Halomonas sp. B23F22_10. Next base: position 158,573 of record NZ_JBIEKF010000001.1, on the reverse strand, counting down.
CGGGGTCGTTCCCGGCACAGCAGCCCGCCTCCGCCGAAGCCTCGGCAACGCCCCCCGCAGCCGCCGTCTGACGACGCACGCCATAGCCCAGCCGTTCGACCAGCGATTCCACGGCCTCGGGCGCCGTACGACCGGCATCCAGATAGAGGGCCAGCGAGCCCTGCATGACCGAGACACGCACGTCTTCCACGCCCTCCAGACGCTCCAGGGCGCCGCGGATCTTGCCGGCGCAGCCCGGACAGTCCATGCCCTCCACGCGCCACCGATGTTGCCGGCACGCATCCTTCTCGGCTTCCTGCACGGCGTCTTGCGCCATCCTGACCTCCTGGGGCCCGTCATCGAAACAGGGCATCAGCCTAGAGCCTGTAGCCGCTATAGACTCAAGCGGTACATTGGCCTTCACGGAGGGTGCCCGCGACACGCCGGAGAGAAGCTCCCACGCCAGGCAAGGCGTCGGGAGCCACGAGGAGGTATTCATGTGTCTCCGGTAGGCCGGCCCCGCTCGACGGCTTGTCGCCGAGTCGCACCTAGTCCGCTATGTTCACAGGTGGCACGGCATCTGCATGTTCAGGAAAACCCCCACAAGAGGCGATCGCCCATGCCGGAACCTTCCCTCTCGACGCCGCTGGCCGCCGGCACCTTCCGCGAACGGGCCCACCGCCATCTGACGATGCTCTATGGCCCTCGCGCCGACGAGGTGCTGCGCCGGCTGCTCACCCTCCTGGCGCATCAGGCCCCCATGACGCCCCCGGATGGGGAGGCGCCGCCCGCCCGGCCGCTGTGGAGCGAACGCGACCAGTGGCTGATCGCCTACGGCGACAGCCTGATCGACGGCGAGCAGGCCCCCCTCGACGTGCTCGACGACTTCGTCATCGGGCGCCTCGGGGAGACCTTCAGCGGCGTGCACCTGCTGCCCTTCTTTCCCTGGAGCAGCGACGACGGTTTCTCGGTCATCCACTACCGCGAGGTCGACCCGCAGCTGGGCGACTGGCCCCAGGTGAGGCGCCTGTCCAGCCGCCTCGACCTCGGGGTCGACCTGGTGCTCAACCACGTGTCCCGCGAGTCGCTGTGGTTCGCCGACTATCTCGGCGGCAACCTGCCCGGGCGTGACTACTTCATCGAGATGGATCCCGACACGGATCTCTCGGCGGTGGTGCGGCCGCGCAGCTCGCCGCTGCTGGTCAAGGTGCCGACGCGCCGCGGCCCCCGCCACCTGTGGGCGACCTTCTCCGAGGATCAGATCGATCTGAACTTCGCCAATCCCGACGTGCTGCTGGAGTTCGTCGGCATCCTGCTGTTCTACCTCTGCCAGGGCGCGCGGGTAATCCGCCTGGATGCCATCGCCTACCTGTGGAAGCAGGTCGGCACCTCCTGCATCCACCTGCCGGAGACCCACGAAGTGGTGCGGCTCTTGCGCGCCATCGTCGATCACGTGGCACCGGGCACGCTGATCCTCACCGAGACCAACGTGCCCCACCGCGAGAACATCAGCTACTTTGGTCTTGAACGTCAGGGTCTTGAACGTCAGGGCCTCGAACGGCTGGAACAGGACGGCACGCCGCCGGACGAGGCCCACCTGGTCTATCAGTTCCCGCTGCCGCCGCTGCTGCTGCACACCTTTACCAGCGGCGAGGCCGGCACCCTGGCGGCCTGGCTGCGCAGCCTGCCCGAGCTGCCACCGGGCTGCAGCTTCCTCAATTTCACCGCCAGCCACGACGGCATCGGCGTGCGCCCGCTGGAGGGCTGGCTGCCCCACCACGAGGTCGAGGCGCTGCTCGAGCTGATGCACCGCTTCGGCGGCTTCGTCAGCATGCGCACCAAGGACGACGGCGAGGACTCGCCCTACGAGATCAACATCACCTGGTTCGACGCCATGAAGGGCACGCGCCGCGGCGCCGACCCCTGGCAGATGCCGCGCTTCCTGTGCAGCCAGCAGCTGATGCTCGGCCTGCGCGGCATCCCCGCGCTCTATCTGCACGCGCTGACCGGCACCCTCAACGACATCGAGGGCATGGAGCGCAGCGGCCGGCTGCGCTCGATCAACCGCCACCACTGGGATCGCGGCGCCCTGGAGCGGCTGCTCGACAGCCCGCACACCTCGACCCACCAGGCCTTCACGGCCCTGAAGCGGCTGCTCGAGGTGCGCCGCGACGAGCCCTGCTTCCATCCGGACGTGTCCCAGCGGGTGATCGAGACGCCGGCCACGCTGCTGGTGGTCGAGCGCGGCCCGCTGCCCGACGGGCGCCGTCTGCTGGCGATCCACAACGTCACCGATCGCCCCCAGCCGCTGGCGCTCGAGCCGCTCAACGAAGGCGAGTGGCGCGACCGGATCGGCGGCGAGACATGGCGAGCAGAGGATGCCCTGCCGCCCTACGGCGCCCTGTGGCTGGTCAACAGCAGCGGGTAAATCCGCCGTCAGCGGGAAAACGGCGTAAAAAGCACCGCCCACATGGCCAATGCCTGGGGGCGGTGCTGGTGGCGGCAGGCGGCGGGGTCAGACGGCGTTGTCGGCCTCCACCACCTCGGCCATGCGCGGCAGCAGGTCGGGAATGGCCGCCCGCACCCGGTTCCAGCTGGGGATGAAGGGCCGCTCGCCGGGGTTGTCGAGGAACACGCCGCCGGCCTCGAGCAGGTTGGTGGCGAACAGCTCCACCGCCCGCTCCTCGCTGTGTCGGTCGAGGCTCAGGCCGTTCATCCGCGCGTCGTGGTCGTAGGCCTCGATCAGGTCCAGCGCCATGCGGTAGTAGGTGGCCTTGAGGGTGCGGAAGCCCTCGGCGCTGAAGGTCACGCCCTGGGTCGCCAGCTTGCGGTAGAGCGCCTTGGCGATGTCCAGGCTCATGCGGTTGAGTCCGCCGGAGGCGTCCTCCTCGGAGACCGGCTGGTGCTTGTGGTCGTAGCTGTCGGCCAGATCCACCTGGCACAGCCGGCGGGTGGAGTAGTTGCGATGCACCTCGGAGAGCACGCCGATCTCGAGCCCCCAGTCGGCGGGGATGCGAATGCCGTCGAGCACCTCGGTGCGCATGGCGAACTCGCCGGAAAGCGCATAGCGATAGCAGTCGAGGTACTCGAGGTACGGCAGCGGCCCGAACATCTGCTTGAGCGCGCGCAGCAACGGCGTGACCATCAGCCGCGAGACCCGGCCGTTGAGCCGGCCGTCGGCGATGCGCGGGTAGTAGCCCTTGCAGAATTCGTAGTTGAAGTAGGGGTGCGCGACCGGATAGAACAGCCGCGCCAGCATGCCGCGATCGTAGGTGAGGATGTCGCAGTCGTGCAGCGCCACCGCCTCGCTGCGCCCGGAGGCCTGCACGTAGCCGGCGCAGTACCAGACGTTGCGCCCCTTGCCCGGCTGCTGGGGCGCGAGGCCCTGCGCTTCCAGCTCGGCGTCCAGCGCGCGCAGGCCCGGGCCGTCGTTCCACAGGATGCGATGACGCTGGGGCAGCCGCGAGAAGAACTCGCGGGCCCTGCCGAACTGGGCGTGATCGGCGCGGTCGAGGCCGATCACGATCTCGGAGAGATAGGGCACCCGGGCCAGCTCGTCGACGATGTGCGAGAGCGCCGGCCCCTCCAGCTCGGAATAGAGCGACGGCAGGATCAGGCTCATCGGCCGCTGCGCCGAGAAGCGCACCAGGTCGGCCTCGAGTTCCTCGACCGGCCGGCGGGTGAGGTTGTGAAAATCGGTGATGATGCCGTTCTGATGGAAATCGCTCATGCGCTGACACTCCCCACGTCGTTGTTATCGCGGCTGCCGGATGCCGTCAGCGCCGGCGCTTGCCGGCGCCCGCCTCGCCCCCACCAGTAGTTCACTCCCTCGGCCCAGCCGCTCGGGCCGCTTTCCCGGCTGCGGTAGAGCTCGGGCTGTGGCGGCGACACCTCCAGGCCGTGGCAGCCGCGGATCACCACCGCCTGATCCACCGCCTCGAGCATGGCGATGTCGTTGGGCCCATCGCCCAGCGCCAGAGTCAACGGACGCACGCCGCGCAGGGCCGTGAAGCGCTCGCTCAGCCAGCTCACCGCCTGGCCCTTGTCGGACTCGCCGGTGGCGTGCCAGAAGCGCCCGCCGCGCACCAGGTGCAGGCCGTCGCCGGCGAGCCCCTGGCGGAAGTCTTCCAGCCGCGCCTCGCTGTCGGCCCAGATCAGCGGTTCGCTGCCCTCGCGCATCCGCGCCAGGCGCGCCTCCTCCTCGCTGAGCCCGGTGAAGGCGACCAGATCATCGAGCTGCATCTCGCCCATCGGCGTGAAGCGCACGCCCAGGCGCTCGCGCCACACCGCGAGGCGCTGGCGGATGAAGCCGATGTCCACGCCGAGCGTCTTGATCACCAGTCCGTCGGGGCCGGGGGTGCGCTCCAGGCGGGCGTGGCACCAGGCGGCAGGCAGCCCCACCACCGCACCGTTCTCGGCCACGAAGGGACTGTCGACGAGATTCAGGGCCTGGCGCAGGGCCAGCAGCTCGCTGCGGGTCTTGCTGGTCACCGGGATCACCGGCACGCCTTCCTCGCGCAGCCGCGTCAGCCACTCCGCGGCCGGCGACCAGTCATAGGTCTGGTGATCGAGCAACGAGCCATCCAGATCGGTGAAGAGCAGCCTCGGGCCGGGAACGTCGGGGCGGGAGGAGGGAGAGGACATGGCAGCACCTTTCGTGACCTTGTTCGATACGGCTCTGCACGTAACGTGCCAGATCGATCGCGGACGGCGCGATGACGGGGCCGGGCGCCCTCGCTGCCGCCCCCTCGCCCGGGCCGCGTGCACCATGAAAAGGCGTGCGCCTCACGAGAGTGCGACATGTCTGCGCCATCAAGGGACATCCCCGGGAGACGCCCCGGCCGCGGTGGCCGAAACGAGCAGCGCCCCCGCTGGCAAGCGGGGGCGCAGTAACGGGGCATCATCCGCGGCTCGCGATCTATCGCCGCTCGCTATCCAGCGGCATCAGAAGTGATAGCTGGCCCCGAGGCTCACGGCATCGAAGTCGTAGTTCGATTCGTCGAGATAGCGCATGTAATCGGCGTCCAGCGACAGGTTCGGCATCAGCGCGTAACTGGCGCCCCCACCGTAGGAGACGTCGGTTTCGGAGTCCGCGCCGTCGAATTCGACCTCGGTGGCGCCCAGCAGCCCGTAGAGCGTGAAGCTCGGGGTGATCGGCAGCATGCCCTTGGCGTAGCCGCCGGCCAGGTAGTCCAGGTCCAGGCCACCATCGGAGCCGCCGGAGCCGAGATGCCCCTCCAGGGCGAAGTAGTCATTGAAGGCGACGCCGGCGCGCAGACGCAGGCCGGTGCTGTCGCGATCATCGGCGCGGCCATCCGGGTCGAGCTCCCAGAACAGCGCATCAGCGCCGACGTAGGGGCTCGGCTGATAGGTCATGGGGCCGCCCTGGGCGTGGGCGGTGGCGGCGGCGGCGGCGGCGGCGGCGACGGCGGCGGCGGCGGCGGCCACCAGACAGGCCGCGGCGGCGGGAATCAGCAAGGTCTTCATGAGGCTTCTCCAGTTAGGAAACGATGTTTCCCTGCGTAGACGTCAGTCTGGTACAACGCGGCCCCTTTCGCCACGGCGGGGAATGATCCACGTCAGCGTCGCGGCCCGCCGCTCGTACCCTGGCCTGAAGCGGGGATAGGGAATATCCTCTTCTAACGTGCAAGGCGCCCTCCGCCGCCAGGAGGCCGCGTCCGATAACATGGAGACAGCAATGGCCGGTTTACTGCCCGATGTCGACCCCGATGGACTGCTCGAGTACTCGGTGGTCTACACGGATCGTTCCCTCAACCACATGTCGCAGTGCTTCCAGCAGGTGATGCGTGACATTTCCGCGTCGCTGAAGCGGGTCTATCGCGCGCATTCGACGGTCATCGTTCCCGGCAGCGGCACCTTCGGCATGGAAGCGGTGGCGCGTCAGTTCGCCACCGACCGACGCTGCCTGGTGATCCGCAACGGCTGGTTCAGCTATCGCTGGCACCAGATCCTGGAGCGCGGACACATCCCTTCGGACCTCTATGTGCGCAAGGCCGTGCGTCTGGATGACGACGACCCGACCTCGCCGTTCACGCCGCCCCCCATCGAGGAGGTGCTCGAGGCGATCCAGGACCAGCAACCCGATCTGGTGTTCGCGCCCCACGTGGAGACCTCGTCCGGCGTGAAACTGCCCGACGACTACATCCGCCGGCTCGCCGAGGCCATCCACGATCAGAACGGCCTGCTGGTGCTCGACTGCATCGCCTCCGGCACCGACTGGGTCGACATGCAGGACACCGGCGTCGACATCCTGATCAGCGCGCCGCAGAAGGGCTGGAGCGGCTCGCCCTGCTGCGCCATGGTGATGATGTCGCGCCTGGCCCGGGACATCATCGAGGAGACCGAGAGCTCGAGCTTCGCCTGTGATCTCAAGAAGTGGCTGTCGATCATGGAGACCTATGAGGCCGGCGGCCACGCCTACCACGCCACCCTGCCCACCGACGCCCTGCGCACCCTGCGCGACGCCGTGGCCGAGGCCGAGGGCTACGGCCTGCAACGGCTCCAGGACGAACAGCTCGAACTCGGCCGCCGGGCCCGCGAGCTGCTGGCCGCACACGGCTACCGCAGCGTCGCCGCCCCCGGCTTCGAGGCCGCCGGCGTGATCGTGAGCTACACCAGCGACCCGGACCTGGCGGTCAAGTTCGCCGCCGGCGGCCTGCAGGTCGCCACCGGCGTGCCGCTGATGTGCAACGAGGGCGACGACTTCCGCACCTTCCGCATCGGCCTGTTCGGCTTCGACAAGCTGCACGCGCTCGATCGCACCCTCTCGGCCCTCGAGCAGGCGATGACCCGCATCGAGACCACCGACGAGTAGTCCGGCACAGGTCTCCTCGTCGGGGCGACGAGAACGACGGATACGACTCACAGAAAGACAGCACGAAAAGGGCGGCCCGAGGGCCGCCCTTTTCAGTCCTGAACTGCCTGACGTTCCCGATCGGGCACGGTGCCGTGGCGGGATCAGCCGATCAGCGAGAGGATGATGCGCTCGCCGTAGCCCCACAGCAGCACGGTGATGCCGAGCAGCGCCTCCAGCACCAGCACCCCGATGGCCAGCGTCACGCTGGAGACGATGAAGCCCTCCTCGGTATTGATGCCGAGGAAGGACGGGATACCGAGATAGAGCAGATAGGCCGTGTAGCAAAGCCCGATCACGCCGGCGAGCATGCACAGCCAGATCAGCGGATAGACCGCCACGATGCCGCTGACGAACATCGGCGTCGCCACGTAGCCGGCGAACACGATGCACTGGCTCTGGCTCGGCGGCTTGGTGAAGCGCTTGGCCATGTAGCGGATCACCTTGCCGACCGCATAGACGGCCGCCAGGATCACCAGATAGAAGACGATGCCGGCCCCCAGTGCGTCCAGGTAGCCGAGCTGAATGGTCGTGCCCCCACCGAGACTCCACCCCACCTGGGTGGTGCCGATGTAGGAACAGACGACGGGGATGGCTGCCATCAGCAGCACGTGGTGTTCGTAGAGGTGGGTGAGTGTCTCGCGCTCTTCCTTGATCTGCTGCCACTCGCGCTTCGGGTGGGCGAGGATGCCCCAGGCATGTGTCAACATGGCACTCCCTCCTGCCGGGGACGGGCCGGGGTGGCCCGCCACACGATGTGTCTTCACCGGCAAGTATAGGCAGAGACCGGGGAGGTTCCGCCAACGGAAGCGGCTCAGCCCAGGGCGGCCATCAACGGTGTGGTCGGCAGCAGGCTGGATTCCACCGACATCATCACGCTCAGCGCGGTGATGGTGAGGATGGAGAAGCCGAACACGCGCTTCGCCCAACGCTCGGCGTTGGTGGTCCAGTAGCCCTGCATGGCCAGGTACAGCCAGTAGACGCCCATCACCAGTGCCACGGCGAAGTAGCCCGGACCGGCATAGCCGGCCACGCTCAGCGCCAGGGAGGCGAACAGGAAGGCCACCACGTAGCCCAGGATGTAGTGCTTGGCGGTACTGATGCCACGCACCACGGGCAGCACGGGAATCTTCGCGGCTTCGTAGTCCTTGAAGCGGAAGATGGCGATGGCGTAGGAGTGCGGCATCTGCCAGATGCAGAAGATCACCAGCAGCGTCAGCGCGCCCATGTCGAACTCGCCGGACACCGCGCAGTAGCCCACCACTGGCGGCATGGCGCCAGAGAAGCTGCCCACGAGGGTCCCGTACTCGGAACGGCGCTTCAGCCACAGGCTGTAGGCGCCGACATAGATGGCGAAGCCGAAGGCCGCCAGGCCCACGGTCACGGCGTTGGTGAACACCGCCAGCAGGGCGAAGCCCGCGACCCCGAGCAGGGTCGCGAAGCGCAGCGTCTCTGCCACCGACAGCCGCCCCTGCACCAGGGGCCGGCTGCGGGTACGCTCCATCACCGCATCGATATCGCGATCGATGACGTTGTTGTAGGCGCACCCGGACGCGATCACCAGGGACAAACCTGCCAGCGTGGCCAGCAGCAGCCAGGGATCGATCTGGCCCTGGGCGGCCAGGAAGAAGCCGCCCAGTACCGAGATGGCGTTGCCGCCGATGATCCCTGGCTTGGTCAGCGCCAGATAGTCCCTACGCCGCGAGGAGGTCGCCATTACCCGATCATCATGTTCAGGTGAAGGTTGTACATGATCCATAGGGAACCTCCAATGACCAGGACCAGGATCGCCACGGTGAAGACGAAGGAGGTGAAGTTCCACCCCTCATCGGTCTTCGTGCTCATGTGCATGAACAGGATCAGCTGCACGAGCACCTGGGCCACGGCGGTGGCCACGATGATCAGCAGTGTAGTCGAGGTAGCGAACGAGCCGGTCATCACCACCCCGAACGGGATGATGGTCAGCACGATGGACAGGATCAGACCGATCACATAGGACTTGACGCTGCCGTGGCTATGCTCGGCGTGAGAAGCTTGACCGCTCATATCACAGGGCTCCCATCAGGTAGACGAAGGAGAAGACGCAGATCCAGACGATATCCAGGAAGTGCCAGAACAGGCTCAGGCACATGATCCGCGGGCGCGTCATCTCGGTCAGCCCCTTCTTCTGCAGCTGGACCAGCATCACCAGGATCCAGATCAGGCCGAAGGTCACGTGCAGGCCGTGGGTGCCGACCAGGGTGAAGAAGGCCGACAGGAAGGCGCTGCGATCCGGGCCGAAGCCGAGGTGGATCAGGTGGTGGAACTCGTAGAGCTCCAGGCCGATGAAGCCCGCGCCCAGCAGGAAGGTCACGGCCAGCCATGCCTTCACCTTGTTCACCTGATCGGCGTTCATCGCCAGCACCGCCATGCCATAGGTGAAACTACTCACCAGCAGCAGGAAGGTGCTGATCAGGATCAGCGGCAGGTCGACGATCTCCGCGGGGGTCGGACCATCGGCCGTGCCCCGGAGGAGCACGGCGTAGGTGGCGAACAACGACCCGAAGATGATCAGGTCGCTCATCAGGTAGACCCAGAAACCGAAGACCTTGGTGCCTGCGGCGTCATGGTGATCGTGCTCGTGAGCATGATCCCCGTGGTTGCTCAGGGTATCAGTAGACATTTAGGCCTGCCCCCCTGCCTGGGATGCATAGGATGAAGACGGCTGAACGTCACGCTCGACGCGCTGACGATGCTCGCGCTCGATGCGCTCGACTTCCGCGGCGGGCACGTAGTAGTCCACGTCCTCGCGGAAGACACGCGCCAGGAAGACCACGAACATGCCGATGCCGCTGACGATGGCCAGCCACCAGATGTGCCACACCAGGGCGAAACCGAAGGCGGTCGACAGCCCACCCAGCACCGGACCTTCCCAGGTGTTCTTGGGCATGTGGATGTCCTGATACGGCCCCTCGGACAGCGGCGGCTTGCCACCGTTGCTGTCTTTCTTCGCCCAGTAGTCATCGATGCCGTTGATGTCCGGCAGATGCGCGAAGTTGTAGAACGGCGCCGGTGAGGAAGTGGCCCACTCGAGGGTGCGCGCATCCCAGGGATCGCCGGTGACGTCCTGGTTCTGCTTGCGGTCGCGGATGCTGACGTAGAACTGGATCAGGGTGCAGGCGATACCGGCGGCGATGATCAGCGCACCGACCCAGGCCACGATCATCAGCGGCTGCCAGTCACCGTTGTCGTAGGACTGCATGCGACGCACGGCACCGAAGAAGCTCAGCACGTACAGCGGCACGAAGGCGACGTAGAAACCGACCAGCCAGCACCAGAAGGAGCGCTTGCCCCACTTCTCGTTGAGGGTGAAGCCGAAGGCCTTCGGGAACCAGTAGGTCAGGCCCGCCAGCATGCCGAACACCACGCCGCCGATGATGACGTTGTGGAAGTGGGCGATGACGAACAGGCTGTTGTGCAGCACGAAGTTGGCCGCCGGAATGGACAGCATCACACCGGTCATGCCACCGAGGGAGAAGGTGATGATGAAGCCCAGGGTCCACAGCACCGGCGAGGTGAACTCGATCCGGCCGCGGTACATGGTGAACAGCCAGTTGAAGATCTTCACGCCGGTGGGGATGGCGATGATCATCGTCATGATGCCGAAGAAGGCATTGACGTTGGCGCCCGCGCCCATGGTGAAGAAGTGGTGCAGCCAGACGATGAACGACAGCACGGTGATGGCGACGGTCGCCCATACCATGGTGTTGTAGCCGAACAGACGCTTGCGTGCGAAGGTCGCGATGACCTCGGAGAACACGCCGAAGGCCGGCAGGATCAGGATGTACACCTCAGGATGGCCCCAGGCCCAGATGAGGTTGACGTACATCATCATGTTGCCACCGAGATCGGTGGTGAAGAAGTTCATCCCCAGGTAGCGATCCAGCGTCAGCAGCGCGATGGTGGCGGTCAGGATCGGGAACGAGGCGATGATCAGGACATTCGCGCACAGCGAGGTCCAGGTGAAGATGGGCATCCGGAACAGGGTCATGCCCTTGGTGCGCATCTTCAGGATGGTGACGAAGAAGTTGATGCCGGTCAGGGTCGTGCCGATACCCGATATCTGCAACGCCCAGATCCAGTAATCCACGCCGACGCCGGGACTGTAGTCGAGCCCCGATAGTGGCGCATACGCCAGCCAGCCGGTCTTGGCGAACTCACCGGCGAACAGCGACACGTTGACCAGGATCACACCCGCCGCGAACAGCCAGAAGCTCAGGTTGTTCAGGAACGGGAAGGCCACGTCGCGAGCGCCGATCTGCAGCGGCACCACCAGGTTCATCAGGCCGATGACCATGGGCATGGCGACGAAGAAGATCATGATCACGCCGTGGGCGGTGAAGATCTGATCATAGTGCGAGGGCGGCAGGAAGCCCTCGGCCCCGGCCGACGCCATGGCCAGCTGGGAGCGCATCATGATCGCATCGGCGAAGCCGCGCAGCAGCATCACCAGCGCCACGATGAAGTACATGATACCGAGCTTCTTGTGGTCGACGGAGGTGACCCACTCGTTCCACAGATAGCCCCACTTCTTGAAGTAGGTGATGGCGGCCATCACCACGAGCCCACCCAGGACGATACCGGTAATGGTCGTCATGATGATGGGATCGTGCGTCGGGATCGCCTCTAGGCTGAGTTTTCCGAACATGATTTACTCCGCTGCCTCCGCGCTCATGGACGTGCCGTGAGACTCGGCCGATGCGCCGTGATCGTCGCCATGACCAGCGCCGTGACCGCCGTGACCGAAGCCTTCGGCGTAGCTGTCGGCGTATTCGGCCATGCGTTCTTCATGGTCGCCGCCGGCAAGGAAGCTCTTGATGATGCTCTCGTAGAGAGAGGGGGATACCTCGGAGAAGTACTCGATCTCGTTGTCCTCGGAAGGCGCAGCGAGCTCGTTGTATTCCGCGGGGTAGGTCAGGGACTCGGACGACTCGCGGACCTTGGCGACCCAGGCGTCGAAGTCTTCCTCGGAACCCACGTGGGCGTCGAAGGTCATGCCCGAGAAGCCGGCACCACTGTAGTTGGTGGAGCGGCCCGGGTAGACACCCGGTTCTTCGGCGACCAGGTGGACGTCGTTGTCCATGCCGGCCATGGCATAGATCTGACTGCCCAGACGCGGGATGAAGAACGAGTTCATCACAGAGCCCGAGGTGACACGGAAGCGCACCGGGGTATCTTCAGGGAAGGCCAGCTCGTTGACGGTGGCGATGCCCTGCTCGGGGTAGATGAACAGCCATTTCCAGTCCAGCGACACCGCCTGGATCTCGATCGGCTCTTGCTGCTCTGCGGTCGGCTCGATGGGCTTGTGCGGATCAAGGCTGTGCGAGGTGTACCAGGTCAGGGCGGCCAGGAACACGATGATCACACAGGGGATGAACCACACCACCGCCTCGATCAGATTGGAATGGTGCCAATCCGGACGATAGGAGGCTTCGCGGTTACTGCGGCGATAGCGCCAGGCGAAGAGCAGCGTCATCACGATCACGGGAATGACCACGATCTGCATCAGACCGAAGGACGTGAGGATCAGGGTCCGCTGTTCTTCCCCGATCTGGCCCTTGGGGTCCAGCAGCGCCGAGCTGCACCCTGCCAACACCAGGGGCAGCACCGCCAGCAGCAAGACTCCGAGCTTGCGCAGGGGGGGAGTTCGATTCATGTTTCGACCTCGTCAGGCTTGGCGACAGGATAAATCCTGCTGACTTGTAGCAAGCACGCTACACAAAACCGAGACCTGTCCTGCGCCGGTTGACCCATGACCGCAGCAAAGGCTAACCATCGTGGAAAGGGCTCGGCTCACTCATGGCCAAACCCCCGCGAACGCCGCTATGGGGCTCGCGAGAAAGGGTCCGGCCGCGGGGAACGTATTGTGTAGTAAACGAGGAAAGGAGGAAAGGGACGATTTGCCGCAGCCTGTCGCACCGGCCATCGGGCCATCGGGCCGGCGCGCCAGGGAAGGCCCGGGTCGCCGTCAGGAAGAGCGCGGCGACATCGATGAATGCCTCAGTAGCCGCCCATGCCGCGCGGCATGAAGCCGATGTGGTTCTCCACCGAGCGAGTGCCGCGGGCATTTTCCGCCGCCACCTGCACGGCGAGGCGCTGTTCCTGGCTGTCGACCAGCCCCCACAGCTGAACCCGCCCCTCGCTGACGATGACGTTGAGCCGCTCGACCATCACCCCGGTGTGTTGTTCCACTTCCTCGAGAATCGCATCGCGAATCTCGCGATCCTCGACGCTGGCCGCGACGCCGGGGTCCGCCACCGAGAAGCCGCGCAGCAGATTGGCCCGGCTGACGATACCCACCAGCCGGCCGTCGCGCACCACCGGCACCCGCTTGATGCGTCGCTTCTCGAGCAGCCGCGCGATCTCCTGCACCGGCAGGCTCTCGTCGATGGTGACCGGCTCGCGGGTCATGATCTCATGCGCCAGCCGGCCATGGGTCTTGACGTATTCGCCGGGATCGCCGACCTCGAACATGCGCAGCCACCAGGCCTTGTCGCGCCGATCGTCCTCGGCGCGGCGAATCAGGTCGCCCTCGCTGACGATGCCCAGCACCCGCTCGTCCTCGTCGACGACCGGCACGGCGCTGATGCCGTGCTCCAGCAGCAGGCTGGCGATCTCGCGCACCTCGCTGTCCGGCGACACGGTGATCACATGGGGCGTCATGACATCTGCGGCGCGCATGGCAATACCTCCAAGGCGGTGAAGATCGACGCGAGGCCAGCCCTCGCCCTCTCAACATAGCAACTCCCCGCCGCCCGACCTTGACCGCGGACAAGTCTCGGTGCCGCCCGCGCCGTCAGTCGTCGAGCCACTGCTCGGCGATCACCTCGTCGACCTCCTCGAGGCCGGCAAAGCGCGCCGGGCGCACCAGCCCCCGCTTGCTGTCGTCCACCACCAGGAACCGCCGCTGGGCGGTGGCGATGGCAGCCTGCTTAGGCGCCACCTCGTGGAAGTGGAAGCAGCTCAGTCCCTGGCGCTCGTCCACGCCGGCGGCGGTCAGGAACGCCTTGTTGAGGCCGAAGCCGCGGATCGTCTCGCCGATGTCGTCGCTGGAGAACGAGCACGACGAGGCGTGGTAGCCCCCGCCCAGCAGCCACAGCCGCACCCCGGGGCGCTTGCTCACCGCCTCGGCGATGTTGAGCGCATAGGTCACCACCGTCAGCGACATGTCGTCGGGCAGGCCGGCCGCCAGCGGCGTCAGGGTCGTGCCGCAGTCGATGAACAGGGTGTCGCCCTCCTCCAGGGTCGCCAGCGCCCGCTGGCACAGCCGCCGCTTGGCCTCGGCGTTGCGGTCGCGCTGCACGGCCAGGTCGTAGACCGGCGCGTGGCGCGGATCGCTGGCCAGCATCAGATGGCCGCCGATCAGCACCAGGCTGCCGTCCGAGCCCGCCAGGTCCCGGCGAATGGTCATCTCCGACACCTCGCACAGCGCCGCCGCCTCGGCCAGGCGCAGGCTGCCGCCCTGCCCCAGCGCCCGCTGCAGGCGCAGCAGCCGCCCTTCACTTCGTTCGTTCAACGCCTCTCCCTCTTCGCCCTGTTTCACACTCCGAAGCGGCGTTCGCCGTATCGGCTCCCTGAATCCGCATCGCTCCCGCATGCCGGGGGTTGCGACGCCAAATGTGATTAAAATAACATAGTCATGTTACCCAAATAACAAACACGCCGCTCGCCATCCCGTTCGCCCGTCATGACCGGGCCCATGCCCCCAGTCGACGTGAGCGACAGCCTGGCGCGCCCCCGGCGCCTCACCCGACAACAACCGCGACCAACAACATTCAGAGAGCCGACTCCCCATGCCGATTTCCCTCGCTCCCCGTCACAGCGTCTCCCTGGCCGGCCTGCTGCTGGGCGCCACCGCCCTGCCCGCCGTCGCATCCGATGACGCCGCCTCGGCCCTCAGCCCGCAGTGGTCGTTCGCCAACGTCTCGGTCAACTACCTCGACTGGTCCGACGGCACCGAAGAGCGCACCGCGACCAACGCCGCCAAGGGCGACTTCTTCTACCTCGAGCTCGAAGGCGGCGTCGGCTTCGACTGGGGCGAATTCTACGGCTTCTACGACTTCGAGAACCCGCAGAACGAGACCAGCGAGGAAGACGGCCGCGACAACCGCCGCAGCGCCGCCAAGGTCACCTCGCACCTCTATCTCGGCGACACGCCCTTCTCGCTGTACTTCCACGTCTACGATTTCCGCGACTACGGTTACGATAGCGAGGAGCAGGATCGCGTGGCCGGCTTCGGCTATCGCCACACCTTCGCGGGAGGCCTGTGGTTCAAGCCGTTCATCGGCAAGGCCTGGGTCGAGAGCGGGAGCGGCGCCTACAGCGGCGAGAACGGCTACATGGCCGGCTGGGTGCTGGGCTACGACTTCCAGGCCTTCGGCGAGGCCTTCAGCCTGACCAACTGGCACGAGCAGACCTTCGAGCGCGACGACGAATACCTGCGCGAGAACTACGTCAACGGCCCGGCCGGCGAGCTGGGCACCAACGGCGCCGTGGCGCTGTGGTGGCACCCGATCGAGGAGATCACCACCGGCGTGCAGTATCGCTACTCGAACAACAAGCTGGGCACCGCCGATGACTACCAGAATGCGATGATCTATACCCTCAAGGTCAACTTCCTGTAACCTGCCGCGCCTCTTGACCCATCGCCGGCCTCGAGGCGCGACGCGCGCGCCTCTGCCATCAACCACAAGGACATCCCCATGACCTTGCTCATGAGCCTGATCGGTATCGCGACGCTGATCGCCATCGCCGTGCTCTTCTCCAGCAATCGCCGCGCGATCCGCCTGCGCACCGTGGGCGGCGCCTTCGCCATCCAGGCCGGCATCGGCGCCTTCGTGCTCTACGTGCCGGCCGGGCAGGACGTGCTCGCCACCATCTCCGAGGCCGTCAGTCAGGTGGTGCTCTACGCCAACGACGGCATCGAGTTCGTGTTCGGCGGCCTGGCCAACGCCGAGTCCTCCGGCTTCATCTTCGCCGTCAAGGTGCTGCCGATCATCATCTTCTTCTCCTCGCTGACCGCGGTGCTCTACTACCTGGGCATCATGCAGTGGGTGATCCGCATCCTCGGCGGCGCGCTGCAGAAGGCGCTGGGCACCTCGCGCACCGAGTCGCTCTCGGCCACCGCCAACATCTTCGTCGGCCAGACCGAGGCCCCGCTGGTGGTGCGGCCCTTCATCGCCAAGATGACCCAATCGCAGCTGTTCGCGGTGATGTGCGGCGGCCTGGCCTCGGTGGCCGGCTCGGTCATGGCCGGCTATGCCGCGCTGGGCATTCCCATGGAATACCTGGTGGCCGCCTCCTTCATGTCCGCCCCGGGCGGGCTGCTGTTCGCCAAGCTGCTGCTGCCCGAGACCGAGGAACCCGAGGACAGCGTCTCCGCCGCCGAGGAGCGCCTCGACGAGGAAGAGAACCATCCCAGCAACGTGCTCGACGCCGCCGCCTCCGGCGCCAGCTCCGGCCTGATGCTGGCGGCCAACGTCGGCGCCATGCTGCTGGCCTTCATCGGCCTGATCGCGCTGCTCAACGGCATCCTCGGCGGCATCGGCGGCTGGTTCGGCTTCGACTCGCTGAGCCTCGAGCTGCTGCTCGGCTGGCTGTTCTCGCCGCTGGCCTTCCTGCTCGGCGTGCCCTGGAGCGAGGCCACCCTGGCCGGCTCCTTCATCGGCCAGAAGCTGGTGGTCAACGAGTTCGTCGCCTATATCAACCTCGCCCCCTACCTGAGCGGCGACCAGATGGTCGCGGCCACCGGCGAGGCGCTGTCCGACCACTCCGCGGCCATCCTGTCCTTCGCCCTGTGCGGCTTCGCCAACCTGTCGTCGATCGCCATCCTGCTCGGCGGCCTCGGCACCATCGCCCCCAGCCGGCGCCACGATATCGCCCGCCTGGGCCTCAAGGCCGTGCTCGCGGGTACCCTTTCCAACCTGATGTCCGCTACCCTTGCCGGCTTCTTCATCGCCCTCGGGGCATGAACCGGCGACACCGCGGCCCGCTCGGCCGCGGTGTCATTCTTACTCCAGGCCCCTTTCCTACAGGACCCCGACATGACCGATCTGCAACGCGTTGCCCGCCAGGCCCTGCCGCTGCTGGACCTCACCAGCCTCAACGACGACGACACCGATGCCACCGTCGAAGGCCTGTGTCAGCGCGCCAAGACGCCGATGGGCAACCCGGCGGCGATCTGCATCTACCCGCAGTTCATCGTCCCGGCCCGCCGTGCGCTGACCGCCCACCGCCTGAACGACAGCGTCAAGATCGCCACCGTCACCAACTTCCCCGACGGCGGCGACGACGTCATGCGCGCCGCCCGCGCCACCCGCGAGGCCGTGGCCTCCGGCGCCGACGAGGTCGATGTGGTCTTCCCCTACCGCGCGCTGATGGCCGGCGACGAAGGCGTCTGCCAGGACCTGGTCGAGATGAGCAAGGCCGCCTGCGGCGACGCCACCCTCAAGGTCATCCTCGAGACCGGCGAGCTGAAGGATCCGGCGCTGATCCGCCGCGCCGCCGAGCTGGCCGTGGAAGGCGGCGCCGACTTCCTCAAGACCTCCACCGGCAAGGTCGAGGTCAACGCCACCCTGGAAGCCGCCGAGATCCTGCTCGAGGTGATCCGCGACAGCGGCCGCGACATCGGCTTCAAGGCCGCCGGCGGCGTGCGCACCACCGAGGATGCCGCGGCCTACCTGCAGCTCGCCGAGCGCATCATGGGCGCCGGCTGGATCTCCCCGGCCCACTTCCGCTTCGGCGCCTCCGGCCTGCTCGACGACCTGCTGATGAACCTCGGCGCCTTCGACGCCCCGGCCGCCGACGGCGACGAGGACGACTACTGATGCTTCCCCAGGAAGCCATTCGCACCAAGCGCGACGGGCGGCCGCTGCCGCCCGACGCCATCCGCGAGCTGGTTTCCGGCATCGCCGACGGCGGCCTGTCGGACGCCCAGGTCGGCGCCCTGGCCATGGCCATCACCCTGCAGGGCATGGACGACGCCGAGACGGTGGCGCTCACCGAGGCCACCCGCGACTCCGGCGAGGTGCTCGACTGGTCCGGGCTCGACCTGCCCGGCCCGGTGCTCGACAAGCACTCCACCGGCGGCGTCGGCGATCTGGTCTCGCTGGTGCTCGGCCCCTGGATCGCCGCCTGCGGCGGCCATGTGCCGATGATCTCCGGGCGCGGCCTCGGCCACACCGGCGGCACCCTCGACAAGCTCGAGGCCATCCCCGGCTATTCGGTCACCCCGGACACCGCCACCTTCCGCCGCCTGGTGAAGGACGCGGGCGTGGCGATCATCGGCCAGACCGGCAGCCTGGCCCCGGCCGACAAGCGCCTCTACGCGGTGCGCGACGTCACCGCCACCGTGGAGTCGCTGCCGCTGATCGTGGCCTCGATCCTGGGCAAGAAGCTCGCCTGCGGCCTCGACGCCCTGGTGATGGACGTCAAGGTCGGCAGCGGCGCCTTCATGCCCACGCCGGAGGCCTCCCGCGAGCTGGCCGAGGCCATCGCCACGGTGGCGAGCCGCGCCGGCACGCCGACCACCGCGCTGCTGACCGACATGAGCCAGCCGCTGGCGCCCTGCGCCGGCAACGCCGTGGAGGTGCGCGAGGCGCTGGCGGTGCTGACCGGGGAGCGCCGCGGCGGCCGCCTGCTCGAGGTCACCCGCACCCTGGCCGCGGAGATGCTGCTGGCCGGCGGCCTGGCCGCCGACCGCGACGCGGCGCTCACCCGGCTCGACGAGCGGCTGGCCTCCGGCGCCGCCGCCGAGCGCTTCGCCCGCATGGTCGCCGGCCTCGGCGGCCCGAGCGACCTGCTCGAGCGCGCCGACGCCCACCTGCCCGCCGCGCCGGTGGTGCGCGAGGTCCGCGCCGCGCGCGCGGGCCATCTCGGCGCCATCGACACCCGTAACGTGGGCATGGCGGTGGTCGAGCTCGGCGGCGGGCGTCGTCATCCGACGGACGCCATCGACCCGGCCGTCGGCCTGAGCGACATCGCCGAGCTGGGCACGGCCGTCGCCGCCGGCCAGCCGCTGGCGCGCATCCACGCCCGCAGCGAGGCCGACGCCGAGCGCGCCGAACGTAAGCTAAGCGACGCCATGTCGCTTGCCGATGCGCCCTGCCCCGCGCCACCACTGATCCAGGACACCATCCGTCGGGAGGTCCCATGACCCGCGCCATCGTGCTCGTTCTCGATTCCTTCGGCCTCGGCGCCACTCCGGACGCCGAGGCCTTCGGCGACGCCGGCGCCGACACCCTGGGCCATATCGCCCGGGAGTGCGCCGATTCGACCACGCGCGACCCCCTCGCGCTGCCGAACCTCGGCCGGCTGGGACTGTTCCACGCCCACCACGAGAGCACCGGCGCCTGGGCCGCCGGCGTCACCCCGCCGCAGGGCGTCGACGGCGCCTACGGCGTGGCCAGGGAAATCTCCTCCGGCAAGGACACGCCCTCCGGCCACTGGGAGATCGCCGGCGTGCCGGTGCGCTTCGAGTGGGGCTACTTCAGCGACCGCGAGCACAGCTTCCCGCCCGAGCTGCTCGAGGCGCTGGTGCGCGAGGCCGACCTGCCCGGCGTGATCGGCGACTGCCACGCCTCCGGCACCGAGATCATCGCCCGGCTCGGCGAGGAGCACGTCGCCAGCGGCAAGCCGATCGTCTACACCTCGGCCGACTCGGTGTTCCAGATCGCCGCCCACGAGGACGCCTTCGGCCTCGAGCGCCTCTATGCGCTGTGCGAGACCGCCCGCCGGCTGCTCGAGCCCTACAACATCGGCCGGGTGATCGCGCGGCCCTTCACGGGCGAGAGCGCCGACGACTTCGCCCGCACCGCCAACCGCCGCGACTACAGCGTCGAGCCACCCGCGCCCACGGTGCTGCAGAAGCTGCACGACGACGGCGGCGAGGTGGTGGCGATCGGCAAGATCGCCGACATCTACGCCCACTGCGGCATCTCGCGCACCATCAAGGCCAGCGGCCACGACGCCCTGTTCGACGCCACCCTGGATGCGATGGCCGAGGCCGGCGACCGCTCGCTGATCATGACCAACTTCGTCGACTTCGACATGGTCTACGGCCACCGCCGCGACGTGGCCGGCTACGCCGCCGCCCTGGAGGCCTTCGACGCCCGCCTGCCCGAGCTGCTGGCGCGCCTCGAGGACGACGACCTGCTGATCCTCACCGCCGACCACGGCTGCGATCCGACCTGGCCCGGCAGCGACCACACCCGCGAGCACATCCCGGTGCTGGCCAGCGGCGCCGGCCTCGCGCCCGGCTCGCTGGGCGTGCGCGAGAGCTTCGCCGACATCGGCCAGAGCCTGGCCGCGCACCTCGGCCTGGCGCCCATGGACGACGGCACGAGCTTCCTGCCGGCAAGTTAATCGAGGTCCGACCAGGCCCCGGCCCGCCGAGCCCCGGGCCGACGACACTCGGATCAAAGACCAAGGAGACCGAACATGGCCACCCCGCATATCAAGGCCGAACGCGGCGACTTCGCCGACACCGTGCTGATGCCCGGCGACCCGCTGCGCGCCAGGTACATCGCCGAGACCTTCCTCGACAACGCCCGTCAGGTGAACGACGTGCGCAACATGTATGGCTACACCGGCACCTACAAGGGCCGCGAGATCTCGGTGATGGGCCACGGCATGGGCATCCCCTCGGTGTCGATCTACGCCAAGGAGCTGATCACCGAGTTCGGCGTGAAGAGCCTGATCCGCGTCGGCTCCTGCGGCGCGGTGCGCGACGACGTGAAGGTGCGCGACGTCGTCATCGGCCAGGGCGCCTGCACCGACTCCGGCGTCAACCGCACCCGCTTCCTCGGCAACGACTTCGCCGCCATCGCCGACTTCGAGCTGACCCGCCACGCGGTGGACGCCGCCGCGGCGCAGGGCGTGCCGGTCAAGGTCGGCAACATCTTCTCGGCGGACCTGTTCTACGACCCGCGCCCCGAGATGATCGACCTGATGCGCCGCTACGGCATCGTCGGCGTGGAAATGGAGGCCGCCGGCCTCTATGGCGTGGCCGCCGAGTTCGGCGCCCGAGCCGCCACCATCTGCACGGTCTCCGACCACATCGTGCGCGGCGACTCGCTCTCCAGCGACGAGCGCGCCACCACCTTCGACGAGATGATGACCGTCGCCCTGGACAGCGTGCTGCGCGACGACGCCGCCCGGGAGGCCCAGGCATGAGCGAGGTCCGGCCCGATATCGTCGAGGCGCTGATCGGCGTGCGCGACCGCGCCTACGCGCCCTACTCGAACCATCCGGTGGGCGCACTGATCGTCAGCGAGAGCGGCACCCGCTACGTCGGCGCCAACGTCGAGGTGGCCCACTACAAGGGCCTCTGCGCCGAGGCCTCGGCCATCGCCACCATGGCCAGCGCCGGCGAGCGCGAGCTGCGCGAGGTCTACGTGATCGGCCCGGGCGAGCACCTGTGCACGCCCTGCGGCGACTGCCGCCAGCGCATCCGCGAGTTCGCCACCCCCGAGACGCTGATCCGCGTGGTCGACGCCCAGGGCACGCTGCTGCGCCGCTACACCATGGACCAGCTGCTGCCCGACTCCTTCGGCCCCGAGAACCTGGGCCGCGACTCGGCGATGGACTGAGGGTTCTGTTTCCTCGGAGCTGATCCGGGGACAGGCCTCCGAGGGGCGCTGTGATCCCATCCATGGGCGCTAACTTTTGCCATCCCTGGCAAAAACCCCCTCTACGCCCTGTCCCCGGCGCTCCTCATCGTGAGGCACCAACGCCCCGCCATCGTGCGGGGCGTTTTGGTAGACTGTCCGACCGCCGAATGCAGAAGGGACAGCCCTATGCACAGCCCCGCCATCGCCATCGAGCGCACGCCCCTGGTCGCCGTCTACGGCACCCTGAAACGCGGCCTGCGCAATCACCACTGGCTGAACGGCGCCGAGTTCGTGGGCGCGGACGTGCTCACCGACGTCACCCTGTTCGACCTCGGCCCCTACCCCGGCGCCCGACTCGAACGCTCGATGGGCGTCGAGATCGAGGTGTTCCGCGTCGATGTCGCGGGGCTCAAGGAGCTCGACGTGCTCGAGGACTACCGCGTGCACCAGCCGGCGAGCGGCACCTACGACCGGGTCGTGCACGCGACCGCCTTCGGCCCGGCCTGGCTGTATCTCTACAATCGCGACGTCGCCGGCTGCCCCGTGATTCGCGAGGGCGGCTGGCAGCGCCGCCGGTCCCATATCTGACCCCACGCCACACGAGGAACCCGCCATGGGCCGACTTCTCTCCCTGATCGTGATCGCCGCGCTGGCCTACGGCGGGCTCTACGTCACCTACGGCATGGCCGTGAAGAAACACGTGACCCAGACGCTGACCGACATGGGCCTCACCGCCGTGGAAGTGGATGGCGTCAGCTACGATGTGCTGGCACCGCTCGGCACCGAGGCCGAGGTCACCGCCGACGTGCACTACCGTGGCGCGGCCGCCGGCATCGACCTGACCGTGCACGGCCACCCGCTGTTTTCCGAGGAGACCCGCCTCGAGCTCGGCGGCCTACAGGCGCTGCGGCTGACCATCGGCGGCGGGCAGTAACCGGCTGATTCAAAGGAACTTCCGCAACCGAGTCGCGTCTCGGTAGGTACGCGTCTCCGACGCTGCGACATCCTCAATCGACCCAGGGAGCCCTCATGTCCCGCGCCCTCGACCTTCCCGCCGCCGACGGCACCATCGACGCCCATGTCTTCACGCCCGAGAACGCCGACGGCCCGCTGCCGGCCGTGGTGCTGCTCACCGATATCGGCGGCCTGCGCCCCTGCTATCGCGAGAAGGCCCAGCGCATCGCCGACGCCGGCTACGCCGTGCTGATGCCCAACATCTACTACCGTGACGCGGCCGGCGAGATCGTGCCGGCGGGCCAGTCGTTCCGCGACCCGGACGTGCGCCCGACGCTGGTCGGCTACGCCGGCCAGCTGACGCCCGAGGCGCAGTCCCGCGACTTCGCCGCCTGGCTCGCGGGCCTCGACGCCGCGCCGGAATTCGCCGAAGGCAAGGTCGCCGTGGTGGGCTACTGCCTCACCGGCGCCTTCGCGCTGCGCATGGCGGCGGAACACCCCGAGCGCATCGCCGCCGCGGCCGGCTTCCACTCCGCCAACCTGGCGAAGGCCGACGACGAGCACGCGCCGATAAACGTGGTAGGAAACATCGCAGGCCGCGTCTACTTCGGCCACGCCGACAAGGACGAGCTGCTGCCCGCCGACCAGATCACCCGCCTGGACGAGGCCCTGGCCAGCGCCGGCGTGCACTTCACCACCGAGCTCTACCGAGGCGCCGCGCACGGCTTCACCGCCAAGGACGCACCCTCATACAACACGGAGGCCGACGAGCTGCACTACAAGCGGCTGCTGACGCTGCTGGAGGAGACGCTTTAGAGCGGCATTCAGTGCTGGCCGTTATCAGCCTCGAAGAATTGGGGCTGATAATGCTGAGCTAACGTGCTGGGTGGAAGGAAGCGGAACCCAGTCACATTGAGCGCTGTGTTATAATATGAGTCGGCATTGCTGCCTAGCAATGCAGCGCCAGCAAAAACTCATTTTCCGAACAACCTCGCAAGAAGCCCCTTTTTTCTTGGCCGTTTCGGGTTCAGCGTGCTCAATTCCCGAGGCGACTCCGATTTCTTCCCAATGGAATCGTGAGCCGCGATCAAGACATTAACAAGGTCAAATGTGGACTCGTAGCTGACTGGCTCGTATCCCTTGACCTCCTTCCCGCCACCGAACAACTTTGGAAATATTTTACTCCATGCAGAATAGTATTTCCTGCACTGCTTCTCGGTACCAAAGATTTGACCATATTCTCCGCAAACGACCGCATGAGTAATTTTCTTGCGGGCACCATTGGCTTCCTTGGCCTTTCGAATTTGCTCGCCCTCAAGCTCGACCAAAAGAACTTTCATTGGATCCCTCATGTTTTAACGACAAGCATATCGGCGTAAATTTTCGAACATGCAGCAATCAAGACCCGCGGTTTGATTTGACTAGTTATATTCTACTGCGTACACAAAAGGTATCCGCCATATATCATCCAGTCGCCAAATGCCCAGATTAACGTCCCGACTATAACGATTGAGCTTTCGACTCGGAGAAGTCGCAATTTCAGTCGATATATCTTTCTTCGAGCCTCATTGTCTATTTTCTTTGCCTGCCTCAAGAAATCAGCTTTCGACTCATCTACCTTCTCGTCTGATATTTCGCCTCGCCTACTCTCGAGCAGATGAAGACCGTCATCAATGATCTTTCTTTTCATCTCCTCTGCGACTGGCTCGAATGTGTCCATACGCAATGTAAAGCCACGAGTCGCAAAGAAAACGCCAACGCAAACGATTACCGCACCGAACCGAGGAAACACATCCTCACACGTAAACATTGAAACTACATACCCAGCAATCCCAGCCACCACAGCCATGGCGATAGATCGTTTTTCATCTTTTGAGAGCTTACTCATCGATCACCAAGTTATAACAGGTATTAGATAGCCGGCACGTTTGACGACTTGCACGCGCCGGCACATTCATCCGTGTTATCCGGCGCGCCTGATTCGCTCAACCCGCTGATTTTCATGAATATTAGTGAAAATCGGGTGTAATGAGACCGATCATCGTGCCTTCCATCTATCACGCCCTTACCCTCAGCCTGCCACTAATTTAGCTGAGGATCTACGCCAAGCCGTGGCGGGCACAGAGGCTGAAGCTGGGCGCATCTGATAACACGCCGCCCTACTCCCCGAAGTGGCGTCTCAGATAATCGATGATGCGCTGGGCGTTATAGAGCCAGCGCTCCTCGCCGGAGGCCTCGCGGATGTAGAGGCACGGCACCTGGAGCTTGCCGCCCTGCTCCTTCAGCGTCTGGCCGTGTTCGGGGTCGAGGCGGGCGTCGCGGGTCTCGATCGAGAGCCCCAGGCGGGTGATCTCGCGGCGCACGCGGATGCACTCGGGCTCGCTCCAGAACTGGTAGAGCGCCAGCGCCTCGCAGGCCTCGTCCACCTCGGCCTGCTGTGCCTCGTCCCGGGCGACCTCGCGGCGGGTGCCGAGCTTGTCGGCCACCCACACCACCGGCGCCAGCAATGTCTGGATCAGCGTTCGCATGATGTTCTCCTCCTGGCATCAGGATCGGGTGCCAGCCGCCGATGCCCCATGGCTGCCTCACGCGTCGGCGCGCCTGCCGTGGCCGAGGCGTCCGGCTTTACGCTAGCACACCGCCGGCCTTGCCGGGCTCGCGCTTCGAGCAGCGGAGGCCGCGAGGGCCCTAGCCCGGATCGGGCGAGCCGCCGCTGGCGCTGGTCTGGCGATGGGGATCGGCGACGCCGGCCTCGCCGGGCTCGCGCCCGGCGGCATCGTGCTGCTCGCCCCAGTCGGCGCTGCCGTCCAGCCGACCGCCGCCATGCCCTTCCATGCTGACGCTCAGGCGCGGCACGCCCAGGTCCACGCCCTGCTCTTCCATGCGCCGCTTGAGCAGCAGGTTGAAGGCGCGCGCCACGTCCCACTGCATCTCCGGCGCGGTGCGGAAACGCATGCGCAACAGCGGGCAGCCGTCCTCGAAGGCGTGGATGCCCTGCATCTCCAGCGGCGACCAGATGTAGTGGCGCATCATCGGGTCCTGGCGCAGCGACTGGGCGGTCTCCTGCATCAGCGAGATGGCGTCGTCGATCTTCATGTCGTAGGGAATGCGGATCTTCATCAGCGCGATGCCGAACTGGCGCGACATGTTGTGGATCGAGTCGATGCGGCTGAAGGTGATGATGTGCACGATGCCGTCCAGGTCGCGCAGCTTCACGGTGCGCAGCGTCAGCCCCTCGACGGTGCCCATGTGGCCGTTGATCTGCACGAAGTCCTCCACCGCCAGCGAGTCCTCGATGAGGATGAAGATGCCGGTGATCAGGTCCTGCACCAGGGTCTGGGCGCCGAAGCCGATCGCCAGGCCGATCACACCGGCACCGGCCAGCAGCGGCGTGACGTTCACGCCCAGGTTGGCCAGCCCGACGATGGAGGCGATGATCACGATGGTGGCGAAGATGATGTTGCGGATCATCGGCGTGATGGTCTGGGCGCGGGCCTGGTTGACCCGCCGTCCGCGGGCCCGCGCCGAGGAGGCCAGCGCCCGCTGGATGGCGGTGTCGGCGAAGATCCAGGCCAGCCAGGCCAGCAGCACGGTGAAGCCGATGCCGAGCAGCGCCTGGCCGATGCGCACGCTGGCCACGCCCTGCTGGCCGATGCCGATCAGCGAACCGCCCCACACCTGCAGGAACAGCTCGGCGAAGGTGATCCAGGCGACGACGTGGGCCAGGGTGTAGCCGAAGCGCTCCAGGCGGCGGCGATACTCGCGACGGAAGCGGCGCTTGGTGCGGCGCTCGGAGTGGCGGCGGATCAGCCCGGCCACCACCAGGGTCAGCACCAGCAGCGACGCCGAGACGATGGAGCGCGCCAGCGCCGTGGCCACGTCGCCGCCGGTGACGAAGATCGCCACCAACGAGCCGCCCACCAGCAACAGGGCGGGAATGTGCCACAGCCCGCCCACGGTGCGGGCCATGTCGGCGGCGCTGCTGCTGTCGCGGCGGTGCTTGTAGGAGCGGTTGCGGATCAGATGCGTGATCGGGCGCTTGAAGCGGATCACGAAGCGCCCGCTGAGCAAGGCCGCTAGCACGTTGGCGATCACCGACAGCAGGTTGGCCAGGTCGAGGCCGAGCGACACGGTGATGCGCGTGGAGTTCAGCGCATCGCCCAGGGCGATCAGCGCGCCGATCACGAACAGCGGGCGCAGCGCCTGATGCTGGAGGATCTGCACGGCCACGAAGCGATGGCCGCGGGTGAACACCGAGATCACCGTCTCCACCACCACCGACAGGGTGCGTCCGCACAGCGAGATGTAGGCGATCACCAGCGCCCCGGTGCGCCCGGCGCTCTCCGGCACCAGCTGGGCCACGCCCAGCGCCAGCACGAAGGCCAGCCCCCAGGGCAGCAGGCGGCGCAGGAAGTGGATCGCCAGCAGCGCCCCCTTGGGCTCGCGGGGCAGGTCCAGCGGCCAGCCGCGCCGCTGCGCCAGCCGCCGCCCCAGCGCGATCAGGATCACCAGCAGGCCGGTCCAGATGCCGACCAGCACCGCCATCTCGACCACGAAGTTGAGCAGCGCGCCGTCGCCGGTGCGCACCACCAGCTCGGTGAAGTCCGTCCAGCCCTCGCGGAACTGGCGCTGCCAGTCGTTGAACGGCGAGCGGCCGGACTCGGCCTGCTCGCCCAGCTCGTTGAAGGTGTCGGCCAGCGCCCCCAGCAGCCCCTGCTGCCCGGCGATGCCTTCCTCCTCGGCCACCTCGCTGTTGGCGGTGCGCAGCGACTCCAGGCTCTGCAGCAGCTGGTCGCGCCGGTTCTCGTCTTCCAGCGTGGTGATGATGCGATCGAGCGCCTGCTGCAGGGCCTCGGGATCGGGCTCCTGTTCGCTGCCCTGCTCCTGGCCCCCGCCCAGGGCAGAGATCGGCAGCGACTGGGCGGCCGCCATCAGCGGCAGAAGAAGCAGCGAGAGCAGCAGCAGGCCCCGCAGGGCGAACGAAAAGTGGCGAGGCGCGCGTGGCAACGTGAGTCTCCGTACGTTGGGTGACCGCAATATCAGAATCCCTGGCAGCAATGTTAGGCTGCCGATACCGTCACACAGGATGCCGTCATGACGCCGCAACCGCCACCCGTACCCGACAATGCCGAGGGAAGGCCCCGCCGGGTCGGAGTCGAAATCGAGTTCGCCGGCCTGCCGCCGCGAGACACCGCCGACCTGGTCAAGGAGCTGTTCGGCGGCGAGGTCGAGGTGCTGAGCCCCCATCGCCTGAAGGTCACCGACACCCGCTGGGGCGAGTTCGGCATCGAGCTGGACACCCAGTACGCCCACCCGGACGCCGAGCGCGTCGACCCCGAGGCCTGCAAGGACAGCGAATGGGAGCGCATGCGCCAGGAGTTCCACCGGCGCACCCGGGAGCTGATCGGCGATGTGGTCACGGGCCTGGTGCCCACCGAGATCGTCTGCCCGCCGGTGCCCTGGGACGAGCTCGACCAGCTCGATGCGCTGTTCGAGGCGCTGCGCCAGCGCGGCGCCAAGGGCACCGAGGCCAGCCTGCTCTACGGCTTCGGCCTGCACCTCAATCCCGAGGCGCCGGGCCTTAACGTCGAGAGCCTGCTGGCCCATCTGCGCGCCTATCTGCTCAGCGCCCGCTGGCTGCGCGAGCAGATCCGGGTCGACATCACCCGGGAAGTGCTGCCCCACGCCAACCCCTTCCCGCGGCCCTATGCGCTCAAGGTGCTCGATCCCGACTACGCACCGGACCTCGAGACGCTGATCGACGACTATCTCGAGTACAACCCGACCCGCAATCGCGAGCTCGACCTGCTGCCGCTGTTCGCCCACCTGCATCCCGAGCATCCCCACGAGCTGCTCGGCGATCACCTGGTCAAGCCGCGGCCGACCTATCACTATCGGCTGCCCAACGCCCAGCTCTCCGAGTCCGGCTGGGGCGCCGTCCAGGAGTGGAACCGCTGGCTCGAGGTGGAGGCGCTGGCCGCCTCGCCGGAGACGCTGGCCGAGCGTGGTGCCCAGTATCTGGCCCGCCACCGCCCGGCCTGGCCGGTACGGCTGTGGCAATCGCTGCGCCGGAGGCTCGGGCAGTCATGAGGCAGAGCCAGCGCCCGCTGATCGGCATCACCACCTCCGACCGCAAGAGCCGCATCGCCTGGTGGTTCGACTGGTTCGCCGTGTGGCGTCACGGCGGCCGCCCGCTGCGGCTGTCGCCCTCGCGCCCGCGGCCCGAGACGCTCGATGGCCTGATCATCGGCGGCGGCGACGACATCGAGGCCCACCACTACGGCGGCGAGATCCAGCTCGACGTGCGCGTCGATCCCGAACGCGACCGGCTCGAGCTGGCGCTGCTCGAGCGCTTCATTCCCGCCGACACCCCGGTGCTCGGCATCTGCCGCGGCGCCCAGCTGATCAACGTGCACCAGGGCGGGACCCTGGACCCGGACATCTACACCACCAACGAGGGGCTCAAGCGACGGCGCACCGTGCTGCCGCGCAAGACAGTGGACATCGTCGGCGACAGCCGGCTCTACCGCATCCTCCGCGTGACCTGGTGTCGCATCAACAGCCTGCACCACCAGGCGGTGCAGGAGACGGGCCAGGGCATCGAGATCGTCGCCCGCGACCGCGACGGCCTGGTGCAGGCCATCGAGTCCCGCGAGCACGACTTCCTGATCGGCGTGCAGTGGCATCCGGAGTGGCTGATCTTCAATCGCCCCCAGCAGCGGCTGATCCGCGCCCTGGTGGACGCCGCCCGCCGGGCGCGCTGATCTCCCCCGCCAGCTCGGCTGGTGCCCAAACGACGCGAGGCCACCCGAAGGTGGCCTCGCTGACTGGCGTCTATGGTTCGGTGGATCGCGCCGGGCGCCTCAGTCCAGCTTGGCGTCCAGGGTGATCTCGGCATTGAACAGCTTCGACACCGGGCAGCCGGCCTTGGCCTTCTCGGCCGCGTCCTGGAAGGCCGCCTCGTCGGCGCCCGGCACGCTGGCGCGGGTCTCGAGATGCACGGCGCTGATGCTGAAGCCGCTGTCGTCCGGCGCCAGGGTGACGGTGGCGCGGCTGGCGATGCGATCCGGCGTGTAGCCCGCCTCGCCGAGGATCATCGACAGCGCCATGGAGTAGCAGCTGGCATGGGCGGCGCCGATCAGCTCCTCGGGGTTGGCGCCGGACTCGTCCTCGAAGCGCTTGGCGAAGCTGTACGGCGCCTCGGTCAGCGTGCCGCTCTGGGTGGATACCGTGCCCTTGCCGTCCTTGAGGCCGCCCTGCCAGACGGCGCTGCCGTTCTTCTGGATGCTCATGTCGACTCCTTGCGCTTGGATGGTCGGAATTTCCGTCTCTACACGATAGACCATGGGGACGATAGCACCGTGTCACAAGGGCGGATTGCGCCGCGGGATCGGCATCTCCAGACTGGACGCGAGTCTTCAGCACAAAAAAGATAGGAAGCGCCATGACACAACCCGCTCGCGTCACCCTGCCGGCCACCGCTCACGCGCCGGCCGTGGAACTGCCCGCCATCGGTCAGGGCACCTGGTTCATGGGCGAAGGCCCCGCTTCCCGCGCCGACGAGGTCCGCGCCCTGCAGCTGGGCCTGGACCTGGGCATGACGCTGATCGACACCGCCGAGATGTACGCCGACGGCGGCGCCGAGAAGGTCGTCGGCGAGGCCCTGGCCGGGCGTCGCGACGAGGCCTTCCTGGTCTCCAAGGTCTATCCCTGGAACGCCGGCCGCGACACGGCCATCGCCGCCTGCGAGGCGACCCTCGAGCGCCTGGGCACCGACCACCTGGATCTCTACCTGCTGCACTGGCCCGGCGGCATCCCCATCGACGAGACCCTGGAGGCCTTCGAGCGGCTGCGCGAGGCCGGCAAGATCCGCCGCTTCGGCGTCTCCAACTTCGACGTCGACGACATGGAGACCCTCTACGCACGCCCCGGCGGCAGCGACTGCGCCGTCAACCAGGTGCTCTACCATCTGGGCTCGCGCGGCATCGAGCACGCCCTGCGTCCCTGGCAGCGCCAGCAGGGCATGCCGCTGATGGGCTACTGCCCGCTGGCCCGTGCCGGCCGACTGCAGCAGGACCCGCTCAGCAATCAGGTGGTCAACGCCCTGGCCGCCGAGCAGGGCCTGACGCCGGCCCAGCTGCTGCTGGCCTGGGCGATCCGCCCGGTCGACGGCCTGCGCGACCTGATCGCCACGCCCAAGGCCGTCCACCCCGACCACGTCCGCGACAACGCCGCCGTGCTCCAGGCCACCCTCGACGACCAGGCCATAGACCGCCTGGAGGCCGAATTCCCGGCCCCGTTCGCCAAGGAACCGCTGGACGTGGTCTGAGGCGCGGCTAGCGCGACGGGCATCGGAGCTAGCCCTGCCCCGATGCCCCGCGCAGCGCCGCCAGCGAGGCGGCCAGCGCGTCGTGCCCCCTGCGCTCCATCAGCGCCGCGTTGCGCTCCGGGATGGCCTCGGGGTCCGGGTAGTGAGCCAGCGCTCGCTCCAGCCCGGCCTCGCGGATCAGGTGCCACATCGGCCAGGGCGAGCGATTGGTGAAGTTGCGCGGCGAATCCTCGGCCTCGCCCTCGAACTCATAGTCCGGGTGGAAGCTCGCGATCTGATAGACGCCCTCGTAGCCCTGCTCCTCCAGCAGCGCCTCGGCCATGCCCAGCGCATCCAGGTAGTCGTCGAAGTCCGCCAGCCCCTCGCTCAGCACCATCAGCGTGGTCTCGGTTCCGGCGTGCTCGTCGAGGTGCCAGCACTCCTCCATCAGCCTCATCAGCGCGGCCGCGGGATCGGTGGCATCCACCTCGACGTAGCGGATGCTGTCGCGGGCCACCTCGCGGCCGGCGAAGGGGCACACCTCGAGGCCGACCACGAAGGTCTCGACCCAGGCACGGGTGGCCGCAAGGGGGCTGGGGGCAGAAGCGCTCATGTCGGGCATCCAGATAGAGAAGGAAGGGGCGCCATGGTCGGCTGCCCGGCCAGGGATGGCAAGCTCAGCGCCGTGTCTGATCCCGCCTCGAGGCCAGCCGGTCGGCCAGCCGCGTCGGCTCCGGCAGCTTGGTGCGCCCCAGGCAGGCCAGCGTCCAGTCGAGCGCCGAGGCCAGCGACAGCCGATGCCCCGGCGAGACGAACACCGGCTTCACGCCCCGCCGCGAGCGCAGCACCGTGCCGATCGTCTCCTCGCCGTCGGGGCCCTTGTCGACCAGCGGCGTGCCGTCGCCCCGCTCCGGCCCCGGCTCGTCGTGGCGACCGCACAGCCGTTTCTTGGCCACGCCGATGGTCGGCAGATCGAGCCACAGCCCCAGGTGGCTGGCCACGCCCAGCCGGCGTGGATGGGCGATGCCCTGGCCGTCGACCATCACCAGCTGCGGCCGGGTGACGAGCCTCTCGAAGGCCGCGAGCGCCGCCGGCACCTCGCGAAACGACAGCAGCCCCGGCACGTAGGGCATGCGCGTCGGCTCGCGGTGTAGCGACTGCTCGACCACCTCGAAGGCGCCCTCGCCCGTCGGCGGCCAGGCCAGCACCACCACCGCGGCGCGGGTGATCTCGCCCCCCTGCTCGAAGCCGATATCCACGCCGGCGATGCGGCTCACCGCCTCCAGGCGATCCTCGCGCTCCACTCGCCCGGCCAGGCGCCGCTGCAGCGCGATGGCCTCGGTGGGGGAAAGGTTCCAGTCGTGCAGTTCGATCATCGAAAAACTCGGAATATCAAAGTGGACATCACGCGGGGCGCTGGGGACAGGTCGCAGAGGGGGTTTTTGGCCAGGGATGGCCAAAGTAGCGCCCAAGGATGGGTTCATAGCGCCCCTCGCAGACCTGTCGCCGGATCAGCCCCGCACCGGGTGGATATCGGGAAGCCACCGATCGCTCAAGGCGCTCCCTGATGTGTCGTCGGCGCTCGGGTTAGACTAGGCCTTTTCGACCGTGTGACGGAACACCGGGGACGCCATGCTGAGACTGATCCACACCGCCGACTGGCACCTGGGCCAGAGCTTCCACGGCCAGGAACGCCATGAGGAGCACCGCGCCTTCCTGAGCTGGCTGCTCGAGACCCTGGTCGAACGCGAGGCCGACGCCCTGCTGGTGGCCGGCGACATCTTCGACGTGGTCAATCCCTCGCTGCGCGCCCAGGAACTGCTCTTCGACTTCATCGTCGGCGCCCACGAGCGGCTGCCCGGGCTCGACATCGTGCTGATCGCCGGCAACCACGACAGCGGCAACCGCATCGAGCTGCCCGCCCCGCTGATGCAGCGCCTGCGCACCCACGCCCGGGGCCGGGTACGCTGGCTCGACGACGGCCGACTCGACGCCGAGCGCCTGCTGGTGCCGCTCACCGACGCGGCCGGCGAGACCCGCGCCTGGTGCCTGGCGCTGCCCTTCCTGCGCCCCGCCGAGGTCACCGGCCAGATGGCTCGTGACGACGAAACCGGGAACAGTGAGGACGCGCCCAACGACTACGTCGCCGGCATCAACCGCGTCCATCGCGAGCTGATCGACGCCGCCCGCGAGCGCCGCGACGACGGCCAGGCGCTGGTCGCCATGAGCCACGCCCACCTGCACGGCGCCGCCGTCTCCGAGGCCAGCGAACGGCCGATCGTGATCGGCGGCGAAGAGTCGATCTCCGCCGCCCTGTTCCCCGACGACATCGCCTACGTGGCGCTGGGCCACCTGCATCGCGCACAAAGGGTCGGCGAGGCGCGCATCCGCTACAGCGGCAGCCCCTTGCCGCTGGACTTCAGCGAGCTCAACTACGCCCACCAGGTGGTCGAGGCGACCCTCGACGGCGAGCGGCTGGCCGGGGTCGAGTCCCTGCCCGTGCCGCGCCCGGTGGCCATGCATCGGCTCGGCCCCGCGCCGCTCGACGCCGTGCTGGCCGAGCTGGAGGCGCTGGAGCTCGATGCCGATCTGCCGAGAGAACGCTGGCCCTGGCTGGAGCTGCGCGTCGAGCTGGAGGCGCCGATGCCCGACCTGCGCGCCCGGGTCGATGCCGCCCTCGAGGGCAAGCCGCTGCGCCTGCTGCGCCTCGAGCGCCGCCTGCCCAAGGTCGCGGCCGAGCACGCCCCCGAGCGCGTCGACCTCGAGACCCTAGGCCCCCGCCGGCTGTTCGAGCGCACCTGGCAGGGCCGCTGGGGCGAACCGCCGGACGACGACATCCTGGCCGACTTCGACCGGCTGCGTCAGGACGTGCTGGACGCCGGCGAGGAGGACTCCGCATGAAGATCCTCGCTCTGCGCCTGGCCAACCTGGCCTCGATTCCCGGGCCGCTTGCGCTCGACTTCACCGCGGCGCCGCTCAGCGATGCCGGGCTGTTCGCCATCACCGGCCCCACCGGTGCCGGCAAGAGCACCCTGCTCGATGCCCTGTGCCTGGCGCTCTACGGCGGCACGCCACGGCTGCGCCAGGCCCCCGGCCGGGAGGCGCCGCTGCCCGACGTCGGCGATGCCACCCTCAACACCGCCGACCCGCGTACCCTGCTGCGCCGCGGCACGGCCAGCGGCTTCGCCGAGGTCGACTTCCTCGGCCGCGACGGCCGCCGCTACCGAGCCCGCTGGGCCGTGCGCCGCGCCCGCGAGAAGGCCAGCGGCCGCCTGCAGGCGGTCGACCAGTCGCTGCGCGACCTCGACGACGACCGCCTGCTGACCAACCAGAAGCGCGAGTTCGACCGCCTGCTGCCGGAGTGCCTGGGCCTGACCTTCGAGCAGTTCACCCGCGCCGTGCTGCTGGCCCAGAGCGAGTTCGCCGCCTTCCTCAAGGCCGACGACAACGAGCGCAGCGACCTGCTGGAGCGGCTGACCGGCACCAGCGAATACTCCGCCATCTCCATGGCCGCCTACCGCCGCGCCAGCGAGGCCAGGAAGGCCGTGGAGAAGATCGAGGCCCGGCTCGCCGACGACCTGCCCGCCGAGGCCGAGGCCCGCGCCGAGCTCGAACGCGCCGCCGAGACCACCCAGCGAGCGCTTACCGACCTGCAGGCGCACTCGGCCTCGCTTCAGGCCAGGCAGCGATGGCATGAACAGGATGATCAACTGAACGCCAGCTTCCAGCGCGGCCAGCACGATCTGGACACGGCCGAGGACGCCTGGAGTGCGCTCGCCTCCGCCCGGCAGGATCAGGCCTGGCGGCGGGTGATCCTGCCCCGGCGTCATCAGCTGACGCGCCAGGCCGCGCTGCCCGGCGAACTCGAGGCCCTGGAGGCCAGCCACCGGCAAACGCGGCGAACGCTTACCGACGCCGAGCGTGCGCAGGAAAAGGCCAGGCTCGCCAGCGAGGCCGCCGAACGCACGCTCGTCGAAGACGGCGAGGCACGCCGCCAGGCCGAGCCCGCGCTACGCGAGGCACGCGAGCTGGCCCAGCGCCTCGCGACCCAGGACCAGCAGCTGGCGGAGCTCGAGCGCACCCATGAGGAGCGCCGTCGACGCGCCGCCGCCCTCGCCGAGCAGCGGCGCCAGGCCGACGCGACCCACGCCCGGCGACGCGAGCAGCGCGACCGCTGGCACGCCGCCCTCGAGCGCCTGATCGGCGACCATGACGGCCTGGACAGCGCCCGACAGACCGCCCAACGGGCCCACGATGCGGCGGCCCAGCGCCGGCTCGAACTGGGCGAGCTTCACGGCCGCTGGCAGGACGCCTGCCGCGCCGAGCAGGCCCATCAGACGCTGAAGAGGCGCTTGGCGGACAGCGAGCAGCGACTCGAGGCGCTGCTCGGCCAGGGCCAGGCCGCCCGGCAGCGCCTCGACGACGCCGAGCGACACCTCACGAGCATTCAGGCCTTCGTCGAGCGCAGCCGCGCCGTGCGCAGCGAGAGCGTGGCCCGCCTGCGCGAGGGCCTCGCGAACGGCGAGCCCTGCCCGGTGTGCGGCGGGCTCGAGCATCCCTGGCGCCACCGGCCGCCTGCCTCGCCGGAGGCCGCCCAGCTCGCCGCCCAGCAGGCGGAAGAGGATCGCCAGCTGACGCAGGCGCAGGACCAGCGCGACCGGGCCTACCAGCGGCGCCATGACATCGAGGGCGAATACCGCGCCCTGAAGGCCTCGGTGACCCAGCAGCGCGAAGACCTCGGCAGCGCCGACCGGCAGCGCGCCGAGGCGCAGCGCACGCTGGACGCGCAACCGCTGCAGCCGGAGCTTTCCGCCATCGCCGCCGAGGAGCGCGAGGCCTGGCTGGGCCGTCAGCGGCAGGCCTGCGAGGCCCAGCGGGACGAGCAACGGCGCATCCTCGACGAGCTGTCCCAGGCCGAGGCCGAACTCGCCCCGCTGAACCAGGCACTGCATCAGGACGAGATCGAGCTCGCCCGGCTCGGCTCCCAGCAGAGCGAGCTCGAACAGGAACTCGCCGGGCTGGCCGAGCGGCTGCCGCCGCTGCGTCAGGCCCGCGAGGCCCTGGCCGCCGACCTGAGCGCCCGACTCGGCAATCACGCCTCGCCGGACGCCTGGCAGCAGCATCTCGACGCCCGCCAGGAGAGCGCCCGCCGGGGCCGGGACACCGCCCAGGCGGCACATCACGCGGCGCAGACCGAACATCAGCGCCTCGCCCAGCAGGCCGCTCACGAGGCCGAACGGCTCGAGGCGCTCCACCGCGAGCGCGACGCCCTCGACGCCGAGCTGGCCGAGTGGCGGCAGGCACATCCCGAGCTGGACGACGCCACCCTCGCCCGGCTGCTGTCCCAGTCCGACGACGAGGCCGAGCGCCAGCGGCGGCAGCTGGAAGACGCCGACCAGGCCCGCCAGCAGGCCGCCGCCGCCCTCAAGGAACGCCGCCAGGCGCTGATCGATCATCGTCGCGAACAGGCGCTGGTCGAGGCCGACGACGGCGAGCCGGCGCTGCTCGACGCCCCCGCCGAGGCCGAGATCGCCCGTCGCCGCGAGGCCCTGGGTGAAGAGCGCGAGGCCCTCACCCCACGGCTTAACGCCGCCCAGCAGCAGCGCGACGAGGCCACCCACGCCCTGCACGACGACGACCGCCGGCGCCAGCGCCAGCAGGACGCCCAGACCGAGCTCGAGGCGGCGCGGGCCGAGCATCGTCGCTGGGGCCGCATCAGCGAGTTGATCGGCTCCGCCGACGGCAAGGCGTTCCGGCGCATCGCCCAGGCCTACAACCTGGAGCAGCTGCTGGAGCATGCCAACGCGCACCTCGGCGGGCTGTCGCGGCGCTACCGGCTGGTGCGCGGCGGCAGCGAGCTCGGGCTGCTGGTGGTCGACCACGACATGGGCGACGAGCGCCGCTCGGTGCACTCGCTGTCCGGCGGCGAGACCTTCCTGGTCTCGCTGGCCCTGGCGCTGGGGCTGGCCTCCATGGCCTCCGGCGAGCTCACCATCGAATCGCTGTTCATCGATGAGGGCTTCGGCAGCCTCGACCCGCAGTCGCTGGCGCTGGCCATGGAGGCCCTGGACGGCCTGCAGGCGCTGGGCCGCCGAGTGGGGGTGATCTCCCACGTGCAGGAGATGCACGAACGCATCCCGGTGCAGATCCGCGTCGAGCCGCTGGGCAACGGCACCAGCCAGGCGCGGCTGGTCAGCGGCTAGCGATCAAGAGACACATGAAAGGGAAGGAGACACGAGGATGCCGGAAGGCCAAGAGACGACGCGTAGCCTGCTGATCACCGGCTGTTCCAGCGGGATCGGCCATGCCACTGCCCATGCCATGGCCAGGCGCGGCTGGCGGGTCTTCGCGACAGCAAGAGCCGCCGAGGACGTCTCGCGCCTCGAGGAGGAGGGCCTGGAGGCGCTGCGGCTGGATCTGGCCGACAGCGCCTCGATCGCGGCCGCGGTGGACGCGGTGCGCGAGCGCACCGGCGGACGCTTGACGGCGCTGTTCAACAACGGCGCCTACGGCCAGCCCGGCGCGGTGGAGGACCTGAGCCGGGACGTGCTGCGCGAACAGCTCGAGACCAACCTGCTCGGCACCCACGAGCTCACCACTCGAGTGCTGCCGATGATGCGCGCCCAGGGCCACGGGCGCGTCGTGCACAACAGCTCGGTGCTGGGCTTCGCCGCCCTGCCCTATCGCGGCGCCTATGTCTGCTCCAAGTTCGCCCTCGAGGGCCTAGCCGACACGCTGCGCCAGGAGCTCACCGGCAGCGGCATCCATGTCAGCCTGATCCAGCCTGGGCCCATCGCCAGCCGCTTCCGCGAGAACGCCTATCGCGCCTACCGGGCCAACATCGACGCCGCCCACAGCGCCCACGCCGACACCTACGTGAAGGTCGAGGCACGCCTTTCCAGCGAGGACGGCAAGGGGGCCTTCACCCTCGGCCCCGAGGCGGTCGTCGACAAGCTGATTCACGCCCTCGAACACTGGCGCCCCAAGCCCCGCTACGCCGTGACCGTCCCCACCCACCTGTTCGCCGCGCTGAAGCGGGTGCTGAGCACCAGAGGCATGGACCGGGTGCTGCTGCGGGCGACGAGAAGCGAGCGGGAGTGAGTCACCAGGCATTCCTCATTGGCGGTCTGGCGGGTTGGGGGCCACTGGCCATCTGCCGGCCATCGGTCGCATGACGCCAGCGGCCATGATCCGCTGGTGGAAGACGCGTCGGGGAACGGTCCAGACCACCACGCTGGGCAATGGCTCGGCTTTCGCCGGCCTCGATAACGGCTCGGTTATCGGACACCGGCGCGGGTGTTTCCGGGGGAATCCTCGGGAGGCCTGGATACCGCAGGTGCTGCACTTGTTGCGTGGATTCAGGGTCACAAATGCCCGGCAAGCGACGCCCCTACCCGGCTCGGGCGGGGGCGTCGCGGTGCTCACCGTTCACCAGGTACTAGCTTGCTTTCCAGAAAAGGTAATCCGCCTGGTAGTTGACGATTTCAGTTGCTCCCATGTTGTCTGCCGAGCAAGCTGAATCCGGCGCCACGCCGCCTTGAGTGTTGAGACGCTGGACGTAGGTCACGCCGGTCATGGCACCTTCCCCCATCGCGGGGTTCGCCTCGACGAGTTGGAAGGGAATGTTCCCGTCCCCGCCAGGCGCGGTGGCCAGCTGGGTACCAGTGATCTTCGATCCATCACTCGCCTCCCAGGTGGCGGGCGGGCCATAGTAGGAGCCGACCTGTTCGTCGCCGTCCATGAGCATGGCATCGGGCCCTTTGAAGATCCAGCCCATGGTGCCGTCCTCTTTTGTTTCACACGCGTAGGTGATTTCGCCCTTCCCGACGGTCTCGAGGAAGACCGTGTTGCCTGCCGGGACCGTGACCTCTTCGGGAGCCTCCATGCTCGCGAAGGCGGAAGAAGCCCCCAGTGCCATGCTCATCGCTACAACGAAACCCATTCCCGCTTGTGTTGAGTAGACGTTCATGTCTCTCTCCATTGTTGACGGCTGCAGAAGGTGTTGCGTGGATAGATACGCCGTGCGGCCGTGCCGGGTTTCGCTTTTTCTCGTTTTTTTGACATGGCGATGGTGGCTCCCTCATGAGACAGGTGGAGGACACGGCCTGGAGCCGCGGCGGATGCCCCTGTCATGCGGCGATGCGCGCCGGCACCGGCACCGGCATGGTGCATGTTCTCCAGTAGCCCCCCTATCTCGCACCAAAATAGACCATCATGCTGGCTCAAGACCCGAAAGCCACACAATCTGTCTATTTCTTCCCGAATGACATAAGATTCCTCCCGGCAGCGGATGTACCCGATCCGCCGTTTCTTCGGCGGCCCTACCCGGGCCAACGAGTTCATCAGGAGAACCACCATGTCCTCTGATCCCGTCACTCTGATGGTGGCGCGCCGCGTGGCCAGCGGCCGCTATCGCGACTTCATGCGCTGGCTCGAGGAAGGCCGCGAACTGGCCTCCGACTTCGGCGGCTACCTCGGCTCCGGCGTGCTGGCACCGCCCCCCGGCGACGACGAGTACCAGATCATCTTCCGCTTCCGCGACGCCGAGACCCTGGCGACCTGGGAGCATTCCGCCTCGCGCCGGGCCTGGCTGGCCCGCGGCCAGGGGCTCTTCGACGCGCCCCACGAGCACCGCGCCACCGGCCTGGACCGCTGGTTCCAGCCAGCCGGCAGCCCCGCGCCGCCGCGCTGGAAGCAGGCCATCGCCATCTGGCTGGCGTTCTTCCCGGTCTCGCTGGCCTTCCAGATCCTGTTCGGCGACGCCCTGGCCACGCTGCCGCTGGTGCCGAGGGTGCTGGCCAGCACCCTGATGCTGACCCCGGTGATGGTGTTCCTCTTCATCCCGCTGTCGACGCGGCTGCTGGGCCCCTGGCTGCGCGGCGAGCCGCTGCGCGCGCCGCGGCTTAGGCGTCGCTCGACCTGAGCGACGAAGCACCTCTATTCCTGCCCTCTCTGATGCCGCCGGGCCCATCCCTCGGGCCCGGGCGGCGTGATAGGTCAGGCGGCGACGTCACCCTGCCTCGGAGCCGACCATGACCGCCACCGAGTTCTCAAAGAGACGGGGGGGCCCCACCGTGTCCCGCGACTCCCACCTGGACCTGATCGCCTTCATCGTGGCCTGGCTCGACGAGTACGGCGCACCTGTCAGCGCATCGAGAACGACGACGGCAACCTAGAACCGCGGGCTAAGAGCTCCAAATGACGACTCAGCAGGCATGCCACCAGAAGCGGCCGATGCCGAATGACCATGGGGTCGCGCTCGTCGATTACGCGAAAAGTGTGAGGAACCAAAAAACGGCCGCCAGACGCATCTGACGGCCGTATCATGCGTTGCCTCACCTGACGAACACCACTACCGAGACAGGGGCTGCCGCGAAGAAACCACTGCTCCCGGCGGCGTCACTCCATTGACGACTCAGCGGATGACAAAGACCGAACAGCCGGCATGCCTGACCACGCGCTCGGCGGTCGAACCGATGAAATAGTCGGCCAGCCCGGGCCGGCTGGCCATCATCAGGATGGCGTCGGCCCCGATCTCGTCAGCATGCTCGAGTATCTGATCATGAGCGGTGCCTTCGCGGATGACGACATTCATGGTGACGTTCTCCAGCTGCAGCGACGAGGAAAGGCGCTGTAGCTGCGCTTGGGCCTCCCGCTCATGCTCGGCGAACTGACTTTCCCCTAGCTGCGTCATCAGGGCTTCCTTGTGGACCGTTTTCGAGTCCACGTAGAGCAGAGTGATGCTGCCTCCCCCGCCGACCAACAAGCGAGCAGATTCTCGCAGCCTGGCGAGGTGCTTCTGATGAGCGAGATCGATGGGTATCAGGATCTGATTGAACATGGCACCACCTCATCCCATGACTGTATTGGGCAACCAGAGCACGATGTCAGGAAAGATCATGCACAGGATCAGCACCAGCAGGTTCACTGCAACGAATGGCGTGACTGACCGGTAGATCTCTCCCATCCCGACATCGGGCGGCGCTATACCCTTAAGGTAGAACAAGGCGAAGCCATAGGGCGGCGTCTGCACGGCGATCAATATGTTGAGAATCATCAGCACGCCGAACCAGATCGGATCGTAGCCCATGGACACGGCAATGGGCGTAAACAGCGGCGCGCACATCAGCACGATGATGAACTCATCGATGATGAAGCCCAGCAGCAGCATGATCACCTGGAACAGGATGATGATCATGATGGGCGGCAGATCCAGGCTGGCGGCGAGATCGGCCACCATGCTCTGCACCCCCATCAGCAGGTGGAAGTTGCTGAATACCGAGGCACCGAAGATGATCCACATGGCCACGCTGACCAGGGTGGCGGTCTGCATCCCGGCGGAGCGGAACATGGCCGGCCGGAAGCGCTTGTAGAGTATCGCCAGCAGAATGGCACCGAACACGCCGATGGCGCCCGACTCGGTCGGGGTGGCGATGCCGGAAATGATGCTGCCCAGCACCACGAAGATCAGCAGTAGCGCAGACAGGCCATCGCGCAGAATCACGAACTTCTGCTTCGGCGTGGGCTGCGGCGCATCAGACTGCTCCTTGTCCCTGGGGGCGCGGGAAGGGTTGAGCCAGCAGCTGATGACCACATAGGTGATCAACAACACGATCGTCAGCAAGGCCGGCATCATGGCGCCCAGGAACATGCGCCCGACCGAGTTCTGGGTCGCGGCGGCAAACATGATCATGGGAATGCTGGGGGGAATCAGGATCCCCAGACCGCCCCCGGCCATGATGACGCCAAGCGCCAGGCGGCGATTGTACCCTCGGTCGAGCATGGGGCGCAGCGCGATGCTCCCCGAGGTCATGATGCCGGCACCGATGATGCCGACCATGGCACCGATCATCGAGCAGACCCCGATCACGCTGATGGCCAGGGACCCCCGTACCTTGCCGATCAACAGCTGGCTGGCATTGAACATGGCATCGCCAATACCAGACTTGGTCAGCAATTGCCCCATGTAGATGTACAAGGGGATCGCCAACAGGATAAAGCTGAAGAAGGTCGACTCCAGGGTCGTCGGGATGACGTTGAAAATGCCTTCGCCCCAGGTCATGTAACCGATGGTCATGGCGATCCCGCCCAACGCCAGGCCAACCGCGGCTCCCAGCGCAAAGAAGATCAGGATGCACAGCAACAGCACCCCGGTCAGCAGTTCAATATCCATGATGGACCCCCTCCTTTTGTTTCAGCAGCGGGGTGCCCGTCGCCAGGTAATAAATATCGTTCAATCCATCCCGCACGAATTGTGCAATAAATAATGCGCAGGCGATGATCATCATCAACCAGAAGTGATACATGGGCGGTGCCCACTCGCTTTGGCGACGATAATCGAACTCCAGGGCTTCAAACAGCTTGCCCGTACATACCTTCATGATAATGATCAGGAAGAAGATGGCCAGGGCGAAGCCAAGCAGGTTGAAGACGCTCTTGGCCTTGGGCGAGACCTTCAGGTAGAGAATATCGACATTGATGTGCGCCCGTTTCTGCTGAGCGTAAGCACCACCCAGCGCCGTGATGTAGCCGAAGAGAAACAGGGAAAGATCGTAGGCCCAGATGGTAGGGCTGCCGAGCACATAGCGAGCAAACACTTCAAAGACAACGATACCGGCCAGCACCGGCATCAGGTAGGAAGCTGCTTTGCCTGTCAGCATGACAATAACGTCAATACCGTGGCAGAGCCCCCTCAGCAAGGTATGGAACATAAGGGATCTCCCGAAATCATTTAAAAGGCGGAAAGCACGATGTGCTTTCCGCCTCATCTTGACATCATCTTCTTCTAGAATGATCAAGCCAAGAGACAGATGCCAATCTATGGGGGAGTTGCATCAGAGAAACTCCATTGGCAGCGAGTCCGTTACCGATAGTTGATTGCAGGGGGGACTGCGTAGAGTCCCGCCTGTTTTCAAGGACGATGCCATCACAGGCACGATGCCTGTCATGAAATCAGTGATCAGTAACCGGACTCATTCAGGATTTCGATCAGACGCTCGCTGTACGTGTCCTGTTGCGCGTACTCTTCCCGCAGAGCCGCACCGGCTTCGGCCCAGGCTTCCTTGTCAGCTTCGCTCGGCTCCGGGCTCCACTGCAGCCCATTGGCTTCCATCTCTTCCAGTGCCTCGCTTTCCCACTGCTTGGACATGGTCAGCTGTTCTTCGGCATGGATCTCGGTGGCCTCGCGTACCGCATCCTTCAGCTCATCGGGCAGCTTGTTCCACTCGTTGCGGTTAACAACGATCGGCAGCACCTGGGCACCGGCCAGCGGCAGCGGGTACATGTACTTGGCGACCTCGACATGATTACCGTCGCGGTGGTCGATCATGTTGCTGCCGATGGAGCCATCGATGACACCGGTGGCCAGGCTGGTATAGATCTCACTCCAGGCCATGGAAACCGGAGAAGCCCCGAGGTTGCGCAGGAATTTGCCGTAGGCACCGGGGGCACGAATCTTGAGCCCCTCGAAATCTTCGACCGACTCGATCGGTTCCTTGGTCAGAATGTATACCGGCGGCTGGATGTAGGGCTCGAGCCAAACCATGCCCTGGGAGCCGTAGGCTTCCTCCAGCACTTCATCCCAGCCCTGTTCATGAAAGAGGCTTTGCAACTTGTCGGTGTCAGCGGTACCACCGGGGAGGCCGATCTCGACCACACCGGCCGGCAGCTCACCTGCATGCATCGATTGGAACGGCGCGCCCATGGTGATCAGGCCGGACTTGACCGCCCCCAGCAGGCCGGTGGTGCCGACACCTTCACCGGAGTAGAGCACCTGGACGTTGATCTCACCGTCAGAGAGCTCCTCGATGTTCTCGCCGAGATTCTCGTAGAGCTCGCCGAAGGCGGTACCACGGCTATACAGGTTGCTGAAACGCCAGTTGTATTCGGCAGCGGCGACGTCAGCGGCAGCGACGCTGAGTGCCAAACCCACGCCAAGCGCCGTGGTGGGAAGCCCCTTCTTCAGGCCGATGATTTTATTCAACATATTGTTATCCTTCTATGCACTAATGGAGTATGTACAGGTAAGTAATATTAGGCCAGTAAACCCTTGGATCGCAAACCCTAGCTTCAACGATAGATTGCCCACACCCGAGCGTTCAAAATTAAGAACACCGACACTCATGCGACCACCTTATCGGCGTACCGCTACATGATAGGCTAGCTCCTTTTCCCACTCAGGAGCCGACCATGACCGCTGCCCAGTTCCTCGAGAGACTGGTGGGCTTTCCCACCGTGTCCCGCGACTCCAATCTGGACCTGATCGCCTTCATCGAGGCCTGGCTCGACGACCATGGCGTCGAGCACTGGCGCGTCGACAGCGACGACGGCACCAGGGCCAACCTGCTGGCCCGCATCGGCCCGGCGGTCGAGGGCGGCGTGGTGCTCTCCGGCCATACCGACGTGGTGCCGGTGGACGGCCAGCCCTGGTCGAGCGATCCCTTCGCCCTGACCGACAAGGGCGACGGCCGCCTCTACGGCCGCGGCACCTGCGACATGAAGGCCTTCATCGCCTGCGCCCTGGCCGAGGTGCCGCGCTGGGTCGAGCTCGAGCT
Organism: Halomonas sp. B23F22_10; assembly: GCF_043496975.1. Classification (NCBI taxonomy): domain Bacteria; kingdom Pseudomonadati; phylum Pseudomonadota; class Gammaproteobacteria; order Oceanospirillales; family Halomonadaceae; genus Halomonas; species Halomonas sp. B23F22_10. The sequence continues at coordinate 114,257 of NZ_JBIEKF010000001.1, read as the reverse complement.
GGAAAAGCCGCTCTATCTGGCCTTCTCCTACGACGAGGAGATCGGCTGCGTCGGCGCGCCGCGCATGATCGAGCGGCTGATGGCCGACCATCCGCGTCCGGCGGCGGTGTTCGTCGGCGAGCCGACGCTGATGGAGCCGGTGGTCGCCCACAAGGGCGCCACCAATCTGCGCACCACCGTGACCGGCCGCGCCTCGCACTCCAGCCAGATCCACCAGGGCGTCTCGGCGATCCACGTCGCCGCCCGGCTGGTGACCTTCATCGAGGACGTGATGAGCGAGCTGCGCGCCGAGGGCCGCGTCGACGAGGCCTTCAACGTGGTCCACTCCAGCCTGCACGTGGGCAAGATCCAGGGCGGCACCGCCATCAACATCATGGCCCGGGAGTGCAGCTTCGAGTGGGAGATCCGCCATCTGCCGTCGGACCGCTTCGAGGACCTGGTCGGCCGCGTCGAGGCCTACGCCGAGAAGCTGCAGGCCGAGATGCGCGAGCGTGCCCCGGACGCCGGCATCCACACCGAGCGGCTCAACGTCACCGTGCCGGCGCTGGCCGACGACAACAACGCCGAGGTGCTGACGCTCTGCCGCGAGCTGGTCGGCGAGGCACCGACCGGGGCCGGGGCCGGGGCCGGGGCCGTGGCCTACGCCACCGAGGCCGGCCAGTTCCAGCGCGCCGGCCTGCCCACGGTGATCTGCGGCCCGGGCAGCATCAGCCAGGCCCACCAGCCCGACGAGTACCTGGAGATCGCGCAGCTGGAGGCCGGCTCGGCCTTCATGCGCGCCCTGGGTCAGCGACTGGCTCGGGGGAACTGAGATGCCGCGACTCCTGATCGTCAAGACCGGCGACGCCTTCGACGACGTGGTCCGCGACCACGGCGACTTCGAGGCGCTGTTCCGCGACCGGCTCGCCCCCGCCTGCGGCGAGTTCAGCCTCGAGGTGTTCGATGCCCGCCACGACGGCACCCCGCCGACGCTAAGCGCCGACGATGCCCTGGTGATCACCGGCTCCCACGCCATGGTCAGCGACGCCGAGCCCTGGAGCGAGGCGCTCAAGCCCTGGCTGCGCGAGACCCGCGAGCGCGGCGTCGCCATGTTCGGCGTCTGCTACGGCCACCAGCTGATGGCCGCGGCCTTCGGCGGCGACAGCGGCTATCATCCCGCGGGCCGCGAGACCGGCACCCACCCCGTGCGGCTGACCGAGGCCGGTCACCGGGACGCCCTGCTGGGCGCGCTGCCCGAGACCTTCCCCGCCCAGCTGACCCACGCCCAGTCGGTGCTCCAGGCACCGCCTGGCGCCGAGGTGCTGGCCGTGAACGACCATGACCCCTTCCAGGCGCTGCGCTACGGGCCCCGTCAGTGGAGCGTGCAGTTCCATCCCGAGTTCACGCCGGCGGTGATGCGCGCCTACCTGCGCCATCAGGCCGAGGGGCTGGCCGAACAGGGCCGCGACCCCGAGGCGCTGCTGGCGGCGGTGTCACCGACGCCGGAGGCCACCTCGCTGCTGGCCCGCTTCTGCGGGCTGTTGGCGGGCGCCGCGGCGGCGTCCTGACACCAAGGTCACATTGATGAAACATGCAACATAGAACACAATATGTTGAATCTTTACCGGACGCGGGACTCGTGACAGACAAGCAGCGCAAGACATCCCCTCGCCCCAGCGTGGCCGATTTCCTGGCCGAGGCCATCTTCTCCGGCCGCTATCAGCCCGGCGACTTCGTGCCCAAGGAAGTCGACCTCTGCGAGCAGTTCGCCATCAACCGCTCGGCGGTGCGCAGCGACCTGCGCCAGCTGGTGGACGTGGGCATCATCGAGCGCATCTCGGGCCACGGCTCCAAGGTGCGTGAATACGCCGAGTGGAACATCCTCGATCCCCAGGTCACCGACTGGATGACCCGCTACGCCGCGCCTAACCCGGGCATCCAGCGCGAGATCCTGTCGTTTCGCCTCGACGTCGAACCCTATGTGGCGATGACCGCCGCCAATCGCGCCACGGCCCGCGACCTGGTCGCCATCGAGGAAGCCTTCGAGGGCATGGGCCAGAACCTGCACGGCGCCGACGGCCAGGAGGCCCGGCTGCACAGCGACTACGACGTCGCCTTCCACGTCGCCATCTTCAAGGCCACCCACAACATCGTCTGGGCCCAGCTCTCGCACATCCTCAGGCCCTCGATCTACATGCTGGTGGCGGAGTCCAACGTCAGCGCCAGCGACCCCGAGGACAGCCTGGAGCGCCACCGACAGCTGATGGAGAGCATCCGCGCGCGCCAGCCCCGCGAGGCCTTCCTCGCCGCCCAGGCGGTGCTCGCCGGGACCGCCGAGGCGCTGGGCATCGAGTCCGGCGACAGCGCCCTGGGCCGCCAGCTCGACCTGGGCTGAGTCCGGCGCGCCTAGCTCCCACTCGGCCCTTATCACCGAACGCGCAACAGCACGCGGCCGGCGCCCCTCCCGGCGCCGGCCGCGTGCTGTTGCGCTTCCCGCGTGGTTTCAGTGATTGTCCCGCGGCGGGCTGACCCGGGCCACGTCGTGATACTTGGTCGCCGGCGCCAGGGTCATGCCGCGGTCCAGCGGCTCGACCATCGAGCGCTGGATCTCCTGCCAGGGCGTCTGATGCCCGGGATAGCGATAGCCGCCCTCGGCCTCCAGGCGCTCGCGGCGCGCGGCCAGTTCGGCGTCGTCGACCCGCAGCGTCACCTCGCAGCGGCCGAGATCGACGCGCAGCCGGTCGCCGCTCTCGAGCAGCGCCAGGGGCCCACCGGTGGCGGCCTCCGGCGAGGCGTTGAGGATCGACGGCGAGCCCGAGGTGCCCGACTGGCGCCCGTCGCCCAGGCACGGCAGCGACTCGATGCCGGCACGGATCAGCGCCTCGGGCGGCTGCATGTTGACCACCTCGGCGCCACCGGGATGACCTACCGGGCCGGCGCCGCGCATCACCAGGATGGTGCGCGCATCGATCTCGAGGGCGGGATCGTCGATCCGGGCGTGATAGTCCTCGGAGCCGTCGAACACCACCACCCTGCCCTCGAAGGCGTCGGGGTCATCGGGGTCCTCGAGGAAGCGCTGGCGGAAGTCCGCGGCGATCACGCTGGTCTTCATCAACGCCGAGTCGAACAGGTTGCCCTTGAGGTTGAGGAAGCCCGCGTGCTCGACCAGCGGATTGGCGTAGCGGCGAATCACCTCGTCGTCGGTGGTCTCCCGCCCGGCCAGGTTCTCGGCCAGGGGGCAGCCGTTGACGGTCGCCGCCTCGCCGTGGAGCCGGCCCGCGGCCAGCAGCTCGAACATCACCGCCGGCACGCCGCCGGCGCGGTGGAACTCCTCGCCGAGATAGGCCCCGGCCGGCATCACGTTGGCCAGCAGCGGCACCTCGTGGCCGAGACGCTGCCAGTCGTCGTTGTCGAACGCGACGCCGGCGTGGCGGGCGATGGCGTTGATGTGGATCGGCGCGTTTGACGACCCGCCCAGCGCAGAACAGGTGATGGCGGCGTTCTCGAACGCCTCGCGGGTCAGGATGTCGCTCGGCCGCAGGTCGTCCCAGACCATGTCGACGATGCGCTCGCCGGTCTGGTAGGCCACCGCGCCGCGCTCCTTGTAGGGCCCGGGAATCATCGCCGAGCCGGGCAGGCTCATGCCCAGGGCCTCGGCCAGGGAGTTCATGGTCGAGGCGGTGCCCATGGTGTTGCAGTGCCCCACCGAGGGCGCCGAATCGGCGATTCGCGAGAGGAACTCGGGATAGTCGATGTCGCCGGCGGCCAGGCGCTTGCGCATCTCCCACACCACGGTGCCAGAGCCGACGCGCTCGGCGCCGCGCCAGCCGTTGAGCATCGGCCCGCCGGACAGCACGATGGCCGGGATGTTGACCGTGGCCGCGGCCATCAGGCTGGCCGGGGTGGTCTTGTCGCAGCCGGTGGTCAGCACCACGCCGTCCAGCGGATAGCCGTGCAGCACCTCGACCAGCCCCAGATAGGCCAGGTTGCGATCCAGTGCCGCGGTGGGACGGCGCACGTTCTCGTGGATCGGGTGCAGCGGGAACTCGAAGGGCACCCCGCCGGCGGCGCGGATGCCGTCCTTGACCCGTTTCACCAGTTCGATGTGGTGCCGGTTGCAGGGCGTGAGATCCGAGCCGGACTGGCAGATGCCGATGATCGGCCGGCCGCTGGTCAGCTCCTCCAGGGTGATGCCCTGGTTCATGTAGCGCTCCAGACACAGCGCGGTGGTGCCGGGATGCTCGGGATTGTCGAACCAGTCGCGCGAGCGCAGCCGGTCGGGGGTCATGGAACCATCGTTCATGGTGCGTTCCGTCATGGCGTCCGTTACCTCAGTGCGAGTGGCGCGGCACGTCGGCGCCCCGCGGGCCGACCAGGAAGTCGAAGTCGCAGCCCTCGTCGGCCTGCAGCACGTGCTCGATATAGAGCTGGCGGTAGCCGCCGCTGCGGGCGATCTCCTTCGATTCGGCGGTGGGATCGCTCTCGGCCAGGCGCGCCTCGAGCTCGGCCTCGCCGACCTCCAGATGCAGCCGGCCGCTATCGCAGTCGAGCGCGATCCAGTCGCCGTTGCGCACCGCGGCCAGCGGCCCGCCGGCGGCCGCCTCCGGGGCCACGTGCAGCACCACGGTGCCGTAGGCGGTGCCGCTCATGCGGGCATCCGAGATGCGAACCATGTCGGTGATGCCCTGCTCCAAGAGCTTGGACGGCAGGCCCATGTTGCCGACCTCGGCCATGCCGTGATAGCCGCGCGGCCCGCAGTTCTTCATCACCAGGATGCTGTCGGCATCGACGTCCAGGTCCGGGTCGTTGATGCGGGCCTTGTAGTCGTCGAAGTTCTCGAACACCACCGCGCGGCCGCGATGCTGCATCAGCTCGGGGCTCGCCGCCGAGGGCTTGAGCACCGCGCCGCCCGGCGCCAGGTTGCCGCGCAGCACGCACATCCCGCCATCGGCGCGCAATGGAGAGTCCAGCGGGCGGATCACCTCGTCGTTGTAGAGCGGCGCGTCGCAGACGTTCTCCCATAGTGTCTTGCCGTTGATGGTCAGGGCGTCCTTGTGCGGCAGGCGGTCGGCCTCGCCGAGGCGCTTGAGCACCGCGGGCAGGCCGCCGGCGTAGTAGAACTCCTCCATCAAAAAGCGCCCGGAGGGCTGCAGATCGACGATGGTCGGCGTGCCGCGGCCGATGCGCGTCCAGTCGTCCAGCGCCAGGTCGACGCCCATGCGCCCGGCGATGGCCTTCAAGTGAATCACGGCGTTGGTCGAGCCGCCGATGGCCGCGTTAGTGCGGATGGCGTTCTCGAAGGCGTCCTTGGTCAGCACCTTCGACAGCCTCAGGTCCTCGTCGACCATCTCGACGATGCGGTTGCCGGAGAGATGTGCCAGCACGTAGCGGCGTGAATCCACCGCCGGGATCGCCGCGTTGTGCGGCAGCGAGGTGCCGAGCGATTCCGCCATGCAAGCCATGGTCGAGGCGGTGCCCATGGTGTTGCAGGTGCCCGCCGAGCGCGACATGCCGGCCTCGGCGGCCATGAAGTCATGGATCGAGATCTTGCCCGCCTTGACCTCTTCGGAGAGCTTCCACACCACGGTGCCGGAGCCGATGTCCTGGCCCTCATGCTTGCCGTTGAGCATCGGCCCGCCGGTCACCACGATGGTCGGCAGGTCACAGCTGGCCGCGCCCATCAGCAGCGCCGGGGTGGTCTTGTCGCAGCCCACCAGCAGCACCACGGCGTCCATCGGGTTGCCGCGGATCGCCTCCTCGACGTCCATGCTCGCCAGGTTGCGGGTGAACATCGCCGTGGGGCGCAGGTTGGACTCGCCGTTGGAGAACACCGGGAATTCCACCGGGTAGCCGCCGGCCTCGAGGATGCCCTTCTTGACGTGCTCGGCGATCTTGCGGAAGTGGGCGTTGCAGGGCGTCAGCTCCGACCAGGTGTTGCAGATGCCGATGATCGGCTTGCCCTGGAACTCGTGGTCGGGAATGCCCTGATTCTTCATCCAGCTGCGGTACATGAAGCCGTTCTTGTCGGCGCTGCCGAACCACTCGGCGCTGCGCAGCCGGCGCTTGCTGTCTGTCATGGAAGCCTCTCCTCATCGCGTATCGCGGCCTGTTCTCGTGTCGAGCGTCTCACCCGGAGCGTGGCCTCCGGACGGCGCGGCCATGACATGACGGTAGCCGGACGGCGCCGCGTAGTCGATACATACGAAAGTATATGTTGAACAAATATATTGTATGTACAACATTTAGAGCCCGCGACGGCACGCCAGCCGGAGCGCCGCGACACAACAACAGCTTCGATGGAGAGTTCCGATGCCCTACCTCAAGACGCCCAGCCTGCTGCTCACCGGCACGGCGATGATGCTCGGCCTGTCCGCCGCCCAGGCGGCGGAATACGAGTGGAAGTTCCAGGCCTCCGAGACCGCCGGCGAACCCAGCTTCCAGATCAAGCAGGAGTGGGCCGACCGGATCGAGACCATGACCGACGGCCGGGTGAGCATCGAGATGCTGCCGATCAACGCCGTGGTCGGCCCCACCGAGACCCTGCAGGCGGTCTCCTCCGGCATCCTCCAGGGCCACATGACCGATCCCAGCTACTTCTCGGGCCAGGACCCGGCCTTCGGCATGATCGGCAACCTGGTCGGCGCCTGGAACGATCCCTACGACTTCCTGGAGTTCATGAAGCAGGGCGGCGGCGAGGCGCTCTACAACGAGCTGGCCTCGCCCTACGGCACCCACCTGATCAGCGCCGCGACCTTCCCGCTGGAGTCGATTCCCTCCACCGTCGAGGTCGACTCCATCGCCGACTTCGAAGGCCTCAAGATCCGCGCGCCCCAGGGCATGGTCTACAACATCTTCGAACGCATCGGTGCCACCCCGGTCAACCTGCCGGGCTCCGAGGTCTACACCGGCCTGGAGAAGGGCGTGATCGACGCCGCCGACTCCACGGTGCTGTCCAACAACGACGCCATGGGCATCCACGCCTTCGCGCCCTACCCGCTCTATCCGGGCTTCCACTCCATGCCGATGATCGCCGTGTCGATCAACCAGGACATCTGGGACGGCCTGCCCGAGGACATCCAGACCACCCTCGAGACCGCCTTCGACGGCATGGCCTATGACCTGATCGCCCGCCTCAAGGCCCAGGACATCGAGACCCTGCAGGCACTCAACCAGAACGCCGACGTTACCCCCATCGACCTGCCCGCCGAGGAGCGCAAGGCGTTCCGCCAGGCCGCCGAGCAGGAATGGGCCGAGTGGGCCGGCCGCAACGAGATGACCCAGAAGATCTACGACCAGGCCACCGCCTTCCTCGAGGCCCGCGGCCAGCTGTAATCCCCAGCCACACCGGACGGCGGCGCCCGAGTGCCGCCGTCTTCCCTGACGTTCATGACGGCGCATCCCGCGCCCCCGGAGGAGTCATGTCTTCCCCCCTTCCCGACGATCCCGCCGCGATCGAAGGCGACAGCGCACCGCCCGTGCGCGGCGCCTTCGACCGCGGCGTGGTCATGGCCGCCAGCGGCGCCGCCTGGCTGGTGTTCATCGCCATGGCGATCAGCGTCTATGAGGTCATCATGCGCTACGCCTTCAACTCGCCGACCTCCTGGGTCCACGAGAGCGTGGTGATGCTGGTCGCGGTCGGCTTCGCCCTGGGCGGCCCCGCCGCGCTGGCCAGCGATCGCCATATCCGCGTCAAGGTGCTCTACGACGCCGCCGGCCCGCGCTGCCGGCTGTGGCTCGACCGCTTCAACGACCTGGTGACCTTCGGCTTCTGCCTGGCCATGAGCTACGCCGCCTTCACCATGTTCTGGTCGGCCTCCCACAACCCGCTGGGCGAATGGCAGCTGGAACGTTCCGGCACCTCCTGGAACCCGCCGTTTCCGGCGCTGGTGAAGGGCATGATCCTGCTGGCACTCGCCATCATGTGCGTGCAGTCCTGCCTGCACCTGATCCGCTCGCTGCGCCGTCGGCCCGACACCACATCACACGAGATCGACTGATGGATATCGCAACCGGAACCATGTTGATGGTGGGGCTGATCTTCGCCCTGCTGATCACCGGCCTGCCGCTGGCCTTCATCACCGGCCTGGTCGCGCTCTCCTTCACCTTCGGCTGGTTCGGGCCCAACGCCCTGCCGCTGGTCACCAGCCGAGTCTACGGCTTCGTCACCGAATACTCGCTGGTGGCGGTGCCGATGTTCGTGTTGATGGCCTCGCTACTGGACCGATCGGGGATCGCCAAGGACCTGTTCAACGCCATGCGGGTGTTCGCCGGCCGCCTGCCCGGCGGCGTGGCCGTGCAGACCGTGGTGGTGGCCTTCTTCCTGGCCGCGCTGTCCGGGATCATCGGCGGCGAGATCGTGCTGCTGGGCATCCTGGCGCTGCCACAGATGCTGCGACTGGGCTACGACAAGCACCTGTCGATCGGCGTGGTCTGCGCCGGCGGCGCGCTCGGCACCATGATGCCGCCGTCCATCGTGCTGATCATCTACGGCCTGATCGCCTCCCAGTCGATCGCCGACCTGTTCACCGCGGCCATCACCCCGGCGGTGATCCTGATGGCCAGCTACATCGGCTACGTGCTGGTGCGCTGCCTGAAGAACCCCGAGATGGGCCCGCCGATGACCGACGCCGACCGCGAGGAAGGCTTCGCCAGCCGCGGCCAGGCGCTGCGCGCCATCATCGTGCCGGCGCTGATCGCCGGGCTGGTGCTGGGCTCGATCTACGGCGGCGTGGCCTCGGTCACCGAGGCGGCGGCCATGGGCGTGTTCGGCGTGCTGCTGGCGGTGTTCGCGCGCGGCGAGTTCTCGTTCAAGACCCTGCACCAGAGCCTCGGCCAGACCCTGACCACCTGCGGCATGATCATCTGGATCGGCATCAGCGCCGCGGCGCTGGTGGGCGTCTACAACCTGATGGGCGGCAACCGCTTCATCTCGAGCATGATCATGGGCCTCGACGTGGCGCCGATCGTGATCATCCTGGTGATGATGGCGATCCTGCTGGTGCTGGGCATGTTCCTCGACTGGATCGGCGTGGCGATGCTGACACTGCCGATCTTCGTGCCGATCGTCGAGCAGCTGGGCTACAGCCCGATCTGGTTCGGCATCCTGTTCGCGGTGAACATGCAGGTGTCCTTCCTGTCGCCGCCGTTCGGCCCGGCCGCCTTCTACCTCAAGGGGGTGGCGCCACCCGAGGTCAGCCTCAAGGACATCTTCGTCGCGGTGCTGCCCTTCATTGCCCTGCAGCTGTGCGTGCTGTTCGCGCTGCTGTTCTGGCCCGACATGGCCATGTGGCTGGTGTAACCGCGCCGGCAAGGCGGCGCCCCGTCGCCTTGCCTCGCCCCCATGCTTAAAATCAACATATAAAAACATATGTTGCACATACACCCGACGCCGGGGCTATGATGGGGCCACGTCAATGCTTCGCCGCCCCGACCCGACAGCCGAGGAAACTCGCCATGCGCATCATCCAATGCCTTCATGACGGTACGGCCCGCGCCGCCCTGGTCGAAGACGACAACAGGGTCCGCCTGACCGAGGCCGACACCTACACCCTCGCCCAGCGGGCCATCGCCGCCGGTCGGCCGCTGGCCGAGATCGTCGGGTCGGCGCTGACCGAGACCCGCCTGGACTACCAGGCGCTGGTCGACGAGCGCCGCCTGCTGCCGCCGCTGACCCATGACGACCCGGCCCACTGCCTGGTCACCGGCACCGGCCTGACCCACCTGGGCAGCGCCGATACCCGCGCTTCCATGCATGCCAAGGCCCAGGCCGACGAGTCCGAGCTGACCGACTCCATGCGCATGTTCAAGCTCGGCGTGGAGGGCGGCAAGCCCGCCGCCGGCGAGACCGGCGCCCAGCCGGAGTGGTTCTACAAGGGCGACGGCGACTGCGTGGTGGCCCCCGAGGCGCCGATGCCGGTGCCCGCCTTCGCCGAGGATGCCGGCGAGGAGCCGGAGCTCGCCGGGCTCTACGTCATCGGCGACGACGGCCAGCCCTGGCGCGTCGGCTACGCCATCGGCAACGAGTTCTCCGACCACGTCACCGAGCGCTTCAACTACCTGTGGCTGGCCCACTCCAAGCTGCGCCACTGCAGCTTCGGCCCGGAGCTCTTGATCGGCGAGCTGCCCGACCACCTCGAGGGCACGAGCCGCATCGTGCGCGACGGCGAGACCCTGTGGGAGAAGCCGTTCCTCACCGGCGAGGCCAACATGGCCCACACCGTCGCCAACCTCGAGCAGCACCACTTCAAGTACCCGGGCTTCCGGCGCCCCGGCGACGTCCACGTGCACTTCTTCGGCACCGCGACGCTGAGCTTCGCCGACGGCGTCCAGACCCGCGACGGCGATCGCTTCGAGATCAGTCTGCCGGCCTTCGGCCGCACGCTGCGCAACCCGCTGGCGTTCGAGGCCGACACCCCCGAACCCCCCGTTCAATCCCTGTGACCTCAGGAGGCCCCATGACCCTGGAAGGCAAGCAACTCATCGGCCAGCAGGCCGTGACCAGCGACGGCAAGCCGATCCACGCCGTCGATCCCGCCACCGGCGAGACCCTGTCCCCGGCCTATCCCGCCGGCGGCCGGGCCGAGGTGGAACGGGCCTGCGACCTGGCCTGGGCCGCCTTCGATACCTACCGCGAGACCGGTCTCGAGGCCCGCGCCCGCTTCCTCGAGACCGTGGCCGAGGAGATCGAGGCCATCGGCGATGACCTGATCACTCGCGCCATGGCCGAGTCCGGCCTGCCGCGGGCCCGCCTGGAGGGCGAACGCGGCCGCACCTGCGGGCAGCTGCGCCTGTTCGCCAAGGTCGTGCGCGCCGGCGAGTGGCTCGATGTGCGCCTCGATCCGGCCCTGCCGGAGCGTCAGCCGATGCCGCGGGTCGACCTGCGCCAGCGCCACATCGCCCTGGGTCCGGTGGCCGTGTTCGGCGCCTCCAACTTCCCGCTGGCGTTCTCGGTGGCCGGCGGCGACACCGCCTCGGCGCTGGCCGCCGGCTGCCCGGTGGTGGTCAAGGCCCACGCCGCCCACCCCGGCACCTCCGAGCTGGTCGGCCGCGCCGTGCAGCGCGCCGTGGCCCGCTGCGAGCTACCCGAGGGCGTGTTCTCGCTGCTCTACGGCTCCGGCCGCGAGCTCGGCCAGGCGCTGGTGCGCGACCCGCGCATCAAGGCGGTGGGCTTCACCGGCTCGCGCTCGGGGGGCACCGCGCTGATGCAGGCGGCGCAGTCGCGCCCCGAGCCGATCCCGGTCTACGCCGAGATGAGCTCGATCAACCCGGTGTTCCTGCTGCCGGAAGCGCTCCAGGCTCGCGGCAAGGCACTCGGCGAGGCCTTTATCGGCTCGCTGAACATGGGCGCCGGCCAGTTCTGCACCAACCCCGGCCTGGTGATCGCCGTGAAGGGCGAGGCGCTCGATGCCTTCGTGGCATCCGCCGCCGAGGCGGTGAAGGGCTCCGCGGCCCAGACCATGCTGACGCCGGGCATCCATGACGCCTACGTGCAGGGCGTCGACGGCCTCATGCAAAGCAGCAAGGCCCGCGAGGTCGCCCGCGGCGCCGCCGGCGACGGCCCCAACGCCTGCCAGACCGGGCTGTTCGTGGCCTCCGCTCAGGACTTCCTGAGCGACGAGGCGCTGCAGGCCGAGGTCTTCGGCGCCACCTCGCTGGTGGTCGAGTGCGCCGACCTCGACGAGGTCAAGCGCGTGGCCGAGTCGCTGGAAGGCCAGCTCACCGCCACCCTGCAGATGGACGACGCCGACCTGGACGCGGCCCGTGCGCTGCTGCCGGCGCTGGAGCGTCGCGCCGGCCGGGTGATGGCCAACGGCTGGCCGACCGGCGTCGAGGTGTGCCACGCCATGGTCCACGGCGGGCCTTATCCGGCCACCTCGGACGCGCGCACCACCTCGGTGGGCAGCGCGGCGATCCATCGCTTCCTGCGCCCGGTGTGCTACCAGAACCTGCCGTCAGGGCTCTTGCCCGAGGCCCTGCGCGACGGCAACCCGGCCGGCGTCAGCCGCCTGGTCGACGAAAAACGCGAGGCCTGAGGTCCTGGTGGGGCGAGAAGGTCGTCACCAGAGACCCCAGGTAAAAGCGAAGCGGGACGGCATGCGCCGTCCCGTGGTCATTCGGGAGCGTTCGCCTCGTCAGGCAGCGCGGGGGCATCTGCCAAACTGCCGACCAGATCGCGCAGATGATCGATGAGCTCCTGGGCGGCAGGCGACAGGGGCTCACCGCGTCGGCTAATGATGCCGAAGTAGTCGAGGGGCTTGCCAATCACCCGCTCGAGAATCACGTACTGGCCGCTTTCCAGCGGGCGTCGCAATACCGAACGCGGCAATACCGCTAGCATGTCGGACGCCTGCAGCAGTTGCAGCGTCGCCTGGATCGAGGTGGTCTCGACAACATCGTTGGGCGAGGCGACCCCCTCCTCGGCCAGCGCCGCCTCGAACACGCCCCGCATGGGACTGCTCAAGGGATGCAGGATCCAGGGCCAGCGACTCAGTGTGGCCAGGTCAGGAGGCTCGTCGACTGGTACCAACGGATGATCGTGTCGCACGACCACCCGCAGTGGCTCATCGAGCAAAGGCTCGAAATCGAAGAGGTTGTGCTGACTGACATGGGTCAGCCGGCCGATCACCAGATCAAGTCGCTTGTACTCGAGTTCAGCCAACAGCCGATCACTGGTCTGCTCTTGCAGGCTAATCGATAACCGCGGCCGCTGGCGCTTAAGCCGGGCAATCGCCGTCGGCAGGATCTCGGGTGCCGCCGCGGCGATCGCGCCGATCAACAGCTGTCCATAGCCACCCTCGCGCAGGTCATTGATGTCACTGACGAGTCGATCAGCGTCGTTAACCAGCCGCCAGGCATGGCGAATCACCTGCTCACCGAGTTCGGTAGGCTGCATGGCCCGCGGCAGGCGTTCGAAGATGGTGAAGCCGAAGTATGCCTCGAGGTCGCGCAGCATCTTGCTCGCCGCCGGCTGGCTCAAGTGCATCGCTCGCGCCGCCGCATGCATGTTGCGACTCTGCGCCAGCGTTGTCAGCAGTATCAAATGTTTGAAGCGCAGCCAGCCAAAGAGGCTAGAGGACGACAGTCTTTCCATGCTGATGGGGATCCCGTTCGTGCCCGTCCCCTAGAGTGACCGCAGCATCGTGATAACCAGATTGAATCACAATGCCACAAACTGCGACTGGGTTGTAATGAGAAACAGGTCACCAGCCGGTGACACTCCCGGTCCCGGCCATCCGGCAGATCCCGCAGGTCCTGATAGAAACAAGGCGCCCAGCCGGACGCGAAACACTCGGCATTCGCACGCCACTTATCGACACCGATTGTGGGCTCGGCGAGAGCGGCCTGATCGATTCAAGCCGGCAAAGTGGCAGCTCAACCGCCGTGGCACTGGCCGAACCGCTGTCGCTGGAGCTGCCGGAGGAACAGGGGAAAGCGGCCTAGAGCGTTTCCACCCAGCTCAGATAGCGCGGCATCACCACCTCGCCGGTCTCGCGAAAGTCGGCCAGGCGTTGCCTGACCTTGGTCTCGGCGTTCGCCAAGTGCTCATCGAGCGCCTGGCCGGCCTGCTTGGGCAATCGCGCACTCAGCGCCTCGAAGACCCGGCGATGCTCCGTGAAGAGCGGATCCTCTGCGGGCATCTCCACCGCACCGCCCAGCAGGTGCTTGCTGATCAACAGGATAGGCCGCGTGCGGCGCAGCATGGTGATGATCTCCGGATTACCGCCGCGCATCAGCGCCTCTTGGTGCAGTTCATTCTCGAGCGCATCGAGCCTGGCGCCCTCGAGATTCGGATACTCCCGCGCGGCTTCATCCAGCCGGAAGAGATAGCCGGAGAGCTCATGGTCGGACAGGACCCCGCAGGCACGGGAAATCATGAAGGGTTCCAACTGACGACGAGCGTCATACAGGTGGTGCAGGCGCGCATCGTCCAGCGGGATCACGCTCCAGCTGCTGTACTTGGTCTTGTCGACGACTCCTAGCGACTGCAGCGAGGCCAGGATACGCTGCGTCGTCGTGCGGCTGACATCGTAGGTCTTGGCAAGCTGGAGTTCGTTAAGCTCCAAGCGGCCTTTCATCGAGCAAAGCACCAGGTCGCGTTCGACCTTTTCGGCTAATGCCTGCCAGGCTTCCGTGCGCTGGATTGACGCCTGCCCACCCACCGCACGAAAGTCACCGGCGCCCAGGGGTCGCCGGATGATCTCTCCGTCTCCCCGACCGACCAGATAGCCGCGGCCATCGAAGCGACAGATTTTGCCCTCGTCATGAAGCCGGCTCAGGGTCTGGCGCACCGGAGAGCGGCTCATGTCGAAGATAGCGGCAATATTGCCCTCCAGCAGCACCAGCCCAGGCTCGAGATGTCCCCGGTCGATCCCTTGCACAAGGGCCTGGTACAACTGCTCTTTCAATGTATTGCTCATGCACGCACTCGACCAGGAAACGCGTCATATCCTCTCGCTAAAACGTCTCGCTTGCCAGCCTCGACGCTCAGGTGACGGCACCGACCATCCACGGGACGAATTCGTTGTTGCCATAGCCAAGCGTCTCGCTGGCGCTGAGCTTGCCGGAAGCCACCGCGATGATGTGCTCGAAGATCTCGCGGCCGACACTATCGACGCTCGCCACGCCATCGACGATGGTACCGCAGTTGATGTCCATATCTTCGTGCATGGCCTCGAACATGCGAGTGTTGGTCGCGAGCTTGAGACAAGGCGCCGGCTTGAAGCCCGAGACCGACCCCCGGCCGGTGGTGAAGCAGACCATGTTGGCCCCCGAGGCGATCTGGCCGGTCACCGATGCCGGGTCGTACCCGGGGCTGTCCATGAAGTTGAAGCCGGGCCGCCGGCGCGGCTGGGCATATTCGAGGACGTCGTTGAGGCTCGATGTCCCGCCCTTGGCCACCGCGCCCAGCGACTTCTCGAGGATCGTCGACAGCCCGCCGGCCTTGTTGCCCGGCGACGGGTTGTTGTTGAGCTCCGCCCCATTGATGCGGGTGTAATGCTTCCACCAGGCCATGCGTTCGAGCAGCTTGTGCGCCACCTCCTCGTCGATGGCGCGATCGAGCAACAGATGCTCCGCGCCGTAGATCTCCGGTGTCTCGCTGAGAATGACGTTACCACCATGTCTCACGACAAGATCCGCGGCACGACCCAGGGCCGGGTTAGCGGAGATGCCCGAATAGCCGTCAGAGCCACCGCACTGCAGCGCCACGGTCAGATGCGCCAGCGCCGCCGGACGCCGCACCGGGCGCTCACGCGCGCGAGCCATCTCCAGCACCTTGTCGCTGGCCTGCCGGATGCTCGCCCGAGTCCCCCCTGCCTCCTGAATATTGAATGAATAGATTCGCGAGCTGCCTGCCAGGCCTGACTTCTCCACCAACTGTTTGACCTGGTTCGTCTCGCAGCCCAGGCCGATGATCAGCACGAAGGCAAAGTTGGGGTGGCGTGCATACCCCGCGATCACCCGCTCGAGAAAGGCGAAACCGTCGGACTCGGTGTTCATGGCACACCCCGACCCATGAGTGACCGGAACGACCCCATCGAATCCCAGCCTCTCGATCTCTCCGTCGGCATTGAGGGACTCCGCCGCCATCTTGGCCACCGTCGCCGAGCAGTTGACCGTCGACAGGATGCCAATGTAGTTGCGTGTGCCCACCTGACCGTTGTCCCGATGGTAGCCGTCGAAGGTCCGCTCGTTCGCCATCACAGGCGTCTTCTCGGCCGGAACGAACGTCGACAACGACGAGTCGCGCTCGCGCATCGCCACGTTGTGCGTGTGCACGTGTTCGCCGATACCGATATCGCGAACGGCCACACCGATGACCTGACCGTATTTGATGACCTCATCGCCGTCGGCGATCGCCGCCAAGGCCACCTTGTGACCGGCATCGATGTTCTGGGCGGCAAGGTGCTGGCTGGCATCGACAGGAAATCCTTGAGGAATCGCCCGGGTGGCGACGCCGACATTGTCGGCGGCATTCAGCCTGATCACCGCCTGCGAATCATTGATGAGCTCCATGCCTGCACCTCGAAAAAGCGATTGTTGGAATCTTGTATCGCTTATCCTTCCACATAATGACCATTGCGCACAATATCCAAAAACAGCGTGTCGCTCCCTTCCTGTCTTGCTTCAGCGAGCTCTTGGCATCGGCCCTGCAAGCGCCCCGCGGGACAACCCGGCACCGACGGCGACATCGATGAACCGATAACCAGAACAAATCAATAGAACTTATTTTTGATTGGATAGGAATCGAAAGATCGACATACGCTGCCAGGACGCTTGACCCGGCCTCGTTCGGGAGAACGACCTCACAGGAGCAGTAAAGATGACCACCATTACCCACCTCGAAGTGCGCGATACCCGCTTCCCGACCTCACGCGATCTGGACGGCTCGGATGCCATGAATGCGGCGCCGGACTACTCGGCCACCTACGTGATTCTGTCGACAGATGCCGGCGACGGGCACGAAGGCCACGGCCTGACTTTCACCATCGGTCGTGGCAACGAGGTGTGCGTCGCCGCCGTGAATTCCCTGGCCTCACGTATCGTGGGTCGCGAACTGGAAACGATAACCGCCGACATGGGCCGCTTCTGGCGCGACCTGACCAGCGGAGACAGTCAGCTGCGCTGGCTGGGGCCAGAGAAAGGCGTTATCCACCTTGCCTGTGCCGCCATCGTCAACGCCGTATGGGATCTGTGGGCGAAACGCGAGGGCAAGCCCATCTGGAAGCTGCTGGCCGACATGTCCCCCGAGGAGCTGGTGCGCTGCCTGGACTTCCGATTCGTCAGCGATGCCCTGACACCCGGTGAGGCGCTGGCGATCCTCAAGCGCAACGAGGCCGGCAAGGCCAAGCGTGAGGCGCACATGCGGGAGGTCGGCTACCCGGGTTACACCACCTCGGCCGGCTGGCTCGGGTATTCCGAGGACAAGATGCGTCACTTGGCCCGCGAGGCGCTGGCAGAGGGCTGGGAGCATTTCAAGCAGAAGGTCGGCGGCGACCTGACCGAGGACCGGCGGCGCGCCCAGATCCTGCGCGAGGAAATCGGCTGGCAGCGCACCCTGATGATGGATGCCAACCAGATGTGGGATGTCGACGAGTCTATCGCCAACATGCGCAGCCTGGCCGAGTACGCGCCGCTATGGATCGAGGAACCGACCAGCCCGGACGACATCCTCGGCCATGCCGAGATCCGCGCCCGCCTGGCCCCGTCTATCGGCGTCGCCACCGGCGAGCACTGCCACAACCGGGTGATGTTCAAGCAGCTACTCCAGGCCGAGGCGATCGATTTCTGCCAGCTCGACGCGGCACGCCTGGGTGGCCTCAATGAGGTCATCGTGGTGCTGCTGCTCGCCGCCAAGTACGACGTGCCGGTCTGTCCGCACGGCGGCGGCGTCGGGCTGTGCGAATACACCCAGCACATCTCCCTGTTCGACTACATCGCCGTGTCCGGTTCGCTGGAGGGTCGCCTCCTCGAGTACGTGGACCATCTGCACGAGCACTTCCTCGACCCGGTGCGCATTGAGAAGGGCCGCTATCGGGTGCCCGAGGCCCCCGGCTACAGCATCACCATGCATGCCGAGTCGCTGGCGCGCTTCCATTTCCCCGACGGGGAAGCCTGGCAGCAATGATCCGACCTTCGCCGCCGGCCACAGCACTTCGACCAATGGCCAAGTCCCATGGAGCGACCTTTCATGTAGGTTGAACATATAAAACCTTTTGATGAACATATCGAGAATAATGTGTTCATGCCCGGCCGATACGCAGCGCACCGCGGTCGGCCGACTCACCGCGTGTTGCAGACACGCCAGCCACACCAAGGAGCCAGCATGACAACAACCACAATGACGCGTGTAACCTCTCTGATCGGTGCCACACTGCTGGGTTTGACCGCCCTGCAGGCCAGCGCCGCACCCGACATGCCGCCGATCCCCGCCGTCCAAGGCGACGTTGTCCAGGCTGATGGCGAGTTCAAGATCAAGTTCAGTATCGGCACCACCCAGTCCGGTGCCCAGTACCGCGGCCTGGAGTACTTCGAAAAGATCGTCGAGCAGCGCAGCGAGGGCAACATCCAGGTCGAACTGTTCCACAGCGCCCAGCTCGGCGATGACCTCCAGGCCGTCAGCAATCTCCAGTCCGGCACACTCGAGATGACCGCGCCCTCCACCTCGCCCCTGGTGGGGATGTTTCCGGAATTTGCCGTCTTTGATCTGCCGTTCCTGTTCCCCACTCCAGAAGTGGCCGATACGGTCCTCGACGGTGAGATCGGACAGCAGATGCTGGATGACGCTTCCCGTCAGGGACTCGTTGCCATCGGCTGGGCCGAGAACGGCTATCGTCAGCTGACCAACAGCGCCACGCCGGTGTCGTCCCCCGACGACCTCGACGGCCTGAAGATTCGCACCATGCAGAACGATATCCACCTCGATATCTGGCGCACGCTTGGCGCCAACCCGACCCCCATGTCCTTCGCCGAGCTATTCACAGCGCTGGAACAGGGCGTGGTGGATGGTCAGGAGAATCCCTGGATCACCATCGAGGCCTCGAAGTTCAATGAGGTGCAGGACTACGCCAGCGAGACTAACCATGTCTACACCCCCTTCATCACCCTGGTGTCCGAACGCTTCTGGAACCGCCTCCCCGCGGATTACCAGCAGTTGGTGCGCGACGCTGCCCAGCAGATGGGTGACTACGAGCGTGAAGTCAGTCGTACCCTGAACGATCAGATCAAGCAGCAACTGCAGGAGTCCGGGATGCAAATCACCGAACTGACTCCGGAGCAAGTCCAGGTGTTCCAGGAGCAGCTGGCCCCGGTCTATGACGAGTGGCGCGACGAGATCGGCGGTGAGCTGATCGACGCGATTCGTGAGGCCTCACAGTAAACGCGGAGATGCCGTCGCGGGACGGTCGGCGCCGTCCCGCCTGCCCCTCTAACGCGCCAGACACGAGAGTCCGCCATGAACGCTAGCTCAACCTCCCCTCTTTCCTTAGTGCTTGGGCTGCTCAAGCGCAGCCTCGAGATCGCCGTTGGCCTGCTGGTACTCGGGGTCGTCTTCTGTGTGGTATCTAACGTCTTCGGCCGTTTTGTACTCAACTACTCCTTCGTGTGGGCCGAAGAACTGTCGCGAGTGCTGTTCATCTGGCTGGTGCTGCTCGGCGCGGGACTAGGCAGCCTGAACAACGAGCATGTCTCGGTCACCTTCTTCAAGAACATGGCGCCGCCGAAGATCCGTCGAGGCTTCGGCATCCTCTCGGCACTGGTCATCTATGTCGTGTGCGCCTGCATCCTCCTCGGCTTCCAGCAGTTGATATCCGGCTACATCAGCACGACTCCACTGCTGAAGATCCCCAAGACCCTGCTCTACAGCGCCATGCCCGTCATGGCGGCGCTGACGCTGATCGCCAATACGATCTTCCTCTTTCAGCTGCTCAAGCGGAGCCCGACATGATTCTCTGGAGCCTGCTGCTAGGCCTGATGCTGTGCATCGTGATCGGCATGCCGATCTCCTTCGGCCTCGCTGCTATCAGTCTGTTCATCTTCGTTTCCGCCGACTACTCGCTGAGCCCCATCGTGTCGGAGGCGGTCAACGGTCTCGATTCCTTCCCGCTGCTGGCGATCCCCTTGTTTATCCTGGTCGGCGAGGTGATGAGTGAAGGCGGTATCGCCAAGCGCCTGGTGCGCCTGGCCAGCGCCATGGTCGGCTTCATTGCCGGGGGACTCGGTCAAGTAGCGGTGCTGACCTCGATGTTCTTCGGTGGTATCAGCGGCTCGGCCGTCGCCGATGCCTCGGCCGTCGGCAGCATGATGATCGATCCCATGAAGCGGCATGGCTACTCGGCCCCGATGGCCACTGCCATCATCGTCGCCGCCTCGGTGGTAGGTATCATCATTCCCCCATCGATTCCCATGATTCTGTTTGGGGTTGTCACCGGCACCTCGATCTCGGCACTGTTCCTGGCCGGCATCATTCCGGGGATACTGATCACCTTGGGGCTTGCCGTCACTACCTACCTCCAGTCGAAAAAGACCGGCAAGGCCCAGCCTTTCGATGCCGGCGAACTCTTCGCCGCATTGAAGAGCGCCTTCCTCGCCCTGCTGCTGCCCGTGATCATCGTGGGGGGCATCCTGAGCGGTGTCTTCACGCCCACCGAGAGCGCCGCCATCGCGCTGCTCTATGCACTGTTGGTGTCGATGTTCGTCTACCGCAGTCTGCCGCTGAAGCGTTTCTTCCAGCTGTGTATCGCTACCGGCAAGCTCACCGGGGTCGTCATGCTGCTGTTGGCCTTCGCCAATGTGCTGGCCTGGCTGCTGACCGCCAACATGATTCCCCAGCAGTTGGTCGCCAGCCTGTCGGCGCTGTCGGATAACATGTTCGTGATTCTCGGCATACTGAGCCTCTTCCTGCTGATCGTCGGCTTCTTCATGGACCTGACGCCCGCCATGGTCATCCTCGCCCCGTTGATGACGCCAATAGTCGTCAAGCTCGGCATCGATCCGGTCTATTTCGGCGTGCTGATGTCGTTCATCCTCGGCATCGGCTTGGTCACGCCTCCGGTAGGTACCGTGCTCTACGTCGGTTGCGGCGTCGGCAAGGTCAGCATGGAGCATCTGGTCAAGAGCCTGCTGCCCTTCTATTGCACGCTGCTCATCCTGCTCGCCCTGTTCCTGATCTTTCCCGGGTTAGTTCTATGGTTCCGCTAATCGTCGCCCCCGGCCCTAGGAAGAGGAGGTCGTCATGAACATCAGCCCGTCGGAAGCCATCGACGCCCTGAACGCGCTACTCGGTGAGGGCGGCGTCGTGGCGCCGTCGCAGGACCTGTCGCGCTATGCGGTGGACTGGGCGGGCGACCGGCACGGCCTGCCCCTGGCCGTGGCGCGCCCGCGGACCACCGAGGAAGTGGCCGATGTCGTCGACTTCTGCCACCGCCATCGGGTGCCGATGGTCGCTCAAGGCGGTCATACCGGCCTGGTCGGTGGCGCCCTGCCCGATGCCGAGCGACCGGAGCTGGTGATCAGCCTGGAGCGCCTCAACCGGGTCCGCGAGATCGACCCCCTCAACTTCACCCTGAGCGTGGACAGCGGCTGCGTGCTGCAGACGGTCAAGGACGTGGCCGCGGAACACGACTGCGACTTCCCTCTGAGTCTCGGCGCCCAGGGCAGCTGTCAGATTGGCGGCAACGTGGCCACCAACGCCGGCGGGCTCAACGTGCTGCGCTACGGCATGATGCGCCAGCTGGTGCTGGGGCTGGAGGTGGTCTTGCCCGACGGGCGTGTCTGGCACGGCATGCATGCGCTGCACAAGGACAACCGTGGCTACGATCTCAAGCAGCTGTTCATCGGAGCCGAAGGCACGCTGGGCATCGTCACCGGGGTGATGCTCAAGCTGTTTCCCCGGCCTCAGGACACGCGCACCGCGCTGGTCGCGGTGCCGGACGTATCCGCCGCGCTGGGGCTCTACGCTCAGGCACGACGCAGCTGCTGCGACCTCCTCAGCGCCTTCGAGCTGATCCCGCGCGCCTGCCTGGAACTCGCCTTCGAGGCCGCACCCGACCTGCCCGACCCGCTGGAGACGCCGTCGCCGTTCTACGTGCTGCTGGAGATCACCGCCAGCGGCCCGGTCGACCTCGACGCCATGATCGAACACCTCTTCGATAGCGGCATGCAGGCCGGGCAGGTGCTCGACGGTGTTCTGGCCGGCAGCGACGCCCAGGCCGCTCGCCTATGGCGGATTCGAGAGGCCATGGTCGAGGGCCAGCAGCGCCATGGCGAGCACCTGCGCACCGACATCGCGCTACCGATCTCCACGCTCGGCGACTTCTATGATGACGCCAGCCGAGCCATGGCCACGCACTCGCCGCAAACCACGGTCATCGCCTACGGGCACCTCGGCGACGGCAACCTCCACTTCAACCTGCTCCCGCCGGCGGGGCTGGATCTCGCCGCCAAGCGAGCCCTGCTCCATGCCCTCGAGACGGAACTGTTCGCCATCGTCGAGCGCTACCGGGGCAGCATCAGCGCCGAACACGGCATCGGGCGTACCAAGCAGGCCGCTTTCCTCGATGGCCTCAGCGAGCTGGAACGCGAGCTGATCGGCGATCTCAAGCAACTCTTCGATCCCGACGACCTGATGGCCGCCGGGCGAATTCTGCCACGCGTGGCACGCCCCGCCACGTCTCCTCAGCCACAGGAATGATCATGCATCACGTCGATCCCCAGCAGTGTCTTCCCCACGATCTCGACCGGGCCATGCTGATCGGCCGGGTCTGGCGCGAGTCGCCTAGCCCCGGCCCTGCCATCGTGGTCGTCCGCGATGGCGAGGTGCTGGACGTCTCCTCGCAGATCGCGACCATCGCCGATCTGCTCGACCTGGCAGACCCTGCCGCCTTCGTCCGCGATGTCGAGGGCGAATCGCTGGGGCGGGTCGAATCCCTGCTCGAGTCCTCGCTGAACGAATCGAACGATGCCCCCCGCCTGCTCGCGCCCTGCGACCTGCAGGCCGTCAAGGCCTGTGGCGTGACCTTCGCCGTGAGCCTGCTCGAGCGCGTGATCGAAGAGCAGGCCGCTGGCGACCCGCACCGAGCCGGCGAGCTGCGCCGCGAGATCCAGTCCCTGATCGGCGGCGACCTGTCACGGATCCGGCCGGGCTCTCCCGAGGCCCTGGCCCTCAAGGCCGATCTCCAGGCCCGCGGTGCCTGGTCGCAATACATGGAAGTCGGCATCGGCGAAGACGCCGAGGTGTTCTCCAAGGCTCAGCCGCTCGCGTCGATGGGATTCGGCGAGCCCGTCGGCTTGCATCCCGCCTCGCGCTGGAATAACCCCGAGCCGGAAATCGTCCTCGCCGTCGATGCCGCTGGCACCCCGCGCGGTGCCAGCCTCGGCAATGACGTCAACCTGCGCGACATCGAGGGGCGTAGCGCCCTGCTGCTGGGCAAGGCCAAGGACAACAACGCCTCCAGCGCCATCGGCCCCTTCATTCGCTTGTTCGATGAGCACTTCACGATGGACACCGTTCGCCACGCGCAGGTCTCGCTGCGCATCGAGGGTGCCGATGATGACTTCGTGCTGGAAGACTCGAGCGACATGCGCGAGATCAGCCGCGACCCGCTGGAACTGGTGTCGCAGACCCGCGGCGCGCATCACCAGTATCCGGACGGTTTCATGCTGTTCCTCGGCACCATGTTCTCGCCGGTCCAGGACCGTGATGGCCCCGGTCAGGGTTTTACCCATCACCTGAACGATCGCGTGACCATCGCCACGCCCAGCCTCGGCGCCCTGATCAACCGCGTCGATCGCAGTGATCGCCTGCCGGCCTGGACCTTCGGCCTGCGCGCGCTGTTCGCCCATCTCTCCGCCCGTGGCCATCGCTAGGACGTTGCACGGACGGCCACTAGCAATCCTCTCACCCATGCGTCAGGAGACAACATGACCCTGGAAGGCAAGCAACTCATCGGCCAGCAGGCCGTGACCAGCGACGGCACCGCGATCCAGGCCGTCGATCCCGCCACCGGCGAGACCCTGTCCCCGGCCTATCCCGCCGGCGGCCGGGCCGAGGTGGAACAGGCCTGTGAGCTGGCCTGGGCCGCTTTTGATACCTACCGCGAGACCGGCCTCGAGGCCCGCGCCCGCTTCCTCGACACCGTGGCCGACGAGATCGAGGCCATCGGCGATGAGCTGATCACTCGCGCCATGGCCGAGTCCGGCCTGCCGCGGGCCCGCCTGGAGGGCGAGCGCGGCCGCACCTGCGGGCAGCTGCGCTTGTTCGCCAAGGTCGTCCGCGCCGGCGAGTGGCTCGACGTGCGCCTCGATCCGGCCCTGCCGGAGCGTGCGCCGATGCCGCGGGTCGACCTGCGCCAGCGCCATATCGCCCTGGGTCCGGTGGCCGTGTTCGGCGCCTCCAACTTCCCGCTGGCGTTCTCCGTGGCCGGCGGCGACACCGCCTCAAGCTTAGCCGCCGGCTGCCCGGTGGTGGTCAAGGCCCACGCCGCCCACCCCGGCACCTCCGAGCTGGTCGGCCGCGCCGTGCAGCGCGCCGTGGCCCGCTGCGAGCTGCCCGAGGGCGTGTTCTCGCTGCTCTACGGCTCCGGCCGCGAGCTCGGCCAGGCGCTGGTGCGCGACCCGCGCATCAAGGCGGTGGGCTTCACCGGCTCTCGCTCGGGTGGCACCGCGCTGATGCAGGCGGCGCAGTCGCGCCCCGAGCCGATCCCGGTCTACGCCGAGATGAGCTCGATCAACCCGGTATTTCTGCTGCCCGCCGCCCTGGAATCCCGTGGTGCAGCGCTGGGCGAAGCCTTTATCGGCTCGCTGAACATGGGCGCCGGCCAGTTCTGCACCAACCCCGGCCTGGTGATCGCCGTGAAGGGCGAGGCGCTCGAGGCCTTCGTGGCGTCCGCCGCCGAGGCGGTGAAGGGCTCCGCGGCCCAGACCATGCTGACGCCGGGCATCCATGACGCCTACGTGCAGGGCGTCGACGGCCTGGTCGCCAGCAGCAAGGCCCGCGAGGTCGCCCGCGGCGCCGCCGGCAACGGCCCCAACGCCTGCCAGACCGGGCTGTTCGTGGCCTCGGCCGAGGACTTCATGAGCGACGAGGCGCTGCAGACCGAGGTCTTCGGCGCCACCTCGCTGGTGGTCGAGTGCGCCGACCTCGACGAGGTCACGCGCGTGGCCGAGTCGCTGGAAGGCCAGCTCACCGCCACCCTGCAGATGGACGACGCCGACCTGGACGCGGCCCGCAAGCTGCTGCCGACGCTGGAGCGTCGCGCCGGCCGGGTGATGGCCAACGGCTGGCCGACCGGCGTCGAGGTGTGCCACGCCATGGTCCACGGCGGGCCCTATCCGGCCACCTCCGACGCGCGTACCACCTCGGTGGGCAGCGCGGCGATCCATCGCTTCCTGCGCCCGGTGTGCTACCAGAACCTGCCCCAGGGGCTACTGCCCGAGGCCCTGCGCGACGGCAACCCGGCCGGCGTCAGCCGCCTGGTCGACGGAAAACGCGAGGCCTGAGGCCCTGGTGGGCCGAGAAGGTCGTCACCAGAACCCCAGAGTGGAAGCGAAACGGGACGGCATGCGCCGTCCCGTTGTTTGTTCAGTGGGCTGCCGACCGATCAAGCCGAGCGGGTGTCATCGGGTGAGCGAGCCTCGGCCCTCGAACGCTTCGACGCTCTCGCGGCGACCATAGAGGAAGGCGTCCGCCACCTGGCGCAGCGGGGCGACGTCGACCTCGGAGCGACCGGCGACGGCCAGCTCGGCGAAGCGCGCGTAGAGCCCGGCGTATTCCTGGCCGACCATGGCGGTCAGCCGCGACGGCTCGTCGTTGCCGTCGCCGGTGGGCGCGTCCACCACGACCTCGTCGTCGATCAGCAGGCGATTGCCGCCGTGGGTCAGCCGCAGCTGGCCGGCGTCGGTCGCGACGCGCACCTCCCAGGTGACCTCGCCGGCCTGGCGGAAGTCGAAGTCGGCGGCGATCGGCGTCTCCTCGGCATCCATGAAGGCCAGTTCAGCGGCGATCGGCGTCTGGCAGTTGGCCGGCACCTCGAGGGTCGCCTGGCGCAGGAAGAACGGCCGCGGCAGCACCCGGGTGGCCACCGAGAGGGCATTGATGCCGGGATCGAAGACGCCCATGCCGCCGGGCTCCCACAGCCAGTCCTGGCCGGGATGCCAGACGTGCACGTCCTCCTTCCACTCGATCTCGACGCCGAGGATACGGCGCTCGGCCAGCCACTCGCGCGCCGCGGCCACGCCGCCGGCCTGCTGGGAGTGCCAGGCGGCGAACAGCGTGCCGGGGCAGCGCTCGGCCAGCTCGACCAGCGCCGCGACCTCGCTCAGCGTGGCGCCGGGCGGCTTCTCCAGCAGCACGTGCTTGCCGGCCTCCAGGGCCAGCCGCGCCTGGGCGTAGCGCAGGTGGGTCGGGGTGCAGATGGCCACGGCGTCGAGGTCGGGCTCGGCGGCGAGCATCGCCTCCAGCGACGCGTGGTGCGGCAGGCCGTCGATGCGGGCCACGGGATCGGCCCCGGCCACCAGGCGCAGGGTCGGATTGGCCTGGATGGCCGGCAGATGCTGGTCCCGGGCGATCTTGCCGAGCCCCACGAGACCGATGGAAAGCGAAGACATGGCGATTCCTGACGGATGGCTGACGAAGTGCGGACCATATCAGAGCAAATGTCACACATATAGCTAAGCGCTCGTCGCCGCACCGGCCGGCCGAGGCTCCATCGCCCTTCGAGGCTGCTGCCGACAGCCGAGCTCAGCGCGGCCCGTCGCTCCGGCGTACGCCGGGAGACCCCACCGCGGGCTCGTCGGCGGCATCGGGCCCGCCCTCGGCGGCGGCCTCCAGCACCTCCCGCGAATCCGGCGCGCCGGCGGCGGCCTTCTGCCGCTGGCGACGCAGGTCGCGCAGCGTGCTGATCAGCATCGCGGCCACGATCAGACCGCCACCGATGAAGGCGGCCACGGTCGGCACCTCGCCGACCCAGAGCCACACCAGCAGGGTGCCGACCAGGGTCTCGAGCAGCATCACCAGGCTGACCTCGGCGCCCGGCAGGTAGCGCGGCCCGGTCTGGATGCCGAAGTAGGCGACCGTCAGCAGCGCGCCCATCGCCAGCAGGTATTGCATGTCCGCCGCCGACGGCAGCTGCACGCCGCCCAGCAGCGCGCCGGGCACCAGCATGGCCAGGCAGCCCAGCGGCAGGATCACGGTGGTGTCGACGCCGCGCCGGGACTGGCTCTTCTGGGCGCTGGCCACGGTGGTGTTGATGGCGATACACAACGGCACTCCCAAGGCCACCACGAGCCCCAGGGGGTTGCCGCTGCCGATCTCGCCGCTGGCCATCAGGCAGGCCCCGGCCACGCAGACCACGATCACCACCCAGGTCTGCCGGCGCAGCCGCTCGCCGAAGACCCACCAGCCGATCAGCGCGGCGACCAGCGGCGCCAGGTTCATCATCACCAGCACGTTGCCGGCGGCGGTCAGTCGGACGCCGATGACGAAGGCCCAGGCGCTGCCGGCGAAGGCCAGCGGGCACCACCAGGCCGCGGGGCCGCAGGCCTTCACCGCCGCCGGCAGTTCACGCCCGTAGCGCCACAAGGCCACGCCCAGCAGGGCGACGCCGAGCAACAGGCCGCGCCAGAACATGAAGGTGGCCACGTCCACCGTGGTGGCCTTGACCATCAGCGCATCCGGCGACAGGAACAGTACGCCTGTCATGGTGATCAGATAGCCCCGCAGGCGAAACGGCAAACGTGACCACATCGTCGCTCTCCCCTCGACATGCATGCCGGCCATACGGGCCGGTAGTGATAAACGACGAGCAGGCCGGGGTTTCCCCCGACCTGCTCGGTCATGGCGTCGCGGGAGGCGCCCGCTCCGGTCAGGAGCGGCGCCTCACGCTAGCGAGATCGCCTCAGGCGCGTTCGCGACGCGGCACCGGACCGTCATCGTCGCGGCGGCGGCGAGGCGCACGCTCGGCGGGAGCGCGGTCTTCGCTGATCTCCAGCGGACGACCCGCGACCCGAGCGCGCCCCATCTTGTCGAGGATGCTCGACGGCAGGTTGTTCGGCAACTCGACGACGGAAAAGGCATTGCGGATGTCGATCCGGCCAATGCGGTTGCCCTCGATGCCGCCTTCGTTGGCCAGGGCGCCGACCAGCTGGCCGGGCTTGACGCCGTCCTTGTGACCGACGGACACGCGGTAGCGGGTCATGCCCTCGCGCGGTGCACGGTCACGGGGGCCGTTCTCGCGACGCGGCTTGCCGTCACGGCGATCGTTGCGGTCGGTGCGCTCCTTGCGCGGCGCCTGGAGACGGCCGATCGGGGCCTCGTCGGCGCGCGCCAGGGCGGAGAAGGCACAGGCCAGGTCGACCGGATCGTAGCCTTCACCGATCAGCTGCTCGATCAGCGCGCGCTGCTCCTCGGCGCCCTTGGTGATGGCGGCGACGGCGCGCTGGTGGAAGACCTGATCGCGATGGGCGCGGATGGCGGCCTCGTCGGGCAGGGCCATCTCGCTCATCTTCTGACCGGTGGCCTGCTCCAGCCAGCCGACCTTGCGGCCTTCGCGGTTGCCGGCGAAGGTGATCGCCACGCCGTTGCGACCGGCACGACCGGTACGGCCGATGCGGTGGGTGTAGGCCTCGGCGTCCTGGGGCAGGTCGTAGTTGATGACGTGGGTGATGCGCGGCACGTCGAGGCCACGGGCGGCCACGTCGGTAGCGATCAGCACGTCGATCTTGCCGCGCTTGAGGCGGGTGATGGTGCGCTCACGCAGGCTCTGGTCGAGATCGCCGGACAGGCTGGCCACGTTGACGCCACGCGCGGAGAGCTGCTCCATCAGGGTGGTGCAGGAGGCACGGGTGCGCACGAAGACGATGGCGGCATCGACCGGCTCGACCTCGAGGATGCGCGCCAGGGCTTCCTGCTTGGCACCGCCCTCGATGCGCACGCGGCGCTGCTCGATGTTCTCGCCGGTGGTGGTGCGCGACTCGATGGCCACCTTGACCGGCTCGACCAGGTAGCGGTTGACGATGCGCTCGATCTCGGCCGGCAGGGTGGCGGAGAAGAACACGCGCTGGGCGTCCTGGGGGGTGTCGGCGACCACGCGCTTGACGTCGTCGATGAAGCCCATGCGCAGCATCTCGTCGGCTTCGTCCAGCACCAGGGCGGACAGGCCGTCGAGCTTCAGGCTGCCGCGGTCCAGGTGGTCGATGATGCGGCCGGGGGTGCCGACCACGACCTGGGCGCCGCGACGCAGCGCCTGCATCTGCTCGCGATATTCCATGCCGCCGCACAGGGTGGCGACTTCCAGGCCCTTGAGGTTCTGGCCATACTTGGTGAAGGAGACGGCCACCTGCTGGGCCAGCTCGCGGGTCGGCGCCATCACCAGCACCTGGGGCGCGCGCTTGTCGAGGTCGAGGCGCGAGAGCAGCGGCAGGGCGAAGGCGGCGGTCTTGCCGGTACCGGTCTGGGCCTGGCCCAGCATGTCGCGGCCTTCCAGCAGGGCTGGAATGGTCTGTGCCTGGATCGGCGACGGAGTCTCGTAGCCGAGGGTCTCGATAGCAGAATGAACGGCAGGCAGCAGGGCCAGATCGCCGAAACTCGGCGAGGCGACGGAAGTCGAGGTCATGAATCACACCTTGGTAGGCCGGCATCGCCGGCAAGAAACATCGTGGCGCCCCTGACGCGGTCACACGGTCAGGTTCCTGCACGGGGGCAGGTCGTCGTCAACATCGGAGTCGGGGACGCCGGTCGCACCTGGCATCGGTTCGAGCCCGCCTTGGCAGGCGAACCGTCGTGGCGACCGTCTGCGCCGAATTCACCCGGGTGGCGAACTCTTGGCGGCGCTCCATCTTCACATTTCGAACGCTTTGGGCGGTTGGCCCGGCGTCTTCGCGAGCGTCGTGTTCACGCTGGGTGAAACGGCGCTGAGTATGATGGTGGGGTCAGCACATGCGAGGAGCGCGCATGCTACCATCGTCGCTTTGCTCTGGCCAATCTTTTCCGGCACGACGCCGCATCGACACGAGGGCTGATCCGGCGCCGGGTCTCCGAAGGGCGCTTTCGCCCCGTCCCCGGGCGCTGGCGACACCCTCCCTGGCGCAGGTCCCTTCTGCGAACCGCCCCCGGCGCCCCTCGCGTGGCCAGCGACGCCTTTCCTTCACTCTCTTGTTTCAGGAGCCTCCATGCCGAACCTTTGGGTCGACGCCGATGCCTGCCCGCGGATCGCCCGTGAGATCATCGTGCGCGCCGCCGAGCGCACCGCCACCCCGACCACCTTCGTCGCCAACCACCAGGTGCCGCTGCCGCCCTCGAAGTGGGTCAAGGGCCTGGCGGTCAGCCACGGCTTCGACGCCGCCGACGACGAGATCGTCGACCGCCTGACGAAGGGCGACCTGGTCATCACCTCCGACCTGCCGCTGGCCCTGGCCGCCATCGAGCGCGGCGCCGGCGTGATGACCAGCCGCGGCGAGGCGCTGAACGAGAGCAACATCCGCGCCCGGGTTCAGATGAGGGACTTCATGGAAACCTTGAGAGCCAGCGGCGAACACACCGGCGGGCCCAAGGGCTACTCGGACGTCGACCGTCGGGAATTCGCCAACGCGCTGGATCGGTGGTTGGCGAAGAACGCCTGATCGTCATGCATCTGCACGGTGCAGATGAGCCTGATACAAGGGCCGCATGGAAACCTTGAGGGCCAGTGGCGAACACACCGGCGGGCCCAAGGGCTATTCGGACGTCGACCGGCGGGAATTCGCCAACGCGCTGGATCGGTGGTTGGCGAAGCAGAAGGGCTAGCGACAGTGAAGGGAGGGAGACGGATGTCTCCCTTCCCTTAAGGCTGGCGCCCTACCCTTTCTCGCGAATCCCGCGACCCGGCAGGCGCTCGCGGTCGTGGGGACGCTCGAGACCGAGCAGCGGGCCGGCCGGCACGATGCCGTTGGGATTGATGGTCTTGTGGCTCATGTAGTAGTGGCGCTGGATATGCTCCATGTTCACCGTCTCGGCAACGCCCGGCCACTGATAGAGCTCGCGCACGTAGTTCGAGAGGTTCGGGTAGTCCTCGAGGCGGCGCAGGTTGCACTTGAAGTGGCCGTGATAGACGGCATCGAACCGCACCAGGGTGGTGAACAGGCGGATGTCGGCCTCGGTCAGCCACTCCCCCGCCAGATAGCGCCACTCGGACAGTCGCGTCTCCAGCCGGTCGAGGGAAGCGAACAGCGCCTCGACGTGGCGTTCGTAGACGTCCTGCTCGCTGGCGAAGCCGGCCTTGTAGACGCCGTTGTTGACGTGGTCGTAGACGTCGGCGTTGACGGCATCGATGGTCTCGCGCAGATCCGCCGGATAGAGGTCCAGGCGATTGCCGGTCAGCTCGTCGAAGGCGTCGTTGAAGATGCGCACCAGATCCGCCGACTCATTGCTGGCGATACTGCCGTCGCGGCGGTCCCACAGCGCCGGCACCGTGACCCGTCCGGTGTAATGCGGGTCGGTCAGGGTGTAGAGCTGGTGGTGAAAGTCGACGCCGTTGAGCGGATCGCCGCTCGAGCCCTCGTCGCGGTGATAGGTCCAGCCCTGATCGAGCATCAGCGGGCTGGTGTGCGAGACGCCGATCAGCGGCTCGAGTCCCTTGAGGCGACGCATGATCAGCACGCGGTGTGCCCAGGGGCAGGCCAGCGACACGTAGAGGTGATAGCGGTCGGCCTCGGCGGTGCGCGCCGACCGGCCGTCGGGACCGGGGCTACCATCGGGCGTGATCCAGTCGCGCAGCTTGGCCGATTCGCGCACGAACTCGCCGCCATGCGCCTGGGTGTCATACCACTGATCGTGCCACTGGCCGTCGATCAACAAGCCCATCTCGAATTCCTCCTCCAGAACGTTTACGCCTAGCGTAAACCGAGGAAATCGAAGCTCAAGCACAGTTTTTGGCCGTCACTGTTCGTTTTCTTCGAAAGATGCGCCGGCATCGACCTCGTGCAGGCTGTCGCGCAGCTGCCGAGCCATGGCCCGGGTGGCCGGCCCGGCGCGGTCCTCATCGCGGTGAATGAGCTGGAGAGGCACCTGCCGCACTCCGCCGGCGGTGAGCGGCAGCGGCTTGAGCCGCCCGGCCTCCAGGCTGTCGCCGAGGCGCGTTTCCGGCACCCAGGCGAAACCGAGATTGCGCTCCAGCATGCCGATGGAGGTGTCGAGGTGACTCACCGTCCAGCGCTGCTCGGCCTTGAGCCAGCCGGCATCCTGGCCCTGCCCTTGCGCGGAATCGCGCACCACCAGCTGGCGATGCTGTTCCAGATCGCGCAGGTCGAGCGCGCGCCCCAGCCGGTGCAGCGCATGATCGGGATGAGCCACAGCGACGAAGCAAACCGTCACCAGCGGTTCGCCGAGGAAGCCACGGGCGCCGACCCCCGAGACCAGCAGGTCGGCCTCACCCTCCTGGAGCATCTCGACGCCGCCGTTGAGCACCGTCTCGTGCAGCTGCACCCGCACATAGGGAAAGGCCGCGGAGAAGGCATCCAGCGCCCGCGCCAGGGCGTCCGGCGGAAAGAGCTGGTCGATGGCCAGCACGATCTCCGCCTCCAGCCCCTCGGCCAGCCGCGAGGCCACATCCTCCAGCGACGAGGCGTTGTCGAGCAGCTGGCGGGCGCGCCGCAGCAGCATCTCGCCGGCCTCGGTCAGCCGCACCTGGCGGCCCACCGGCTCCAGCACCGCCACGCCGAGCTGCTCTTCCAGCTTGTGCACCGCGTGATTGAGCGTCGAGGGGCTCTTGTGGATGGCCTCGGCGGCACGCGAGAAGCCACCATGATCGACCACGGCGGCCAGCATCTGCCACTGGGCGAGGGTGACACGGGACATGTTCGATTTCCTCGAATGTAATGCGCGAAACGTTGCGCTTAATCTTCGAAAAAATCGGCCTAGAATGCCAGTCATTCCATCATCACCAGGGAGTTCGAGACGATGACCCAGCCCATCGACCGCCGCCCCGATCGCCGCCTCAGGAGCCATCCCAGCCAGGACGGCGACGGCGTCGCCATCCGCCGCCTGCACGACTTCGGCGGCGGCCTGGATCCCTTCCTGATGCTCGACGAGCTCGAGGCGGCGCCCCACGACGACGCCATCGGCGGCTTCCCGCCGCACCCCCATCGCGGCATCCAGACCCTGACCTACGTGCTCAACGGCGGCCTGCGCCACGAGGATCACCTCGGCCATCACTCGAGCATCGGCGCCGGAGACGCCCAGTGGATGCACACCGGCCGCGGCATCATCCATGGCGAAACGCCCTTCGCCGACGCCGAGGGCCTGCACGCCTTCCAGCTATGGCTCAACCTGGCCGCCGCGGACAAGCTCAGCGAGCCGACCTATCGCGACGTGCGCCGCGACGAAATGTCACATCTGACAAGGTCTGGCGCTCGGCTGACGGCGCTGGCTGGTGACTGGCAAGCGACCGACGGCGAACGCATCAGTGGCCCGCTCGAGGCCCTGGCGGGTCATGCCGGCGTGGCCCATCTCGAGCTCGACGCCGGCGGCGAGCTGATGCTGTCGTCTCGCGCCACCACCCTGCTGGTGTTCGTCTTCGCCGGTGAACTCTCGGTGGCGGGCGACGGCGTCCCCCGGGGCGAACTGGTGGACCTCGGCGCGGGCGATCGCCTGTCACTGACCAGCGCCGCAGGGGCCCGGGCCCTGTTGCTGGCGGGTGAACCCCACGGCGAGCCTATCGCCCATTACGGCCCCTTCGTGATGAACCATCGCCACGAGCTCGACCAGGCATTGCGCGACTATCGGGACGGGACCTTCGTCTAACGGACGGTCGACCGACTTGCCAGACGAGGTCGATGCATGGCACGGTCAAGGTGTTAATAAACACTGTTCGCGGAGCCGGTCCGAGCCTGACGGGACGGCCCCGCACCTTGCTGTATAGGTGTACAGCCTAGGCACCCTAATCATCATGGGTTAAGGTTCTAGTGCCTTTTTAAGCATTTACACCTATTCACCAGGCCAAAAAACATCATGCGAATTCTTCGTTCGCTGCCCCGCACGCACAAGTTGCTGCTGTTGCCCGTTGCCACCATGGTCACCGTGCTGGGCGCCCACAAGATTCTGACGTCCGTCGAGGACGCCCGTCAGGGCGGGCAGGACCAGGACAGCGTCCTGATCGCCCTCGGCGAAGACGCCAGCCCCGGCGTTCCCTCTCTCGCCCTGGATCGCGCCCCGGTCTCCGAAGCCATCCAACTGGCGTCGCGTGCCAAGGACGCCACCCTGGAAGCCATTCCCCTCTCCCAGCTGCCCGCTTCCGAGATCGTCGACGTGGACTTCGCTCGCGCCGCTCACGCGAGCGGCAATATCGAGGACGCCGAGGTCACCGCCCCGCAGCTCGACGACACCGCGCGCCACCTGGCGATCGTGGTCGGCACCGTGGGCAGCGGCATGCTGGCCGCCGACGAGCAGCTCATCGCCGACGCCACTTCCTACGAGGACATCTCCTCCGACGAGCTCGAGCTGTTCGACGACGGCCCGATCCTGCTCGAGGACGAGATCGACGCCGACGAGCCCTACGTGCCCGAATGGCTGGCCTACACCGTCGAGTCCGGCGACACCTTCGCGATCATGGCCCAGCAGAACCTGGGGCTGGGCTACAGCGAAGTCACCGCCCTGCTCGAGGCGATGCCGGAGCCGCGCCTGCTCACCCACTGGCGCGCCGGCGACCGCTTCGAGTACCAGCTCGACGAACAGGGCAAGCTGCTGTCGATGCGGATGATGAAGAACGCCCGCATCGGCTACCAGGTCGAGCGCAGCGACGAGGGCGGCCTGGACGTGGCCACCATCGAGCGCACCGGCGAGGCCACGCAGCGCCTCTACGCCGGTACGGTCAGCGGCAGCTTCGCACGCTCCGCCCAGGCCACCGGCCTGAACAGCGCCGAGGTAGCCGAACTCTCCCACGTACTGGAAAAGAAACTCGACTTTCGCCGCGACACCCGTCGCGGCGACCGTTTCAGCGTGCTGGTGGAATCCGACCTGATCGACGGCGAGGACCTC
Source organism: Halomonas sp. B23F22_10 (assembly GCF_043496975.1). Classification (NCBI taxonomy): domain Bacteria; kingdom Pseudomonadati; phylum Pseudomonadota; class Gammaproteobacteria; order Oceanospirillales; family Halomonadaceae; genus Halomonas; species Halomonas sp. B23F22_10. The sequence continues at coordinate 79,774 of NZ_JBIEKF010000001.1, read as the reverse complement.
GATCCGCGCGTGCTTGCGGTCAGCTACGAAGGCTCGCGCATGGACCTGACCCTGGTGCGCAACGCCGAGGACAACCGCTTCTATACCCCGGACGGCGAGAGCCTGGACCCGGCCTTCGACCGCTATCCGTTCAGCGGCCACTATCGCATCAGCTCCAACTTCAACCTGCGCCGTCATCACCCGATCACCGGCCGTATCAGTCCCCACAAGGGCACCGACTTCGCCATGCCGTCCGGCACCCCGGTCGACGCCCCGGCCGACGGCCGCGTCGAGCTGGTGGGCAACCATCCCCTGGCCGGCCGCTACATCGTGATCCGCCACGACAACGGCTACAAGACCCGCTATCTGCACCTCTCCAAGCCGCTGGTCAGCCGCGGCGAGCGGGTGACGCGCGGCGAGCGCATCGCGCTGTCCGGCAACACCGGCCGCAGCACCGGCGCGCATCTGCATTACGAGGTCATGGTCAACAATAACCAGGTGGATGCCATGAAGGTGGCACTGCCGGAGCATCAGGGCCTCAGCGGCGATGCTCTGGTCGCCTTCCAGAAAGAGGCCGAGCCGATGCTGGTCGCCCTGGAGAGCGGCGAGACCGGCACCACGGTGGCCAGCGCCGGCACCGATCCGAGCGGCGCCTCCGACGACGAGAGCTGATCGCCCCGCTTTCGCCGTCCCCGATACGACGCCCCGCCCCGTGCGGGGCGTCGTCGTATCGTCCCTCTCTTTCGTCGGCCGCCTCCTCCGCTAGACGGGGGCCTCTCGCCGACACGGAGCCCGCCCTTGTCCTCGCGCGCCGCACCGCCCTCCTCCGTCTCCTCCCCCCTGGCCATGCTCGGGGTGTTCCGCTACAGCCATCGGGCGCTGGGCCTGGTGTGGCAGACCTCGCGCCGCCTGACCCTGGGACTGGCCCTGTGCACCCTGGTGGCCGGCGTGATGCCCGCCGTGGCCGCCTGGATCGGCCAGCTGATCGTCGACGGGGTGGTGACCGCCATGGAACGCCATCAGGCCGGCACGCCGCTGATGCCCGAGCTGTGGCCGGTGCTGCGCTTCGTGCTGCTGGAAGCCGGCGTGGTGGCGCTGATCGCCCTGGCCCAGCGCGGCCTGGCCGCCCAGCAGTCGCTGCTGCGCGCCCTGCTCGGTCAGAAGGTCAACGTCATGATCCTGGAGAAGGCCGGCACCCTCACGCTCGCCCAGTTCGAGGACTCGGAGTTCTACGACAAGCTGACCCGGGCCCGGCGCGAGGCCTCGACCCGCCCGCTGGGGCTGGTCAACAAGACCTTCTCGCTGCTGCAGAACGCCATCTCCCTGGCCAGCTTCGGCGTGCTGCTGGTCGGCTTCTCGCCCTGGGCGCTGCTGGTGCTGGTGATCGGCGCCCTGCCGGTGTTTCTCTCCGAGGCGCGCTTCTCCGGCGACGCCTTCCGGCTGTTCCGCTGGCGGTCGCCCCAGACCCGCATGCAGATGTATCTGGAGACCGTGCTGGCCCGGGAGGACAGCATCAAGGAGGTCAAGCTGTTCGGCCTCGAGCCGCTGCTGCTCGACCGCTACCGGCGCATCTTCGAGACCCTCTACGCCGAGGACCGGCGACTGACGATCCGCCGCGAGACCTGGGGCTTCCTGCTCGGCCTGCTCGGCACTCTGGCCTTCTACGCCGCCTACGCCTGGGTGGTGGCCGATACCGTGGCCGGCCGGCTGACGCTGGGCGAGATGACCATGTACCTGATGGTCTTCAAGCAGGGCCAGGCGGCGCTGTCGGCGAGCCTGACCGCCATCGGCGGCATGTACGAGGACAACCTCTACCTCTCCAACCTCTACGAGTACCTGGAGCAGCCGGTGCCCGAGGAGAGCGGGCATCTCACCGAAGGCGACAGCCCCGGCGACGGCATCCGCTTCGAGGGCGTGGGCTTCACCTACCCCGGCGCCGACAAGGCCGCGCTGTCCGGCATCGACCTGCATCTGACGCCCGGCCACAGCCTGGCGCTGGTCGGCGTCAACGGCTCGGGCAAGACCACCCTGATCAAGCTGCTGACCCGCCTCTACGACCCCAGCGAGGGGCGCATCCTGCTCGACGGCAGCGACCTGCGCGCCTGGGACCGGGCGACCCTGCGCCGGCGCATCGGGGTGATCTTCCAGGACTTCGTGCGCTACCAGCTCAAGGTCGGCGAGAACCTGGGCGCCGGCGACGTGGCCGCCTTCGAGGACGAGGACCGCTGGCGGCAGGCCGCCCGCCGCGGCCTGGCCGAGGACTTCATCGCCGACATGCCGGGCGGCTATCACACCCAGCTGGGGCGCTGGTTCAAGGGTGGCCAGGAGCTCTCGGGCGGCCAGTGGCAGAAGATCGCCCTGTCCCGCGCCTACATGCGCGAGGAGGCCGACATCCTGGTGCTCGACGAGCCCACCGCGGCCATGGACGCCGCCGCCGAGGCGGCGGTCTATGGCGACTTCCGCGACCACGCCCGGGACAAGATGACGGTGTTGATCTCGCACCGCTTCTCCACCGTGCGCGCCGCCGACCAGATACTGGTCATCGACGGCGGACGCATCCTCGAGCGCGGCGACCACGCGAGCCTGATGGCGCTCGACGGCCGCTATGCGCGACTGTTCCGGCTGCAGGCCCGGGGCTACGAGTAGCGCTTACGACAGACGCCGTCAGCTGGCCGGGGCGTCGCCCAGGGCGGCCATCAGCGCCGGGTCGCGGTCGTAGACGTCCGGCCGGAAACTCGCCAGGCCGCCCGCCTCGCCCTCGGCGGTCCAGTAGTGCAGCGCCAGCGGCACCGGCCTGGCCAGCGAGACGTTGTCGGTCGCGCCGCCGGCCAGCCGGCGCTCCAGGGCGATGCGCGAGCCGCTGTCGTCGATCAGCAGCCGGGTCAGCTCGGTGACGTTCTCCACGCGGATACAGCCGGAGCTCAGCGCCCGCCGCGGGCGCTGGAAGAGCCCCCGGGCCGGCGTATCGTGCAGGTAGACCAGATGGTCGTTGGGGAAGCGCAGCACCAGCCGGCCGAGCGGATTGCGCGGGCCGGCGCGCTGGCGCAGCATCACCGCGCCCGGCTGCTGCCAGTCGACGGCCTCGGGGTCCAGGCGGCGACCCTGCGGATCGATCGCCTCCATGTCGTGCTCGGTCAGGTAGCCGAGGTCGCGACGCACCCGAGGCAGCACGTCCTCGCGCATGATGGTCGGCGGCACCGTCCAGGTGGGGTTCAGGGTCAGATAGGTGATCTCGGAGCGCAGCACCGGCGAGGCGCGGTCGGGCTGGCCGACGATGACCCGCGCGCCCCAGCGCTCGCCGTTCGGGCGATGATAGTCGAGCCGCTGGCCGGCCAGGTCGACCTCCAGCCGCCACTCGGGGCGCTCGCCGGAGAGCCAGCGGGCCCGCTCCAGATTGGCGCGCAGGGTCTCGATGCGCACCCGGGCCGGCACGTTGAGCGCCGCCCGGGTGCGCGGGCCGATCACGCCGTCCTCGGCCAGCATGTGACGGCGCTGGAAACGCCTCACCGCGGCCGCCAGGGTGTCATCGAAGCGGTTCTGGGCCGGCGCCTCGAGGGCGATGTCGGGAAGGCTCGGGAGATAGTGCGTCACGTCGGCGGCCATCACCTCGAGCTCGCCGATCATCGCCAGGCGGCGGCGCAGCAGCGCCACGTCCTCGTCGACGTCGCCGGGCCGCAGCGGCGTCTGGCGCGCCGGCAGGGTCGGCCAGCCGCCCAGGCGGGCGATATGGCGATAGCGCGTCAGCGCCTGGCGCAGCCCGGCGTAGGTCTCGCCCTCGGGGCGCGCCAGGGCCAGCGCCGCCTCCCCGTCACCGGCCTCGAGGGCCCGCGCGATACCGACCAGATCCAGGCGCGGCGGGGCCACCGGAATCTCCCAGTCGGGGTAGACGTCGCGAGGATCGAGGCGCCCGCGCTGCAGCTGGGTCAGGGCGTCCAGCAGGGTGCGGCTGGCGTCCAGGTCGAAGCGCGCCCGGGCGGCCTCCGACGCCGCCGGAGCGAGCGCGGTCTCGGCCTCCCGCGCCAGCCGTTCGGGGCGATAGTCGCCGGGATCGAGCCCATCGTCCTCGAGGGCCTCGAGCAGCGCGATCAGGGTGGTCACCGCCGCACGATCTTGCCAGACTGGCGCGCCGCCCTGCAGCGCGTAGAAGTGCGCCAGTCGCGGCGAGGCCGCCTCGAGGCGCTCGCCCAGCGGGGACGGGGCGGCCACCGCGGCCGGCCCGTCGGCCGGGGCGACCCCATCGTCATGAGCAGCCGGGGCCTCGGCACTCGCCGCAGCCGGCCAGCAGGCCAGCAGCAAGACCATGCCGCTGCGCCGCAGCTCTCGGGGTAGGACGTTCGCGACTCGCATGATGTGGCCTCCTGGCTTTCGACTGATGAGACTGGTCTTCCTGACCGCCTTGTTCATAATACGACAAACCGACGACATGGCGCCCGGCCATGACCGACACGCGAGGCCCCGAGCACCGACAGATGACCAGCCCACCTCACCACATGAGACGCCATATGTCCTTGCCGCGTTCAAGGGGCCTGATGGCTCCGCTGCTGGCCGCCGCCCTGCTGCTGGCCATGCCCGCCTCGGCGCGGGACTTCCTCGCCCGGGCGGTGACGCCGCTCGCGCCGCCCTCCCCGCTTTCGAACCGCCTGACGGACCTCGCTCCCACCGCCGACCCGCAGGTCCTGCGCCTGGCGGCCCAGGCCCTCTCCTGCGCCGATCCCGGCGCCGAGCGGCTGGCGGTGATCGACTTCTCGCTGCCCTCCACCGAGCAGCGGCTGTGGGTGTTCGACCTGGTCCACGACCGGCTGATGTTCCGCGAACTGGTCTCCCACGGCCAGGGCTCCGGCGATGCCCTGGCCAGCGAGTTCTCCAACGTGCCGAACAGCCACCAGTCGAGCATCGGCCTGTTCCGCACCCTCAACAGCTACGAGGGCAGCAACGGCTACTCGCTGCGCCTGGAGGGCCTCGAGCCCGGCGTCAACGACAAGGCCTTCCAGCGCGCCATCGTCATGCACGGCGCCGACTACGTCAGCGAGTCCTTCATCGAGCGCACCGGCAGGCTGGGGCGCAGTCACGGCTGCCCGGCGGTCCGCGAGGAGATCGCGGTGCCGCTGATCGACAGCCTCAAGGAAAGCCAGTATCTCTTCACCTACTACCCCGATCCCGAGTGGCTGGCCGACTCGGCCTTCCTGCGCTGCCCCCGCGACGACCGCCGGCTGGCCGCCGTGACGCGCTGAACGCTTCCACCCCCTTCTTCCCCGGCCACGTCTCGCCGCCACAGGCACCATATCGGCGCATGACCGGACCAGACGGGCACGGTCATGCGCCATCCCGCGCCGTCCTCGGCGCCCGCCCTCCTCTCGCCAGATATCTAACACGCTGAAAAAGCGGATTTCCCCACGTCATGGCAATGCGTATGCATGAGCATCGACAGTGAGCGCCAGACGTGGACCAGGCCCCTCGGGGTACGAGTGCGTCGGACCCGACCTTCAACGGCGAAGGCCCAAGAGATCGCGTGTTCGAACGTCATTCGACGAGGTACCCCCATGGAAATCCGCAACAAGGCCAGCAGGATCCGTCTGCTCAACTGGAAGATGCCGCAGATGCGCGCCTTCCACTTCTCGTGGTTCGCCTTCCACCTCTGCTTCTTCGGCTGGTTCGGCATCGCCCCGCTGATGGCGGTGGTGCGCGACGACCTCGGCCTGACCAAGACCCAGATCGGCAACACCATCATCGCCTCGGTCGCCATCACCGTGATCGTGCGGCTGGCCATCGGCGTGCTGTGCGACCGCATCGGCCCGCGCCGCGCCTACACCTGGCTGCTGTGCCTGGGCTCGCTGCCGGTGATGTCCATCGGCCTGGCCGACAGCTTCGAGACCTTCCTGCTGGCGCGCCTGGCCATCGGCGCCGTCGGCGCCTCCTTCGTGATCACCCAGTACCACACCTCGATGATGTTCGCGCCCAACGTGGTCGGCACCGCCAACGCCACCTCCGCCGGCTGGGGCAACCTCGGCGGCGGCACCACCCAGATCGTGATGCCGCTGGTGTTCTCCGGCATCCTGATGCTCGGCGTCAGCGAGGCCGTCGGCTGGCGCCTGGCCATGGTGGTGCCGGGCGTGGTGATGCTGCTCACCGGCATCGCCTACTACCGCTTCACCCAGGATGCACCGGACGGCAACTTCGATGAGCTGCGCGAGCGCGGCGAGCTGCCGCCGGCCAGCGGCGAGCACGGCATGGGCGCCAGCTTCAAGGCCGCCGCCGGGGACGTGCGCGTGTGGGCCCTGTTCGTGGTCTACGCCGCCTGCTTCGGGGTCGAGCTGACCATCAACAACATCGCCGCCATCTACTACTTCGACAACTTCGATCTGAGCCTGGCCACCGCCGGCATGATCGCCGGCCTGTTCGGGCTGATGAATCTCTTCGCGCGCACCCTGGGCGGCGTCTTCTCCGACCTGTTCGCCCGCCAGGGCGGCCTCAAGGGCCGGGTCCGCTGGCTGTTCATGGCCATGCTGTGCGAAGGCGTGGCGCTGATGTTCTTCTCGCAGATGCAGGTGCTGGCGCTCGCCATCGGCATCATGCTGGTGTTCAGCCTGTTCGTGCAGATGGCCGAGGGCGCGACCTTCGGCGTGGTGCCCTTCATCAACAAGAAGGCGCTGGGCGCGGTAGCCGGCATCGTCGGCGCCGGCGGCAACGCCGGTGCCGTGGCCGCCGGCTTCCTGTTCCGCTCCGAGTCGCTCTCCTACCAGCAGGGGCTGTTCTATCTCGGCATCGCGGTCATCATCGCCTCGCTGTGTGCCCTGGTGGTGCGCTTCTCGCCCGAGGTCGAGGCCGAGGAACAGGCCGCCTACCACGAGGCGGCCAGCGACGCGGGCGAAGGCGCGCTGTCGCTGCGCTGATTACCGCCCCACGCCGCCGGCGCCCCCGTCGTTCCGCGGCGGGGGCGCCGTCGTCTGCGCCGACCTGGCGTGGCAGAAGGGCCGAAGAAGGTTTGCAGAGCGCCCCGCTTGGGGCCACGCTGGGACGAGCGCCTCCCTCGCGAGGCATTGCATGACGGCGTCATCCGCGTGACCCTGAACGGCCGGGCATGACGGCCGCCCCCGTATCGCGCGCGGCATGCCCGTCTCCATCCCACCGAAAAGGAGCTTCCCCATGACGATCGCCACCGGTGACCGCCTCCCCGACGTCACGATCAAGACCAACGGCCCCAAGGGCCCCGAGGATCTCGCCATCGGCGACTTCTTCGCCGGCCGCAGGGTCGTGCTGTTCGCCGTGCCCGGCGCCTTCACCCCGGGCTGCTCCAACACCCACATGCCCGGCTTCGTGGTGCACGCCGATGACATCCTCGCCGCCGGCGCCGACGCCATCGCCTGCATGGCGGTCAACGACGCCTTCGTGATGGATGCCTGGCAGAAGGACCAGAACGCCCAGGCGATGACCATGCTGGCCGACGGGAACGCCGAGTTCACCCGCGCCCTGGGCCTCGACATGGACGCCAGCGGCGGCGGCATGGGCACCCGCAGCAAGCGCTTCGCGCTGGTCGCCAACGACGGCGTGGTGGAATATCTGGGGGTCGATACCCAGAAGGGCGTGATCGAGGCCAGCAGCGCCGACGCCATCCTGGCCCATCTCAAGGGCTGAGCCGGCCCGAGGAGGCATGCCATGCACGACGCCATGACCCTGACCGGCCGCTGCCTGTGCGGCGCCGTGGCCCTCGAAGTGCAGGCCTCGCGCCAGAACATCGGCGCCTGTCACTGCCAGATGTGTCGCACCTGGGGCGGCGGGCCGCTGCTGGCGCTGGAATCGGTCTCGAGCGTTCGTCTCGAGGGCGAGGACAGCGTCAGCGTCTTCGCCTCCTCGGACTGGGCCGAACGCGCCTTCTGCCGCCACTGCGGCACGCATCTGTTCTATCGCCTCAAGAACGGCGAGCACTACGCGGTGCCGGCGGGGCTGGTCGACGTGGGCCAGGCCTGGACCTTCGACAGCCAGATCTTCATCGACGAGAAGCCGCCCTGGTATGCCTTCGCCAACGACACCCGCAACCTGACCGGCCGGGAGGTGTTCGAGGCCTTCGAGCGGGGCGACGACTGAGGCCCTGCCTCGGCTCAGCCCCCGCCGCCAGCCCGACGACACGAAGCGCCCCCGGCATTGGCCGGGGGCGCTTCGCATCGGGGCAAGGAAAGGCGCACGCCGGGGCCGGCGCGATCAGACGCCGATGATGCCGCCATCCTCGCGCTGGATCACCACCGTGGAGGCCCGCGCGCGCACGCTGCCCCGGGTCTCGGCGGTGGCGTCGTCGCCGGCCGGCCAGTTGCCCGGGTGCTGGATGTTGATGAACATCGCGGTCTTGTCCGGCGTGAGGCAGATGCCGGTCACCTCGCAGCCGTTGGGGCCGACGGCGAAACGCTTGAGCTGGGCCTGGTTGCCGCCGCCGACCACCGAGGCATCGCCCTCGGCCTGGCTGACGTTCTGGGGCACCACCGCCAGCAGCTGATCGTTGGTGTACTCCGTCACGCCCGCGTAGCCGTTGTCGGTCTGGATCCACAGGATGCCCTGGCCGTCGCCGCGGTCATCGTAGTGCAGGCCGTCGGGGCTGGCGAACTGGTTGAGCTCGGTCAGGCCGGAGACGTTCTCGGCATCGCCGACCGCCGCACCGAACACGAACACCTCCCAGTCGAAGCGCATCGAGCCGGCATCCTCGCGCCAGCGGATCACCTGGCCGCCCTCGTTCTCGGCCCGCGGGTTGGCGGCATTGGTCGGCGCCGTGGCGTAGCCCACGCCCGCTTCCTGAATATCGCCGCCATCGTGGGTGTAGGTCGCGGCGGTGCCTTCCTCGGTGCGCTGGGAGTTGTTGGTCAGGGTCATGTAGACCTCGCCGGAGGCCGGGTCCACGGCGCCCCACTCCGGGCGGTCCATGGGCGTGGCGCCCATCAGGTCGGCGGCATCGCAGGTGTGAATGATCACACCGGCCTGATCGTCCGCGGCCAGGCCCAGGGCCTCGGCCAGGGTGCGGCCGTCGCGGGTCTCGGCGCCCGGGGTCAGCGGCAGCCACTCGCCACGGCCATCGGCCTCGAAGCGCGCCACGTAGAGGGTGCCGGCGTCCATGTACTTGGCACCGAGGGCCAGGCGGTCATAGCTGGCCCCGGGGCGGTTGGCGTCCGCCGGGTCCCAGAGGGCCTCGGAGACGAACTTGTAGATGTACTCGTTGCGCGAGTCGTGACCGGAATAGAACACCACCGGCTCGCCGGCCACCAGCTTGCCCGGCCAGCAGCCCTCGTGGCGGAAGCGGCCCAGGGCGGTGCGCTTGACGGCGCGCTCGCCGGTATAGGGGTCGATCTCGACGATATAGCCGAAGGTGCGCGGCTCGTTGCGATAGTCGTCGACGGCCGAGGCGCCCGTCGGGGTGGCGTTGAAGCGGGCGAACTCGTCGTTGCGCTCGCTGGCATCGCCGGCGGCGGTTTCCCAGCCGTAGCGGCCGCGGCCCTCGGAGACCCCGAGGCGCTGGTCGTCGCGCTGGCGCTCGGCATTCTTGACGAAATAGCCCGGCCAGTTCTCCTCGCAGGTCAGGTAGGTGCCCCAGGGGGTATAGCCGTTGGCGCAGTTGTTGTTGGTGCCGCGGGTCAGGGTGCCGTCCGGCGAGTACCGGGTCCTGACATAGTCGCTGCCGGCCACCGGGCCGCTCAGCGCCATCTCGGTGGCGCTGGTGTAGCGGCGGTTGTAGGCGGAATCCGCCACGTGCCGCCAGCGACCGCCGTCGCCCTTCTCGAGCTCGACCAGGGTCACGCCGTGGGCGTTGATCTCGGTGCGCACCTCGTCGGCCGGGCGCTTGCCCGCCTCGGCGTTGGTGGCCCCGCCCTTGGGCGCCCAGAGGGACGCCTGGTCGATGTACTCGTTGTTCATCGCCAGCACGAAGCGGCGCGACGCGGACGACTCGTCCAGGGCGAAGTTGTGCATGCCGTCGTGGTGCATGCCGACGCTGTTGGCCTGGATCTCCGGCGTGAAGGCGAGATCCTCGCGCCAGTCCGGCGCCTGGCCGTTGAGCGGCGTGCCCCAGGGAATCAGCACCTGAGCGGTGTAACCGTCCGGCACGACCACGGCGTCGGTGCGCGAGCCGCGAATGGCATCGAAGGCCAGCGACAGCGGCGTTTTCTCGGCGCCCGCGGCCTCGGCACGCCCGGACAGGCCGCTCAGGCCGAAGCCGCCCAGCATCGCCATGGCGGCCATGCCGAGTCCGCCCTGCATCACGCGACGGCGCGAGACATGCTTTTCCAGCACCGAGGAGAACGGCTCGTTGGCACTCCGGTTCAACAGGCGATGGTCTTCGATTTCCTTGCTCATCCTGGTCTCCTCACGGTCAGGCGTCGTTATCCGGCCGGCATGTCGGCGCCTTCCCGGGCGTCGCTGCCGGCATCAGTCAGCCAGGGGAGCATGCGTGACGAGGGTGACAGTAAGATGACGCACCGTGATCGATTTTTCGGACAAAACCTAGGAGGCAAACGCCTCGCGTCTTGCCGTCACGGCCCCGGCCGGCGTCGCCTCGACCATGCGCACCACGCTGCCCACCACGATCAGGCACGGCGACGGCAGCGGCGTCTCGGCGAGGCGCGCCGGCATATCCACCAGGCTGCCGGTCAAGGCGGCCTGCTCGGGCAGGCTGGCGTTGGCCACCAGCATGATCGGCCAGTCGTCGGGCAGACCGGCGCCACGAAGCCCGGCACAGATCGCCTCGACCTTGGCCAGCCCCATGTAGAACACCAGGGTCTCGTCGCGCCGGGCCAGCGCCTGCCAATCCGGCGCGCCGCCCTCGCGGCACAGCTGCGCGGTGACGAAGCGCAGCTGCTGGGCGTGGGCGCGGTCGGTGAGCGGAATGCCCATCGAGGCGCAGGCCGCCGAGGCGGCGGTGATGCCGGGCACGATCTCCGCCGGGACGTCGGCCTCGGCCAGGGCCGCGAGCTCCTCGCCCATGCGGCCGAACACGCCGGGGTCGCCGCCCTTGAGGCGCACCACCGACTTGCCCTGCCTCGCCAGCGTCACCAGCAGCGCGCCGATCTCGTTCTGGGGCACGCTGTGGTGGCCGCTGGCCTTGCCGACGTAGTAGCGCTCGCGGCCGGCGGGGATCAGCGCCAGCACCTCCTCGCCGACCAGCCGGTCATAGACCACGGCATCGGCCCGGGCCAGCAGCCGCGCGGCCTTCAGCGTCAGCAGCTCGACGTCGCCGCTGCCGGCGCCGACCAGATGGACCCGTCCGGGGCGACACTCGCCGCGCCGCGAGACCCGCGCGGCGTCATCGTCCGCTTCGCCGACGCGACCGGCCCTCCCTCGCGGCGACAGGCCCAGCCTGGCCGAGCCCAGCCGGGCCAGGGCAGAGAAACCGCGGCGCAGGGCATCAGGCGACGCGAACGGGGATCTTGGCTTGCTCGGAGCGCGCATGGCCACTCTCCTCTTGTGTCGTGGAATCGAGCGCCTGGGCATCGGCGCCGGCGTCGACGGTGTCCGGAGCATGCTCCTCGACCAGCGACTTGAGCTCGGGAATGCAGCTGCCGCACTGGGTGCCGCAGGCGAGCCGTGCGCCCAGCGCCTCGACGCTGGCGTCGCCGGCACGGATGGCCTCGACGATGGTCGTCTGGCCCACCTGATGGCAGCTGCACACCAGCGGACCGCCATCGGCCTCGCCGGCGTCGCAGCCAGCCAGCAGCCGGCGACGCACGTCGCCCTCGAGCGTCGCCTCGGCGAAGCGCGCATCGAGCCAGGAAAGCCCCGGCAGCTCGGCGGGCGGCGCCACCATCAGCCACCAGCGCAGCCGGCCGTTCTCGAGCCCCGCGGCGCGCAGCCGACCGCCGGCCGGGTCGTCGCTCCACAGGCTCGGCGCCGTGGGCAGCCACTGCCGCACCCAGGCCAGCCAGTCGCGCGACGCATCGTCCGTCTCGCCGCCGGCCAGCTGCCAGCGCTGGCAGTGGGCCAGCGGGATGCGCGCCCAGTAGGCGCCGTCGTCGCGGCCCTCGAAGTCGCCGGCTTCGCCCGGGGCGATCAGCAGGGTCGCCTCCCAGCCCACCGCCAGCGGCGCCAGGCTCACCGCGCCGTGCTTGGCTTCGGGCTGGCCGGAGATCGGGTCGAGATGGGCGGCGAGCAGGCCGCCGGTGCGCGCCGCGCCGGTGAAGCGGTCGGTCCAGTGCATCGGCACGAAGGCCTCGCCGCGGCGCTGGGCCTTGGTCAGCCGCACCCGGGCGCGGTACTCCCCGCCGGCGCCGGTCAGCCGCGCCAGCTGCTGGTCGCCGACGCCGAAGGCGGCGGCGTCCTCGGGGGTGATCTCGATGAAGGGCTCGGCGCGGTGATTCATCAGCCGCGGCGCCCGGGCGGTGCGGGTCATGGTGTGCCACTGGTCGCGCACCCGGCCGGTGTTGAGGCGCAGCGGACGCTCGGCGCTGAGCGCCTGTTCGGGGCCGCGCGGACGCACCGGCAGCAGCCGGGCCCGGCCGTCAGCGGTGGCGAAGCGACCGTCCTCGAACAGCCGCGCGGTGCCGCGGGGGGCCTCGGCGGTCACCGGCCACTGGATCGGCGCCAGGGCGTCATAGCCGGCGCGGTCGAGCCCCGCCAGCGCCGAGATGTCGAACGGCCGCGCCTCGTGGCCCGGCTGCCCGGGGGCGTTCTCGAAGCCGGAGAGCCGGGCGTGCTCGGCGAAGATCTCGCCGGGATGGCCGTAGTCGAAGGCCTCGCCGAAACCCAGCCGGCGCGCCGCCTCGCAGACGATCCACCAGTCGTGGCGCGCCTCGCCCGGCGGCGGCAGCATCCCGCGCTGGCGCGAGATGCGCCGCTCGGAGTTGGTCACGGTGCCGTCCTTCTCCGACCACGACGTTGCCGGCAGCACGATATCGGCGTAGCGCAGCAGGTCGGTGTCGGCCATGCATTCGGAGACGATCACCAGCGGGCACGTCTCGAGCGCCGCCCGCACCCGATTGGCGTCGGGCAGGCTGACCGCGGGATTGGTGGCCATCACCCACAGCGCCTGGACCTCGCCGCGTTCGATGGCCTCGAACAGCGCCACCGCCTTGTGCCCCGGCGCCTCGGGCAGGCCCGGCGTCAACCGGTCGGTGGACCAGAAGCGCGTCACGCGGTCGCGCGCGCCGGGGGAGTCGTAGTCCATGTGGGCGGCGAGCTGGTTGGCCAGCCCCCCCACCTCGCGGCCGCCCATGGCGTTGGGCTGGCCGGTGATCGAGAACGGCCCGGCGCCGGGCAGGCCGATCTTGCCGCCGGCCAGGTGGCAGTTGATGATCGCCTGGCACTTGTCGGTGCCGCTGGACGACTGGTTGATGCCCTGGGAGTAGAGGGTCACCACGTGCAGCTGGCTGGCGAACCAGTAGAAGAAGGTCTCCAGCCGCTCGGCGTCGACGTCGCAGTCGGCGGCGATGGCCGCGATGGACACGTCGTCCTCCCGGGCCGCGGCCAGGGCCGCGTCGAGCCCGTCGGTATGCTTGCCCAGATAGACGTCGTCGAGCCGGCCCTTGTCGGCCATCCAGGCCAGCAGGCCGGTGAACAGCCGGGCGTCGCTGCCGGGCCTGAGCCCCAGGTACAAATCGGCGATCTCGCAGCTGTCGGTGACCCGCGGGTCGATCACCACCACCCGCATCAGCGGATGGCGACTCTTGGCGGTGCGCAGGCGCTGATAGAGCACCGGATGGTTCCAGGCCAGGTTGGACCCCACCAGCACCACCAGCTCGGCCTCCTCCAGGTCCTCGTAGCAGCACGGCACGGCGTCGGCGCCCAGCGAGCGCTTGTAGGCGGCCACCGCCGAGGCCATGCACAGCCGCGAGTTGGTATCCAGGTGCGGCGTGCCGAGAAAGCCCTTGAACAGTTTGTTGGCGACGTAATAGTCCTCGGTCAGCAGCTGGCCGGACAGGTAGGCCGCCACGGCGTGATCGCCGGCGCGCTCGCGGGTGGCCTGGAGGCGGCCGGCCACCGCCTCGAGGGCGGTGTCCCAGTCGACCTCGACGCCATCGACCCGGGGTCGGGTCAGGCGGCCGTGATCGCCCAGGGTCTCGGCCAGCGCCGAACCCTTGACGCACAGCCGTCCATAGTTGGCCGGGTGGTCGCCGTCGCCCTCCACGCCGGTGATGCGCCCGTCCTCGATGTCGGCCGTCACGCCGCAGCCGACGCCGCAGTAGGGGCAGGTGGTGCGCGCCTGTTGCATGCTGCTCTCCTCGATCATGGTCCCGACACGACGACGCCCACCGCCATGCCGGGTGGGCACGGGAGTGGGCGTCGTTGCCGTGAGTCGCCGCCGTGGCGACTCGGGAATGTCTTTCCATGAGAAAAGCAAACGGCATGCCAGGCGGAAGGAAAGCGTCGGCACTCAAGCCATCGCGGCCGTCTCGGCGATCTCGCCTGCACCAGCCGGCGGCATTTTCCGCCCCGCTCCGCCTCTTCGTGGTGCAAAAGGACGGCACCGGCGATCGTTGCACCACCGACGCTCGGCGCCGATGCGGCTGGAATGGCTCTTGCATGAACAGGGCCTGACCGTTTCCCCATCACGAGCCCTATGCCATGCCCCAGCCCTTGCGAATCCTGCTGGTCGACGACGAGAGCGTGCGCGCCGCCATGGTCGAGGAGGCCCTCGGCCAGGAGGGGCACGAAGTGATCTGCCACCTGCAGAGCCCGGCCAGCCTCAACGACATGGTCGAGCGCCACGCGCCCGACGTGGTCATCATCGACATGGAATCCCCCGACCGCGACACCCTCGACAGCATGTCGCAGCTGCACCGGGAGAACCCGCGGCCGGTAGTGTTCTTCGCCGACCAGCACGACCCCGACTCCATGCAGGCCGCCCTCAAGGCCGGCGTCAGCGCCTACGTGGTCGACGGCCTGGTGCCGACCCGGGTCCGGGCGATCCTCGAGGTCGCCGTGGCTCGCTTCGATGCCTTCCAGTCGATGCGCCAGGAGCTCGACCGCACCCGCACCCAGCTCGCCGACCGCAAGCGCATCGAGAAGGCCAAGGGCATGCTGATGAAGCACCAGGACTGCGACGAGCCCCAGGCCTACCAGACCCTGCGCAAGCTGGCCATGGACCGCGGCCAGCGCATCGGCGAGGTGGCCGGCAACGTGATCGATATCCTCGAAGGACTGGAGAAAGGCCTATGAGCATGCCCCATGCCCCCGAGCGTCCCCGACTGACCCTGGGCATCGTCCCGCTGCTGGACGCCGCCCTGCCGATCGTCGCCCGGGAAGGCGGCTTCTTCGCCGCCTCAGGGCTCGACGTCACGCTGTCGCGGGAGAGCGCCTGGTCGACCCTGCGCGACAAGCTGGCCGCCGGGATGCTCGACGGCGCCCAGCTGCTGGCCCCGCTGCCGCTGGCCATGAGCCTCGGCGCCTCCGGGCCGCCCTGCGACGTCCTGGCGCCGCTGGTGCTCGGCCGCAACGGCAATACCCTGGCGCTGTCGTCCTACTGGGCGGAAGGCATGGCCGCACCCCTCGACGGCTCGCCCGGCGGCCGGGACCCGGCCGTCAACGCCCGCGACTTCGCCGAGCGGCTGCGCCGGCGCGGCGCGCCACGTCCGCGGCTGGCCATGGTCCACCCCTTCTCCGGCCACCACTACCAGCTGCGCGACTGGCTGACCCTGGGCGGCCTCGACCCCGATCGCGACGTCGAGCTGGTCGCCCTGCCGCCGTCGCGCATGGTCGAGGCCCTCGAGCAGGGTCGCATCGACGGCTTCTGCGTCGGCGAGCCCTGGGGCAGCCAGGCCGCCCAGCGCGGCGGCGGGCATGTCGTCGCCACCGGCGCCCAGCTGTGGCCCGACCATCCCGAGAAGATGCTCGGCGTGACCCGCGACTGGGCCGGACGCCACCCCGCCACCCTCGCGGCCATGATCCGCGCCCTGGTCGCCGCCGCCGACTGGCTGGCCGAGGCGCCCGAGCACCGCCGCCAGGCCCGGGACTGGCTGGCCCTGCCGCCCTATCTGGATCGCGCCCTGGAGCATCTGCCGACGCTGCCGCTGGGCGAGGCGCCGGTGGCACAGCGCCTCACCGGGCTGCGCCCGGAGGTCGGCGAGATGGCAAGGGTCGTGGACCACCTGGCCCGCCAGCTCGACGTCCCCCTCCGACGCGGCGTGGTCGAGGCCTGCTACAGCCCCGTGCATTTCGATGCCGCGACGCACCAGGAGCGTGCATGACGGCGCCGTCAGGGGCCGCCCCGGCGGCGGTCATCGCCCGGCGATGATTATTTAACTCTTTGAGTTTGCTGACTTTCACCGCGTCCTGGCCCGAACCTTGATAGGAACAGGCCAGAACGGAGGGCCCGGCCCTTCGGCGGTCAACGGCGATCGCACCTCTAAGTCCAGACGAAGACGTCTCCACGCTCCCCAATGCCGGGGAGCGTCGAGGCGTCTTCTGCGTTTATGGAGGGAATCCGAGATGAGTCCCGATGACCCGACAGCCGCCGCCTTGCCCGATGGCCCCATGCCATCGCCCGCGACGCCCGTCGATCACCTGGTGATCGTCGGCAACGGCATGGCCGGCCAGCGACTGGTCGAGGCGCTGGTCCAGCGCGAGGGCGTGCCGCGCCGCATCACCCTGATCGGCGCGGAGGCCTGCCCCGCCTACAACCGCATCCTGCTGTCGCCGCTGCTGGCCGGCGAGATGGAACGCGAGGCGCTGACTCTGCGCGACGCCGACTGGTACGCCGAGCGCGGAGTCGAGCTGGTGCTCGGCGAGCGGGTCGAGCGCATCGACCGCCCCGCGCGCCGCCTGACCACCGCCGGCGGCCGAGAGATCGCCTACGACCGCCTGGTGCTGGCCACCGGCTCCACCCCCGTCCTGCCGCCGGTCGACGGCCTCGAGCTCGACGGCGTGCACGCCTTCCGCGATCTGGACGACGCCGCCGCCCTGACCCGCGCCGCCGAGCGCGGCGGCCGCGCGGTGGTGATCGGCGGCGGCCTGCTGGGCCTGGAGGCCGCCGAGGGACTACGCAAAAGAGCGCGTGCCGGCCTGTCGGTGAGCGTGCTCCAGCGCGCCTCGCGGCTGATGAACCGCCAGCTCGACGCCACCGCCGCCGGCCTGCTCGAGGCCGAGCTCGAGGGCCGCGGGCTCGAGATCGTCACCGGCGCCGACCTGGAAGGCCTGGAGGACGACGGCCGGGGCCGCGTCTGCGCCGTGCGCCTGGCCGACGGCCGCCGGCTGCCCGCGGACTGCGTGGTGCTGGCCATCGGCATCGCGCCCAGCGTCGAACTGGGTCGCCGGGCCGGCCTCGAGGTCCACCGCGGCATCGTCGTCGACGACCGCCTGACCAGCAGCGACCCGGCCATCCACGCCCTGGGCGAATGCTGCGAGTTCGAGGGTCGCACCTATGGCCTGGTCGAGCCGATCTGGCGCCAGGTCGAGGTGCTGGCCGCCCGGCTGGCCGGCGAGGACGTCGAGGGCTACGTGGAAGCGCCGACCGCGACCAAGCTCAAGGTCAGCGGCATCTCGCTGTACGCCTTCGGCCCCATCGAGCCCGGCGACGACCACGAGGTGCTGACCTACCACGACCCCGAACACGGCGACTATCGCCGGCTGCTGCTGCGCGACGGCCGCCTCGAGGGCGCCGTGCTCTATGGCGATACCGCCGCCGGCCCCTGGTACTTCGCCGAGGCGCTGTCCGGCCGCCATCTCGACGCCTGCCGTCAGGCGCTGCTGTTCGGCCCGGCCGATGCCAGGGCCCTGCTCGACGCCACGAAGGCCGAAGCACCGAATCCCGCCACGCCCCACGCCCAGGACCGCTCCCCGCAGGAGGAAGCCGCATGAACACGCCCAGCCAAGCAACTCCCCCGCTGATCATCATCGGCAACGGCATGGTCGGCCATCATCTGGTCGAGCAGCTGATCGAACGCGGCGCCACCGAGCACTACCGCATCACGGTGTTCGGCGAGGAGCGCCACCGCGCCTACGACCGCGTTCACCTGTCCGAGTACTTCGCCGGCCGGGACGCCCAGTCCCTGGCCCTGTGCGACGCCGACTTCTACGCCGAGCACGGCATCGAGCTGCGCCTGGCCGAGGAGGTCACCGCCATCGATCGCGACGCCAGCGAGGTAATCACCGAGCGGGGCCGCTATCCCTATGCGCGGCTGGTGCTGGCCACCGGCTCCTTCCCCTTCGTGCCGCCGATTCCCGGCCACGAGCGCGACCACTGCCTGGTCTATCGCACCCTGGACGATCTCGACGCCATCCGCGCGGCGGCCGCGGACGCCACCACCGGCGTGGTGGTCGGCGGCGGCCTGCTGGGCCTGGAGGCGGCCAACGCCCTGCGCGGCCTGGCTCTCGACACCGCCGTGGTCGAGTTCGCCCCCCGGCTGATGCCGATGCAGGTCGACGCCGAGGGCGGCGAGCTGCTGCGCGAGAAGATCGAGGCGCTGGGCGTGCAGGTGCTCACCGACCGCGCCACCCAGCACATCGAGGACGGCCAGACCAGCCGCCACCGCATGGTGTTCCAGGACGACAAGGTGCTGGAGACCGACCTGATCGTGTTCTCCGCCGGCATCCGCCCCCGCGACCAGCTGGCCCGCGACTGCGCGCTGGAGATCGGCGAGCGCGGCGGCGTGGTGATCGACGACCGCTGCCTGACCAGCGACCCGGCGATCCTCGCCGTCGGCGAGGTAGCGCTGTGGCAGAACAGCATCTTCGGCCTGGTGGCCCCCGGCTACCAGATGGCCAAGGCCGCCGCCGACACCCTGCTGGGCGGCGAGCTGACCTTCGACGGCGCCGACATGAGCACCAAGCTCAAGCTGCTTGGCGTCGACGTGGGCGCCATCGGCGACGCCCACGGCAGCCGCAGCCCCGGCGCCCGGACCTTCCGCTACCTCGACGAGCTCAAGCAGGAATACCGCAAGCTGGTGGTCTCCGGCGACGGCAGGAAGCTGCTCGGGGCCATGCTGGTGGGCAACAACGACGCCTACGACACCCTGATGCAGGTCTACGCCAACGGCCTCGAACTGCCGGAGGATCCGGCGGCGCTGATCGTGCCGTCCTCCGAGGGCACGCCGACGCTCGGCGCCGACGCCCTGCCCGACGACGCGATCATCTGCTCGTGCCACAACGTCACCAAGGCCGCGATCTGCGAAAGCCTCGACGCCGGCGCCATGGACCTCGGCGCGGTCAAGGCCGAGACCAAGGCCAGCACCGGCTGCGGCGGCTGCGCGGCGCTGCTCAAGAACGTGGTCGACCACGAGCTCGAGGCCCGCGGCGTGGAGGTCGACACCTCGATCTGCGAACACTTCGCCCACACCCGCCAGGCACTGTTCGACATCGTGCGTGTCGAGGGCATCCGGACCTTCGGCGAGCTGATTGACAAGCACGGCGCCTCCGACGCCCATCGCCTGGGCTGCGACATCTGCAAGCCGGCGGTGGCCTCGATCCTGGCCTCCTGCTTCAACGAGCCGATCACCGACGCCGCGCACATCCCGCTGCAGGACACCAACGACACCTTCATGGCCAACATGCAGAAGAACGGCACCTACTCGGTGGTGCCGCGGGTGCCGGGCGGCGAGATCACCCCGGACAAGCTGATGGTGCTGGGCCAGGTGGCGCAAAAATACGGGCTCTACACCAAGGTCACCGGCGGCCAGCGCATCGACCTGTTCGGCGCCCGCCTGGAGGACCTGCCCGACATCTGGGGCGAGCTGATCGCGGCCGGCTTCGAGACCGGCCACGCCTACGGCAAGTCGCTGCGCACCGTGAAGTCCTGCGTCGGCAGCACCTGGTGCCGCTACGGGGTGGCCGACAGCGTGGGCATGGCGATCCGGCTCGAGCATCGCTACAAGGGCCTGCGCTCGCCGCACAAGCTCAAGTTCGCGGTCTCCGGCTGCACCCGCGAGTGCGCCGAGGCCCAGAGCAAGGACATCGGCGTGATCGCCACCGAGCACGGCTGGAACCTCTACGTGTGCGGCAACGGCGGCATGCGCCCGCGCCACGCCGAGCTCTTCGCCACCGACCTCGACGACGCGCAGCTGATCGCGATCATCGACCGCCTGCTGATGTTCTACGTGCGCACCGCCGACCGCCTGCAGCGCACCTCGGTGTGGCGCGAGAACCTGGAGGGCGGCCTCGACTACCTCAAGGCCGTGGTGCTCGAGGACAGCCTGGGAATCAATGAGGAGCTCGAGGCCCAGATGCAGACCGTGATCGACAACTACGAGTGCGAGTGGGCGGGCGCCATCAACGACCCGGAGAAGCTCAAGCGCTTCCGCAGCTTCGTCAACGATGCCCGGCCCGACCCGGACATCATCGTCACCGAGGAGCGCGGCCAGCTACGACCGGCCTAAATCGGTTGTGCTCGACACCGGGATGAGCTGATCCGGCGACAAGCCCCGCGAGGGCGCTATGAACCCATCCTTGGGCGCTACTTTGGCCATCCATGGCCAAAAACCCCTCGCTTGGCCTTGTCCCCGGCGCTCATCCCTCCAGAGATCCGGAAATACGTTCTCGAGGAATCTTCCATGACCACCGCAACCGCAGCAGCCCCGACCATGACCCCGACCTGGCATCCCCTCTGCACCCGGGCCGACCTGGTGGCCCACTCCGGCGTCGCCGCCTGGATCGAGACCGCCGAGGGCACGGCCCAGGTGGCCCTCTTCTACCTGCCTGGCCACGCCACCGAGCTCTACGCCGTGGATCATCGCGATCCCTTCTCCGGCGCCAACGTCATCGCCCGCGGCATCGTCGGCGACGCCCGGGGCGAGCCGGTGGTGGCCTCCCCGCTCTACAAGCAGCACTTCCGCCTCGACGACGGCCAGTGCCTGGAGGACGACGCGATCCGCCTGCGCACCTGGCCGGCGCGCCTCGAGGGCGACGAGGTACAGATCCTGACCTGATGCTGCCCGCCCGAATGCCCCCGACCGGCGCCATGGCGCCGGTCGTTCTCGCCGCGGCGTTGAGAAAACGTCGATTGTGCGAAGCAGCAGAATTGGCCCATGCTGGAATCGAAAACCACATGTGACGGTCTGATGAACAGACCGCTGCCATCAACGAGGAGGTGAGCCCGGAGCCCAGGCCTGCACGTCGCGTCTGTCACGGAACCGACATCCCGCGCTGACAGTGTCGACATCGAGGCGTCATCTGTTTTGACGTCGTCCCGGTGATTATCAGGAGAGCCGCGCCGATGGTACGCATCGACAAGAAAGCCACCCGGCTTTACGTGCTGGACACCAATGTCCTGATCCACGACCCCGCCGCCCTCTATCAGTTCGATGAGCACGAAGTGGTCATCCCCATGACCGTGCTCGAGGAGCTCGACAAGCACAAGAACGGCATTCGCGAAATCGCCCGCACCGCCCGGCAGGTCAGCCGGACCCTCTCGGACCTCACCGCCAACGTCGATCTCAGCCAGATCCGCGAAGGCATTCCCATCCCGCGTCTCAACGGCCCCGAAGGCCGCCTGCGCCTGCTCTGCTACGACGATCTCGAGACCCCGGATCACCTCGAGAACAGCCCCGACAACCGCCTGCTGACCGAGACCTGCCGGCTGCGCGACGAGCGCGCCGACGCCTCGGTGGTCCTGGTCACCAAGGACATCAACCTGCGGGTCAAGGCCGCCGCGGTGGGCGTGCCGGTGGAGGACTACCTCACCGATCGCGCCTTCGACGACAGCGACGCCATGCTCGGCGGCGCCCGCGTCTACCCCGAGGCGGGCCCCGACGGCCGCGGCCTGTGGGAGAGCCTCAAGGCCGACGTCAAGGTCGAACGCGACGACGGCGGCAAGGTGGTGTATCGCCTCAACGGCGAGATCCCCGCCGACTGGCACCTGGGCATGCTGGTCTCCGACAGCGACGACGAGGCCAGCTTCGAGGCCATCGTGCGCGACCTGGGGCCGAAGCACGCGCATCTGGAGCTGCTCACCAACTATCGGCACGGCGCCAGCGTGTGGGGCGTTCACGCCCACGACAGCCGGCAGAACTTCACCCTCAACCTGCTGATGGACGACGAGGTCGACCTGGTCACCATCGCCGGCAGCGCCGGCACCGGCAAGACCTTCATGACACTCGCCGCCGCCTTCCAGCAGACCCTCGACACCAAGCGCTTCGAGCGCATCGTGTTCACCCGGGCACCGATCTCGATGAGCGAGGACATCGGCTACCTGCCCGGCACCGAGGAGGAGAAGATGTCGCCCTGGATGGGCGCCTTCCACGACAACATGGACAACCTGCTGCGCGACGAGCACGACGGCAGCACCACCTGGAACCAGGAGGCCACCCGCCAGCTGCTGGGCTCGCGGGTGCAGATCCGCGCCCCGGGCTTCATGCGCGGCCGCACCCTCAACGACACCTTCCTGATCATCGACGAGGCACAGAACTTCACGCCCAAGCAGCTCAAGTCGCTGCTGACCCGGGCCGGGCGCAACACCAAGATCGTCTGCCTGGGCAACGTGGGGCAGATCGACACGCCTTACCTCACCGCCAACACCTGCGGCATGGCGGCGGTGGTGCAACGCTTCCGCGACTGGCCCCACGCCGGGCACGTCACCCTCAAGAGCGTCGAACGCTCGCGTCTGGCCCTGGCCGGCGAGGAGCTGCTCTGACTCTCGGACGCCTCGCCTGAACGACACGGGCCGGCACCTTTCGGTGCCGGCCCGCTTTCATGCCGACGGCGCATGGTCACGTGGCGATAAGCGCCTCAGCCGCCGCGATTGAAGGCCTTCTCGATCAGCGCCTCGCTCTCGCTGCCCGGCCCCTTCTTCAGCACCTTGCAGGCATCGTGATAGAGGCAGACGAAGCGCTGGCAGGAGGCGCAGTGCACACGATCATCGGGTTTCTTGATGCTGGAGACCCGCATCAGCTGGCTCCCGCAGCTGGGGCAGCCGACCGGCAGGCGAAGGTCTTCTGACAGGGACATGGGTGACTCCTTTCCATTGGGTTCCGTCCCTTATCCTGCCGCAATCCCGGGGGGGTTCGCTACCGGCCCGACGCAGCAGGGGCCCATCACGGGATGGCGCCCCGCCTGCTTGGCGATGCGCTGCGTCGAGGCGGGAGCGCTTCGGAATCCTGGGGATCAGCGGCCCAGCCGGGCGGCGATCCAGGGGCCGATGTCGGCCACCTGCTGTGGGCAGACGGCATGGGCCATGGGGTACTGGCGATAGCGGACCGGATAGCCCAGGGCCTCGAGGCGGTCGCGGGCGGCCTGGCCCAGCGCCTCCGGCACCACCGGATCGACGTTGCCGTGGTGGATCTCGATCGGCAGGTCACGGTTGGCCGCTGCCGGCTCGAGGCTGTCGACGGTGGCCAGGTAGGTGGACATGGCGAGCAGCCCGCCCAGGCGCTCGGGGAAGGTCAGCGCCGCCTGATAGGCCACCGCGCCGCCCTGGGAGAAGCCGGCGATGATGATCCGCTCGGCGGGCACGCCCTGGGCGATCTGCTCGTGCACCAGCCCCTGGATGCGTTCGGCGGACGCCTTGAGCTGCGCCTCGTCGACGCGGCGATCGAGGCTGGCCTCGAGGATGTCGTACCAGGCCGGCATGGTCATGCCGCCGTTGATGGTCACCGGCAGGCGCGGCGCGTGGGGCAGGACGAAGCGGACGTCGAGGTCGTCCGGCAGGCCCAGGGCCGGCACCAGCGGCTCGAAGTCGTGGCCGTCGGCGCCCAGGCCGTGGAGGATGAACACGCAGGCGTCGGCGGGTCGCCCGCTGCGTGGCTCGATGATCAGCTCGTCGGATCCGCTCATGGCTCGTCTCCAGCACAAAAGCGACACCCTAGCGCAAAGCGCTCCGTCGAGCGAGGGGCTCCCGGCGCGGCGTCAGAACGGCCAGATCAGGGGAATCAGCCCCAGCGCCACCGCGGCGGTCAGCAGGTTGAGCGGCGCGCCCACGCGCAGGTAGTCACTGACGCGGTAGCCGCCGGGGCCGTACACCATCAGGTTGGTCTGATAGCCGACCGGGGTCAGGAAGCTGGCCGAGGCGGCGAACATCACCGCCACCACGAAGGGCATCGGGCTCACGCCCAGATGCTCGGCGGCGGCGACCACCACCGGGAAGCTGATCACCGCCGCGGCGTTGTTGGTCACCAGCTCGGTCAGCAGCGCCACCAGCAGGTAGGTGCCGATCAGCAGCCACCAGGGATTGCCGTCGACCCAGCCCATGGCGCCCTGGGCCAGCGCCACCGCCGCGCCGTTGGCCTCCAGCGCGGCGCCCAGGCCGAAGGAGGCGGCGATGGTCAGCAGCACCTGGGTATCCATGCCGCGCTTGGCCGAGCCGATCGAGCAGCAGCCGGTGAGCACCGAGGCCGCCGCGCCCAGCATGGCGGCGCTGAGCAGGCTGGTCACGCCGCTGGCGGCGAGCAGCACCACCACCGCGAGGATGCTCCAGGCCAGCCAGGCGCGCTCGTGCACCGGCCGCGCCGAGCCGTTGACCTGGCTGATCAGCAGGAAGTCCCGGGACTGGCGGTGGCGTTCGATGAACGGCGGACGCGCCTCCAGCAGCAGCACGTCGGCCGGTTGCAGGCGAATCTGGCCCAGGTTGCCGGCGACCCGCTCGCCGCCGCGGCATACCGCCAGCACCGCGGCGCCGTAGAGGGTGCGAAAGTGGCCATCGCGGATGCGCTGGCCGAT
The DNA here is from genome assembly GCF_043496975.1 of Halomonas sp. B23F22_10. Taxonomy (NCBI): domain Bacteria; kingdom Pseudomonadati; phylum Pseudomonadota; class Gammaproteobacteria; order Oceanospirillales; family Halomonadaceae; genus Halomonas; species Halomonas sp. B23F22_10. Next base: position 55,249 of record NZ_JBIEKF010000001.1, on the reverse strand, counting down.
GAACTGGCACTGGTCCGAGACCACCGCCTCCACCAGGCGGCGTTCCTTGAAGTCCTTCTGCAGGCTCGACTCGTCGTGATGCGAGGGGATCAGCCCGCGGATCTGCTGCAGCTCCACGGCGCCGGCCGAGGTGCCGGCGAAGATCAGCCGGTCGCCGCCCTTGAGCCGCTCGCCGGGCCCCACCACGCTGACCACGTTGCCGTCGCGCTCGATCTCGACCAGGAACAGCTCCTGCAGATGACGCAGCCCGGCCTCCTCGACGCTGCGATCGACCAGCGGGCCGCGCGGGTCGACCTCCATCTCGATGGTGAACTCGCGGGGATTCTCGAACGCTTCGGTGGCCCCCGTGCGCGGCGGCAGCAGGCGACGCCCGACCAGCAGCAGATAGGCCAGCCCCACCGCCGCCACTGGCACGCCGACCCAGGCGATGTCGAACAGCCCCATCTCCAGCGACGGATAACGCTCGATCATCAGGCCGTGTACCACCAGGTTGGTGCTGGTGCCCATCAGGGTAATGGTGCCGCCGAGAATGGAGGCGAAGCTGAGCGGCATCAGCAGCCGGTGGGCCGGCAGGCCGAGGCGCCGGCTCCAGCTCAGCACCGCGGGAATGAAGGTGGCGACCACCGGGGTATTGTTGAGGAACCCGCTCAGCGAGGCCACGGGCAGCACCAGGCGCGCCAGGGCACGCTGCTCGCCCCGGGGGCGTCCCAGCACGTAGCGAATGATCAGATCGATGCCGCCGGTCTCGCGGATGCTCGCGACCAGCACGTACATGAAGGCGACGGTGAACAGGCCGCTGCTGGAGAAGCCGGCCAGTGCCTGGTCGGGGGCGACCACGCCGAGGCCGATCAGCAGGACCAGCGCGCCCATCAGCACCATGTCGGGGCCGATACGGGTCAGCGCCATGATCGGAAAGACGGCGGCGACGACGGCGAGCGAGATCCAGGCGTCCGGGGACATGGTGGGCATTCCAGGGAGAGTACGGTCCATCCCATTGTGCCGACCGACACATATTCTAAAAAGTTATTTTTAGAAATTCATTTATATGAAAAAGGAATTATGGCCGACCCCACCGTTGCGGCGGGGCCAGCCGTTACACCACGTCTCAGCCGATGGCCTTGATGTTGGATGCCTGCAGCCCCTTCTTGCCCTGGGTGACCTCGAAGGACACCTTCTGGCCTTCCTGCAGGGACTTGAAGCCCTCGGCCTGGATCTCGGAGAAGTGGGCGAACAGGTCGTCACCGCCGTCGTCCGGAGAAATGAAGCCAAAGCCCTTGGTGTCGTTGAACCACTTGACGGTACCGGTCGCCATTGTCACATGCCTCGCATTGCCTGTTGAATCCGCGCGATGAGGGCGTCTTGCCGCTTCACGGCACGCGGCCCGCGCCCCGATGAGCGCAGGCCTGACACTATACCGCAGTCATGACGGCCCCGTTACAGCGATTTCTCACGCAGCCAGCCGCGACAGGTCCTCGTCGCCCTGGCAGGGCGCGCCGGGCTTGACCGTTTCCGGGGCATCGGCGTCGGTCACGGTACCTGGACGAGGGATCGGATCGAGGACTCAGAGCTCGTGGCCGAGCACCACGCGGCAGATATCGGAGAAGCTGCGCGCCTCGGGCAGCGTGGCCACGTCGCTGCCCAGCGCGCGGCCGATGTCGGCGGCCGAGATCACGCCGCGGATGCGCTGATGCCCCAGGCGGTCGGTATCGGTCACCAGCAGGTGCTGGTCGCCGTAGGCCTCCAGCTCGCGCACCAGCTGGCCGATGGACAGGGCCGCCAGGCGCTCCATCGACAGCGCGTGCAGCTCGGCGCAGGGCGTCTGCACCATGCGCGCGGTCACGTCCTCGCGGTCGATGCCGCGACGCTGCATGGCCTGGGTGATCAGGCGGCCGCCGATCACGTCGCGGGCGTTGAGCACGCCGACGCAGTCGCCGTCGTTGTCGACCACCAGCAGCAGGCGCACGCCGGCGTGCTCCATCACCTTGCGGGCATCGACGAGGGAGGTGTCGGCGGGCACGGTGAGCGGCAGCACCTGCTGGAAGTCGGTGAGCACCGTCAGCGCCGGGCTGTCCGGCGAGAGACGCGGCGGCATCGGCTTGGTGATCGGAGTATGGGCCGGCAGCACGTAGGGACGGTCGGGGGAAGCGGTCAGGGTAGACATGAGGGGTTGACTCCTTCTCGGTCACAATCGGCGGGGCACGCCGGATGTCCCCACACTGCGCCCGCGCAGATTAAGAGAACCTTAAGGGATGTCCCGTGGCGACCCGGCGATTGACAGTCGACCGGCCGCGGCTTGCAATGGCCCTTTCCCGCCGCAATGGAGTGCGAAGATGTCCCGACCGCCCCGCCGTTTTCTCGTCTATGGACTGATCCTGGCCGGCCTTCTCGCCTGCCTGATCGGCCTGGCGCTGGCCCCCGCCTGGGGCTGGGCGCTCGGCGCCCTGGCCCTGGCCGCACTGGCCGCGATGGGCACCCACGACATCGTCCAGCGCCGCCACACCGTCAGCCGCAACTATCCGGTGACGGCCCATCTGCGCTACCTGCTGGAGTCCTTCGGTCCCGAGATCCGTCAGTACTTCATCCAGCGCGACACCGAGCAGGTGCCCTTCTCCCGCGAGCAGCGCAGCCTGGTCTACCGGCGCGCCAAGGGCACCATCGACAAGCAGCCCTTCGGCTCCCTCGAGGACATGCAGGCCCCCGGCTACGAGTGGATGAACCCCTCGCTGGCCCCGGCGACCATCGACGACGATGATTTCCGCGTGACCGTCGGCGCCGGGCGAGCCCGGCCCTATGACGTCAGCGTGTTCAACGTCTCGGCGATGAGCTTCGGCGCGCTGTCGCCCAACGCCATCAGCGCGCTGAACGACGGCGCCCGGCGCGGCGGCTTCTACCACGACACCGGCGAGGGGGGCATCTCGCCCTATCATCGCCGCGGCGGCGACCTGGTGTGGGAGATCGGCTCCGGCTATTTCGGCTGTCGCGACGCCAACGGTGGCTTCGATCCCGAGCGCTTCGCCGAGCGCGCCACCGACGACGCGGTGAAGATGATCGAGATCAAGCTCTCCCAGGGCGCCAAGCCGGGCCACGGCGGCATCCTGCCGGGGGCCAAGGTCACCGCCGAGATCGCCGCCACCCGCGACGTGCCCGAGGGCGAGAGCGTGGTCTCGCCGGCCGCCCACAGCGCCTTCTCCACCCCCCGCGAGCTGATCGCCTTCATCTGCCGGCTGCGCGAGCTCTCCGGCGGCAAGCCGGTGGGCATCAAGCTGGCCATCGGCCATCCCTGGGAGTGGTTCGCGCTGGTCAAGGCCATGCGCGAGGAAGGCGAACATCCCGACTTCGTGGTGGTCGACGGCGGCCAGGGCGGCACCGGCGCCGCGCCGCTGGAGTTCGCCAACCGCCTGGGCATGCCGCTGACCGACGCCCTGCTGCTGGTGCACAACGCCCTGGTCGGCGCCGGGCTGCGCGAAAAGGTGCGCGTGGCCGCCGCCGGCAAGGTGATCAGCGCCTTCGACGTCGCCCGCACCATCGCCCTGGGCGCCGACTGGTGCAACTCGGCGCGCGGCTTCATGTTCTCGCTGGGCTGCATCCAGGCCCGCAGCTGTCACAACGACCGCTGCCCCAGCGGCGTGGCCACCCAGGATGCGCTGCGCGGCAGCCGACTGGACGTGCCGCTCAAGGCCGAACGGGTGGCACGCTTCCAGGCCGGTACCCGCGAGGCGCTGGCCGAGATGCTCGGCGCCGCCGGGCTGCGCCACCCCGGCGAGCTGGGGCCTGAGCACATCATCCGCCGGGTCTCGCGCCACGAGGTGCGGACCCTGGCCACGCTGTTCGATTTCGTCGCGCCCGGCGCCCTGATCGAGGGCGATGCGGCCCGCCACGCGATCTTCGCCGACTACTGGGACGGCGCCAGCGCCGACAGCTGGGCGCCGCCGGAGCGCCTGATGCGGCTGCGCGAGAGCAAGCTGGTATGAGCGACGCGCGGACGTCCGCGAGCGACGCTCGGGATGCAACCGTTTCCCGGTGATGGTAGGCTGCGTCGACTCCGGCCATGGGCACCTCCCATCGCCCACATGGACCGGACGACCCTCGCTGGGGAGTAGCTGGCTCACGCCCGATGCGTGAGAGCGCCTGTCAACATAGTCGGCCAGATGCCGTGGCAGGTGCGCCGGCGCGTCGCTCGATACCTCGGGTATCGCGATCGCGCCAGGTCGGCGAGACCATCGACGGTACGACGCCCAAGGCCGGGCGTGTCGTATCGTCGTGGTGAATCGCCCGGCCGGACCACGTGACGCCCATGACCCTGCTGTCCACCACCCTGCTGGCCTTCTCGATGTCCACCGACGCCTTCGCCGCCGCGATCGGCAAGGGTGCCGCCGTCGATCATCCGCGTTTCCGCGAGGCCCTGCGCACCGGCCTGATCTTCGGCGTCGTCGAGGGCCTGACCCCGCTGATCGGCTGGGCCCTCGGCCTGGGCGCCTCCCAGTACATCTCCCGCTGGGACCACTGGGTGGTCTTCATCCTGCTGCTCGCCCTCGGCGTGCGCATGATCCGCGCCGGCCTCGAGACGCCGGAGCCCGACGAGGGCGCCCCCGCCGTCAAGACCGGGCGTCAGGCCTGGTGGCTGATCGCCGCCACCGCGATGATCACCAGCATCGACGCCCTCACCGTGGGCATCGGCCTGGCCTTCATGGAGGTCAATATCCTGCTGACCGCCCTGGCGATCGGCGCCGCCACCACCCTGATGGCCACGCTCGGCGTGATGCTCGGCCGTCGCCTCGGCGTGCTGATCGGCCAGCGCGCCGAGGTGCTCGGCGGCGTGATCCTGATCGGCATCGGCACCGTCATCCTCACCGAACACCTGGGTCTCTGGTAAGAAGGCTGCGGCAAGGGGCCAGCGTTAAGGGAACTGCGGTGAGCCCGGCGTGGCCCGCCGGCCTCAGGGGCGATGCGCGCCGGGCGCCGGCGCTTCCACGTCGTCGGCGCAGCGATCGGGGGACTCCAGCTGGATGGTGGCGTGGGCCACGTCGAAGCGCTCGAGCAGCACCGCCTTGATCGCCACCAGGGTCGCCTCGCGGTCGGCGCCCTCCTCCACGGCGGCGTGCAGCGACAGCAGATGGCGCCCCGGCGTCATCGACCAGGCGTGAACGTGGTGCACGTCGTACACGCCGTCCAGCCGCTCGGGGAGCTCCCGCTCGATGCGCGCCACGTCCAGCGACGCCGGCGCGCCCTCGAGCAGGATATGTGCGGACTCGCGGGTCAGCCGCCAGGCGCTGCGCAGGATCAGCGCCGCCACCAGCAGCGACAGCAGCGGGTCGATCGGTGTCCAGCCGGTGGTCAGGATCACCAGCGCCGCGACGATGGCCGCCACCGAGCCCAGCAGATCGCCCAGCACGTGCAGCGCCGCCCCGCGGATATTGAGGTTGTCGCGATCGCCCAGATGCAGGATGGCGAACACCGCCAGGTTGATCACGAAGCCCAGGGCGGCGATGGCCAGCATCGGCGTGCCGGCCACCTCGACCGGCGACAGGAAACGCCGCAGCGCCTCGATGGCGATCCAGACCACGATGGCGATCAGCGTCAGGCCGTTGACGAAGGCGGCCAGGATCTGCACCCGGTCGTAGCCGTAGGTGCGGCGGTGGTCCGCCGGGCGCTGGCTGAGCCGGGCGGCGAACCAGGCCAGGGCCAGCGCCGCGGTATCGGTGAGCATGTGGCCGGCATCGGCCAGCAGCGCCAGCGAACCGGACAGGATGCCGCCCGCCACCTCGGCGATCATGAAGCCGCCGGTCAGCGCCACCGCCCAGGCCAGGCGCTTCCGGCTGTCGGCGCCGGCGTGATGATGGCCATGCCCGTGGGGGTGGGCATGCGGGTGGGCAGGGTCGTGATCGTGTGCCATCCGGCCTCCTTGTCGCGAGATTCCCTGAGCGTCCGGGCAGGCGATGCCCCAGCCTACCCCGGGCCCGGCACGCGGGCCTATCTTTACCTTCAGGGTACCGCCTGACACTATATCGCACCCTTTTTGTGCACGATGCGACGATGAAGACCTACTTCAGCAAGATGCGCGGCGCCCGCTATCGCCGCGGCGACCTCGACTGGCGCGACGCCGGCTGGTCATGGCTCGGCGCCTTCGCCGGCATGAGCGCGGTGGCCTGGCTCAGCGAGCAGTGGCTGGCCCTGCACCTGCTGGTGGTCGGCTCCTTCGGCGCCACCTCGGTGCTGATCTACGCCGCCCCGGCGAGCCCCTTCGCCCAACCCCGCAACGTGGTGCTGGGCAGCATGCTGTCGGCGCTGATCGGCGTGGCGTGCTTCCAGTGGCTGGGCGCTACGGCACTGGCCGTGGCGCTGGCGGTCTCGCTGTCGGTGCTGGCCATGCAGCTGACCGAGACCGTGCACCCGCCGGGTGCGGCCTCGGCGCTGATCGCGGTGATCGGCGGCCCCGAGGTCCACGCCCTGGGCTGGTGGTTCCCGCTGGTGCCGATCGGGCTCGGCTGCACGCTGATGCTGCTGGTCGCGATCCTGGTCAACAACCTGGCCCGCCACCGCCGCTATCCCCGGCACTGGTAGCCCTCACCCGTCGCCGGGCGACGACTCCCGCCTGCGGCGCCTTGTCGGCTACCATGGTCGGAACCGAGCAGGCCCGGACGAACGCTCGACTCACGACGGCCTGGCCGATTCGCACACTCAGGAAGCGCCTCGACAATGACGTCTGCCGATACCGCCCGCCTCGATCCCGCCGCGTCCGCCGAGCTGCCGGACGTGCTCGCCGGCCCGATCCTGCGCCGCCTCGCCCCGGACCGCCTGAGGATCTGGCTGGTCGGCACCCGGCCGCTGTCCGGCCGGCTGCTGCTGCATCCCGAGGGCCACGGCCCGCGCCGGCTGGCGCTGAACGAGCGCCGGGTGCGCCATCTGCCGCTGGGCCGCCACGCGGTGCTGCACCTGATCGACGTGGCGCTGGAGACGCCGCTGCCCGTCGGCGTGGCCATCGACTACGACCTGCGCCTGGCGGGTGAAGACGGCGGCGAGGAGGCCGGCATCGCCGACTGGGCCCCGCACCTGCTCCACGAGGGCGCCCGCCGCCCGCGCTTCGTGCTGGCCGAGGACCATCGCCGGCTGCTGCACGGCTCCTGCCGCCGCCCCCATCACGACGGCCCCGACGCCCTGGTGCGCGCCGACGGCTGGCTGGCCGAGCGCCGCGACGACGCCGGGGCCTGGCCGGCCTGGCTGCTGATGACCGGCGATCAGATCTACGCCGACGACGTGGCCGGGCCCACCCTGGTGGCGATCCACGGCCTGATCCAGCGCCTGGGCCTGTTCGACGAGCCGCTCGAGGGCGCCACCGTGGCCGACAGCCAGGGCCTCTACGCCGCCGACGCGACCTACTATCGCCGCGAGGCGCTGCTGCCCGACGTGGAGAGCAGCGCCAACCTGCGCGAACGCGTCTTCGCCGGCGCCCGCAAGCCGGTGTTCACCTCGGCCCACGCCCGCAACCACCTGATGACCTTCGCCGAGGTCATGGCCATGTACCTGCTGGTGTGGTCGCCGGAGCCCTGGCGACTGGTGACGATCCGCAAGCCGGCGATCTCCGCGGACGACGGCGCCGCCTTCGACGACGAGGCCGCCATCCTCGATCGCTTCGTCGAGGGCCTGCCGGCGGCCGCCCGGTTGCTGGCCCACGTGCCGTCGCTGATGATCTTCGACGACCACGACGTCACCGACGACTGGAACCTGACCGCCGACTGGGAGGCCTGCGCCTACGGCCATCCGTTCTCGCGTCGCATCCTCGGCAACGCCCTGCTGGGCTACCTGCTGTGCCAGGGCTGGGGCAACGACCCGGAACGGCTGGCCGCGCCGCTGGACGAGGCCGCCGCGCTGCTCGACGCCGCCAAGGCGAGCGACGGCTGGCTGCCCGCCGAGGCCCACGATGCCTGCCTGCACCACCTGCAGCGCTTCGAGGGCTGGGAGTTCCAGGTCCCGGGCACGCCCCGGCTGGTGGTGCTCGACACCCGCACCCGCCGCTGGCGCAGCGAGCGCAGCCCGCGCCGGCCCTCGGGGCTGATGGACTGGGAGGCGCTGTCGGACTTCCAGCAACAGCTGCTCGACGCGCCCTCGGCGATCATCGTCTCGCCGGCGCCGATGTTCGGCGTCAAGCTGATCGAGGGCATCCAGAAGCTGTTCACCCTGGCCGGCAAGCCGCTGCTGGTGGACGCCGAGAACTGGATGGCCCACCGCGGCGCGGCCAGCGTGATGCTCAACATCTTCCGCCACTCGCGCACCCCGGGGCACTACGTCATCCTCTCCGGCGACGTGCACTACTCCTTCGCCTACGACATCCGCCTGCGCCACCGGCGCGGCGGCCCGCGGCTGTGGCAGATCACCTCCAGCGGGCTCAAGAACGCCTTCCCCGATACCCTGCTCGACGCCTTCGACCGCGCCAACCGCTGGCTCTACGCGCCGCGCTCGCCGCTCAACTGGTTCACCCAGCGCCGGCCGATGCGCATCCGCCCCCGCGACCCCGACCGCGCCAAGGCCGGGGAACGGCTGTGGAACGGCGCCGGCATCGGCCTGGTGGAGCTCGACGACCAGGGCCGGCCCAGCGACATTCGCCAGCTCGACGCCCGGGGGTTCGACGTGCGCTTCCCGCCGCCCCCGGACAAGGATGAGGCAGAGAAGGACTAGACCGAGACCGCTCGCCGGGCGGCCGTCCGGCGCCGCACCAGGGCATCCACCACGGCCATCACGATCAGCGAGGCGCCGACCAGCGGGAAGATCGCCCCGCCGATGGCCAGCAGCGCCAGCACGCCGCGCAGCCGGCGTGGATCGGCCGGCGCCGGCGGCACGCCGAGCCTCCCGGCCGGTCGACGCTTCCACCACATCACCGCCGCGGAGACGCACAGCAGCACGATGCCAGCGCAGGCCAGGGCCAGGATCAGCTGGTTGGCCAGGCCGTACTGCTGGCCCAAGTGCACGTTGATGCCCCACTCCAGGCCGCGCCCCAGCGGGCCGTAGTCGCCGTAGCCCATGTCGAGCAGCGCCTCGCCGCGATACTGGTCGAGGTGCACGACGCGCTGTCGGCCGAGGTCGTCCGGGTAGACGGAGCCGGTGTAGACGCCCGTCGGTCCGGCCGGCAGGTTGACCGCATAGCCCGGCGCCAGCCCCTTGGCGTCGAAGATCGCCACCGCCCGGTCGAGGCCGATCGGCGCGGCCGCGCCGGCACCGGCCTCGGAGATCGGGAGTTGCGCCTGCTCCAGCGACCAGGTCGTGGCCTCGCGCTCGGCCAGGCGCTCGTCGGACATCGGCACATTGACCCGCACGCCGTCCGGGTAGCCGAAGTTGTGGCCGTTGGCCAGCTCGTTGACCTTGCTGCCCCACACCGTCGACCAGGGCATACCGGTCACGGCCAGGAACAGGATGACGCCGCCGACGAAGAGCCCGGTCACCGCGTGCAGGTCGCGCCAGAACACCCGCTTGCCGGGCCTGGCGCGCACCGACACCACGCCGCCGCGCCGGCCCCGCGGCCACCACAGGTAGAGGCCGGTCAGCACCAGCAGGATGGCCCAGCCGCCGACGATCTCGATCAGCATGCTGGCCCCGCTGCCGAACAGGGTGAGGCTGTGCAGGTGGCGGACCCACCACATCACGGTGCCCCGGTAGGGCATCTGGCCGGTCACCTCGCCGTCATGGGGATCGACGAACACCGCCACCCGACTGCCGTCCGGGCGGCTCACGTCGACCTCGGCGGCGCTGGACGCATCGGCCGGCGGCACATAGCGGAACGCCTCGCCGTCGACCGCGGCCAGCGCCGCGTCGCGCTGGACGCCGGGAGGCACCGTATCGGACTGACGCGCCTCGACCGTCATCATGTCGGCGTGCCACCAGCGGTCGATGTCGTCGTGGAAGAGATAGAGGGCACCGGTGACCGCCAGGGAGATCAGAAACGGGAGGACGATCAGCCCGGCATAGAAGTGCCAGCGCCAGACGGCGCGATAGAGGTCCTGCGCTCTGGGGCGCATGTCAGGACGGCTTGCGGAAGGTTGGCTCATGGGAGTCTCGCTCGAGGAAATCGGAGGCACGCCTGCCCTCGCCTGGCGTCGTGTCGACGCCGGCGAGCGAAGGCCAGGCGATTCACATCGGGGGGATCACGAGCGAGATCGGGGTGGCGCGCGGGTCGGCGCCTGGGGGAAAACCGCCGGCCCGCCATGGGGCGAGCGGGTCGCCACGACCGGGGCGGTGATGGCGTGGGACGGCACCGGGGCAACGCTCGGCAGCAGCGCCGATAGCACCGGCATTCGCTGGAACAGCGAGCAGTAGCCGCAGGCCTCGTGCCGGTGCGGCGCCGCCTCGTCCGCCATGGCCACCGACGACGCGCCCCGGCTCATCGCCTCGTGATGCCTGCCCTGGTGCGCCGCCCCGTGATGGGCCCGCTCCGCAGCGCTGAACTGGCCAATCAGCGGCCCGGCCACCACCAGCCACATCGCCAGCAGCGCGAGGCGCGCGACCGATCGGCGATAGCGGCGAGTGACGAGCGTTCGGATCATGAGCGGGGCCGGCCGGAACGAGGGGCCTCATGATAGCCCAGATGCCCCGGGGCCACAGCCACCGCGACAGGGTGCCGCGGCGGTTGTGTCGTGATACCTGCGATACCGCTCATCGCCCGGCCTCACCCCGCCCGCGTCGCCACAGCCGCGCGGCGAGGCGTGAGAAGAGCCTCATCAGCGCCCAGGCGTAGAGCGCCGCCACCAGGTCATCGAGCACGATGCCGATCCCCCCGGGCATCGCCTCCACCTGTCTCACCGGCGGCGGCTTGGTGGCATCGAACAGCCGGAAGACCACGAAGGTGCCTGCCAGGGTCAGCGGATGGCGAGGCGCGGCCTGCCCGAGCATCGCCACCGGGAAGGCGACGATCTCGTCGAGCACGATACGTCCGTCGTCCTTGCCACCCAGGGTGTCGGAGGCCAGCTGACACAGCGGCATCGCCGCCACCAGCAGCGCGGCGGCCAGCCCCAGCCGCCAGCGACGCGAGCGGCCCAGCAGCCACCAGGCCAGCGGCAGCGCCAGCAGCGAGCCGACGGTGCCCGAGGCCCAGGGCGACAGGCCGAGACCGAAGCCGGTGGCCGGCCACATCCATAGCGCTTCCATCGCTCCTCCTCGGTGGCGGCGGCGGAATCAGCCGCGCAGCACGTGGCGCAGGATCTCGACCACCTCGGCCGGGGTGGTCGCCCAGGCCATGGCGGCGGCGTCCACTTCCTTGAGCGGATGAACGATGTGGTCGCCGTGCAGGGTCACGTAGGGCTTGCCCAGGGCGGCGCAGTAGCCCGCATCGAAGGCCGCGTTCCACTGCTTGTACTTGTCGCCGAAACGCACCACCACCAGGTCGCTCCGCTCGATCAGCGTCTTGGTGCGGATGGCGTTGACCTTGGACGACTTGTGGTCGCGCCAGAAGCCCTCGCTCTGCGGGCCGAGATGATCGCCGGCCGCATCGCTGGCGTCATGGTCGGTGACCGGCGCGGTGAAGGCCACGTCCAGGCCCGCGGCCCCGGCGCCGAGACGGATCTCCTCGCGCCATTCGGTGTGGATCTCGCCGGACAGATAGACGGTGAAGCTCATGGTGTCGGTTCTCCTCATGGGCCGGCTCGCGCCGGTCTTGTCGGTCGGATCGACAATCCTACGTCATCGCGCTTTGTGCACAAGGTTACGGTGAAATGAATACACGGCCATGACTTCGACAAGCCGCGCCTGGCCGCGCATCATGGGGCGCCCACGACGGCAACGAAGGACGCGACAGTCTCCCATGGCGCTCGACACCACCGCGCTCAACCGGCGCATGACCCACTTCGACGACCACGACGATCTGTGGCTGTTCGGCTACGGTTCGCTGATCTGGAAGGCCGACTTCCCCTTCCTCGAGCGCCGGCCGGCGCGCATCCACGGCTGGGTGCGGCGCTTCTGGCAGGGCTCCCACGACCATCGCGGCACGCCCGAGGCCCCGGGGCGCGTGGCGACCCTGATCGCCGAGGAAGGCGCCGCCTGCCTGGGGATGGCCTACCGCATCACGCCGGAGACCCTGCAGCCGCTCGACGTGCGCGAGAAGAACGGCTACCTGCGCGAGCTCACTCCGCTGCACTTCGAGGACGGCACCGGCGCCATGGGGCTGACCTACCTGGCCACCGCCGACAACGCCGCCTTCCTGGGCGAGGCGCCGCTCGACGACATGGCCCGCCAGATCGCCGGGGCCGAGGGCCCGAGCGGCCCCAACCGCGACTACCTGCTGCACCTGGAGACGGCGCTGGCGGAGCTCGGCGTGACCGAGGAGCACGTCAGCGAGCTGGCCCGCCGGGTGCGGACGCATACTCCCGCACGCCCCGCCTAGCGGCCCGGCGGGAGCATCGAAACAGGGCGACGGCATTGGGTGTACAATGAAACCCTGATCGCATGGCAGCCGGCGTCCTTCCGGCCACGACGCCCAGGGACGCGAGGCTGCGTGGATTCCACGAGCACGAACACGGGAAGAGTGATGAGCGACAAGATCCAGGTGGCGGCCCCGCTGGTCATCCTGCACGGCGACGAAATGGCCCAGGTGGCCTTCGAGAAGATCATCGATACCTTCGTGACCCGACCGCTGGCCATCGAGCTGGTCGAGATCGACCTGACCGCCGAGAACCGGCTGCTCACCAACGGCCAGGCCGTCCTCGACGCCATCGACGCGCTCAACCGCCACCAGGTCGGGATCAAGAACGCCGGCATGACCGTCAATCGCGAACAGCGCGACGCCCTGCTCGCCCGGCACCCCGAGCTCGACGCCGCCACCCTGCATCCGCTGGCCACCAAGTCGCCCAACGGCGCCATCCGCAAGGGCATCGGCGGCAACATCACCCGCGAGGACATCGAGTTTCGCAACCTCAAGGTCGAGCGCCCGACCTGGGTCGGCCGCGACATCGAGGTCGAGACCATGGAGCACGGCGGCACCAAGGACAGCTACAACGCGCTGTCCTCGGCCACCGGCGTGGTCAAGCTGCTGTTCGTGGGCGAAAGCGGCGACCCGGTCGAGCTGCATCGCCGCGAGGTCAACAAGGGCGACCCCTGGCTGCTGGCCACCAACGACCTGGACGACGTCAGGGCCTGGGCCCACCGCTTCTTCCGGCGCGCCCTCGACGAGAAGCGCGACATCTACCTGGGCCTCAAGGACACCGTGATTGCCGGCTATGACGGCGTGATGCGCGCCGCCATCGAGGACATCTACCGCGAGCACTACCAGGCCGACGCCGAAGCGCTGGGGCTCGCCTACCACTACGAGCTGATCGACGCCCAGGCCGCGCGACTGGTCGCCAACCCGCCCGAGCGGGCGCTGTGGGGCGTGCCGGACAACAACACCGGCCGCAAGCTCTACAAGCTGGTCGAGCAGCTCAAGCGCCACGGCATACCCGACCGCAAGGCCCAGGTGTCGATCTCGCGGATGAGCGCCGGCGGCGGCGACCAGTACGGCAGCTTCAACGCCCCCGCCAGCGAGGACGGCATCCTCAAGGTGGTGGTCGATGGCGAGGAGAAGCACGCCCGCCGCGTCAAGCAGGGCGATCCCATCCTGCTGATGTCCAACGACCGCGAGGCGATCAAGGACTGGGTGCTGCAGGTGTTCCGCGACGCCTCGCGCAAGGACAAGGAGGTCTACTTCGGCCTCAAGCGCGAGTACATGGACTACGACGAGGTGTTCAGCGACGTCATCACCGAGGCCCGCCGCGCGCTGGCCCACAACGACACGCCGCCGCCGTCGTTCATGATCATGCGACCCTCCAGCCAGCTGATCAAGATGATCACCGACCCGCCCCGCAACGCCCTCTACCCGGCGCAGAACCTGGACGGCGACATCTTCTCCGACATCTCCGCCGCCCTCGGCGGCAGCCTGGCCACCGCCAGCTCGATCATCGAGAGCAAGAACGGCACCATGCTGTTCGAGGCGCCCCACGGCACCGCTCACGATCTGTACCTGAAGTACCTGGAGAGCGACGGCAAGGAGGCGCACTTCAACTCCTCGGCGCTGATCTACGCCGTGGGCAACGCCCTGGAGACGCTGGCCGAGCGCGAGAACAACGCGGCGCTGGCCGACTACGCCCGGCGCCTCAAGGCGGCGCTGATCGACACCATCGGCGACGGCATCGTCACCGGTGACCTCAAGGGCAAGACCACCGATCCAACCACCGAGACCGTGGTCGACATGCACGGCTTCCTCGACGCCGTGGAGGCGCGCCTGACCGCGTGATCGTTCCTTCTTCCCTCATGCTGCACTTGTCTGCTCCGGCGGCGTCATGCTGACGCTGCCGGTCTATGTGGCCGCCGCCCTGGCCGAGATCGCCGGCTGCTTCAGCGTCTGGGCCTGGTGGCGTCAGGGCGCCTCGGCGCTGTGGCTGCTGCCGGGGCTGGCCAGCCTGGTGCTGTTCGCCTGGCTGCTCAGCCTCTCCTCGGCCGACCATGCCGGCCGCGCCTATGCCGCCTACGGCGGCGTCTATATCGTCGCCTCGCTCGCCTGGCTGTGGGCGGTGGAGCACCGCCTGCCCGACCGCTGGGACCTGCTCGGCGCCGCGCTGTGCCTGGCCGGCGCCGGCATCATCCTGCTGGCCCCACGGAGCGGCTGAGTCGATCCGTCACCTTCGGCATCCTCGGCGCGACAACCGCCGATGATTGACTTAGGCTCCATCGGTTGACGCCACTTCCCCGGTGAGCGCCACTCGGCCCGGGGCCGGGCCTTCCTTGACCAACCGGGAAACGGTTCCGGCCGGATGTCGGTCAGGACATCTGCCGCTGCCTCGGCGGCGAGGCCACCCCGCCGCTGAGCCATAACGACGACCCGTACCTGCACTTCCGCCATCCCTGAAGGCCTCTGCCTGCCGGCGGCCTCACCGCATATTCCACCCTGAACACGGCGACAGATCAGCACACCCTGCTGGTTTCAAGAGAAACCAAGGTCGTACCCCCTATCGTTTTACGTCGATGGTAGAATTCGCGCGCCTGCCCGGGAGACACCCGGGCAGGGCGTCGACAGGCCATCGCCATCGCGTGTCCCGACCCCCGCGGCACCCCGCGACGTGGCCACGTGGTGATACGGCGACCCCGGCGCACGACACGTTCATGCACCCCGTGATTCCACAAGAGACACCCATGATCGCTACCCTCAACTCCCTGGGCCGCCCGCTGCTGCGGATGGGGCTGATCCCCCAGATCGCGCTGGGCATCGTCGCCGGCCTGCTGCTCGCCACCCTCGCCCCCGATACCGCCCAGTCGGCCGCCCTGCTCGGCCAGGTCTTCGTCTCCGCGCTGAAGGCCGTGGCGCCGGTGCTGGTCTTCGTGCTGGTGGCGGCAGCGATCGCCAACCATCGCCAGGGCCAGCCCACCCACATCCGCTCCGTGCTGGTGCTCTACCTCATCGGCACCCTGGTGGCGGCGCTGGTCGCCGTGGCGGCGAGCTTCGCCTTCCCCACCAGCCTGGCGCTGAACGCCCCGGCGGCCAGCGGCACGCCGCCCGGCAGCGTCACCGAGATCCTGCGCAACCTGCTGCTCAACGCCGTGGCCAACCCGGTCGAGGCGCTGATGGAGGCCAACTTCATCGCCATCCTGGCCTGGGCCGTGGGCCTCGGGCTGCTGCTGCGCCGCGCCGCGGACACCACCCGCACCGCGCTCAAGGACCTGTCCGATGCCGTGTCGGGCATCGTCCAGACGGTGATCCGCTTCGCTCCGCTGGGCATCTTCGGCCTGGTCGCCAACACCCTGGCCGAATCCGGCCTCGACGCCCTGCTCGACTACGGCCGCCTGCTGCTGGTGATCGTCGGCTGCATGGCGTTCGTGGCGCTGGTCACCAATCCGCTGATCGTGTTCCTGAAGACCGGCCGCAATCCCTATCCGCTGGTGTTCACCTGCCTGCGCGGCAGCGCCATCACCGCCTTCTTCACCCGCAGCTCGGCGGCCAACATTCCGGTCAACCTGGAGCTGTGCAAGCGTTTGAAGCTGCACGCCGATACCTATTCGATCTCGATCCCGCTGGGCGCGACGATCAACATGTGCGGCGCCGCCATCACCATCACCGTGATCACCCTGGCCGCCGCCAACACCCTCGGCATTCAGGTCGACTTCGTCACCGCGCTGCTGCTGTGCATCGTCTCGGCGCTGGCCGCCTGCGGCGTGTCAGGCGTGGCCGGCGGCTCGCTGCTGCTGATCCCCATGGCCGCCAGCCTGTTCGGCATCTCCGCCGACGTGGCCATGCAGGTGGTGGCGATCGGCTTCGTGATCAGCGTGGTGCAGGACTCCACCGAGACGGCGCTGAACTCCTCCACCGACGTGCTGTTCACCGCCGCGGCCTGCCGCGCCGACGGCAACACCGACGAGGCCTGAGCCTCGCCTGCCCGGCCGCTGCGGCGGCCGGGTACCTTTTCTCTTTATCCTCCTCCCGCCTTCGCTTCTTCCCTTCCTCCTCGCCACTGCCCGCGGCGTCTCCCGCCCCTTCTCCTTCATCGTGCGCCTGGCGGCATTCCCGGTCGCTTCCTACCCCGGCCCGGCATAGCGCCGCCGGCCGGACAGCCTCCCTTGACAGTCGGTTGTTCTTTTTATAGAACGTTCCTTATATCGAACAATTCGTACCCCCCTTGTACCGGAAGCTTCCATGGACCATCTCGCCCTCAGCACCCTGGGCCAGCACCTTCAGCGCCTGCGTCAGGAGCGCGGGCTGTCGCTGTCGCAGCTGGCCGCCGCCGCCGGCCTCGCCAAGTCGAACCTGTCGCGCCTCGAGCAGGGCAACGGGAACCCCACGCTGGACACCATCTGGCGGCTGGCGGTGCAGCTGAACATGCCCTTCGGCACCCTGGTGGCGCCGATCACCGTGCCCCTCGGCGAAGACGGCGTGCAGGTGAGGCTGATCGACCAGGGCCAGGAAGGCCGCCAGGTCGACGCCTACTGGATGCGCTGCGCGCCCCATACCGATCGCCATGCCGAGGGGCACACCCCCGGCGCCACGGAATCGCTCACCGTGCTCAGCGGCGAGCTCGAGGCCGGCCCCGAGGACGACCTGCGCTCGCTGCAGGCCGGCGACACCCTCGCGTTCGGCGCCGACCGCCCCCACCGCTATCGCACCGGCGAGCAGTGGGCGACGCTGATCCTGACCATCGTCTACGCCGAGAGGAAGACATCATGATCGACCAGGCGACCTCGGCGCCTTCCCGCGCCTGGCTGTCCGGCGTGCGCGAGGCCTTCCCGCTGCTGGGCGGGTACGTGCCGGTGGCGATCTCGTTCGGGCTGATCGCCGTCCAGGCCGGCTTGACGGCCTGGGAGGCGACGCTGATCTCGACGCTGATCTACGCCGGCGCCTCGCAGTTCCTGCTCATCGGCATGATCGCCGGCGGCGCGCCGCTGTGGCTGGCGGTGGCCATGACGCTGCTGCTCAACGTGCGCCATGCGGTCTACGGCCCCAACCTGGCGCCGTGGCTGGACCGCAGCCGCTGGTGGCTCGTGCTGATGCACGGCCTGACCGACCAGGTCTTCGCCCTGGCCCATCACCGCTTGCCGCAGCTGCCGGAAGCGCAGCGCCTCGGCTGGTTCACCGGTGCCGCGCTGCTGGCCTGGACCAGCTGGATCCTCGGCACCCTGCTCGGCGCCCTGGCCGGCGACTGGCTGATGGCGCGCTGGCCGCTGCTGGGCGAGATACTGCCCTTCGCCCTGCCGGCGCTGTTCCTGGTGCTGGTGGCGCCGCGCTGCACCTCGAAGCGCTGGAGCCTGGCGCTGATGATCAGCATCGGCGTGGCGATGCTCTGCAGCCTGGTCGGCTACACCAACATCGGCATCCCCATCGCCGCCGCCTGCGGCGCCCTGTGCTTCACCCTGGTCCGCTTCACGCCGGGAGGCGCCCCATGAGTAACGACCTCTGGCTGGCCCTGCTGGCCACGGCCCTCGGCACCCTGCTGATTCGTCTGCTGCCGCTGCTGTGGATGCAGCGCCGTCTCCGTCGCCTCGACGGCGCGGACGGCATCGAGGCCATGCCCCGCTGGCTCTCCCTGCTCGGCCCGATGATGGTCGCCGCGGTGCTCGGCGTGTCGCTGGTGCCTGATCGCCTCGACGCCATCGGCTGGCTGGCCACCGGGATCGGCGTGCTGGCGACCCTGGTCGTGTGGTATCGGCGGCGCTCGCTGGGCTGGCCGGTGGTCGCCGGCGTCACCGCCTTCGGCCTGGTGGAGGTCCTGGCCGCCCTCCCCTGACGCCCGGGCGCAGCGTGGAAAGACGGCGCCTTGACCGTCACGACGGCGAGGCGGCAGTCTGCGCGGGCATGATGCCGCTCTCACCGGCCTCGACCATCGACATGACAGGGAATGTGGTATGTCCAGTGATCGCCTGCAGGACCTGCTCCAGCGCGTGACTCGGCGCGACCGACAGGCCTTCGCCGAACTCTATGACGCCACCTCGGCGAAACTCTATGGCACGGTGCTGCGTATCCTGAAGGAACGGGGGCGCACCGACGACGTCGTGCAGGAGGTCTACGTCACCATCTGGCAGAAGGCCGGGCAGTTCGACGACGGCCGGGCCTCGGCGATCGCCTGGATGGCGAGCATCGCCCGACACGCCGCCATCGACGAGCTGCGCCGACGGCCCCGGGCGCCCCATGAGTCGGACGACGTCCTCGACCAGACGCCCTCCGATGCCCCCGGCGCCCGGGAGCACGCCGAGCGCGACGAGAACGCGCGCCGCCTGCATGCCTGCCTGGCCGAGCTGGAGGGCAACCGCCGGGACATGGTGCGCCTGGCCTATCTGGATGGCTGGTCCCGGGCCGACCTGGCCGCCCACTTCGAGCAGCCGGTGAACACCGTCAAGACCTGGCTCCATCGAGCCCTCAAGCAACTCAAGGGGTGTCTGGCGTCATGACAGACCACGACGACATCGACATGCTGGCCGCCGAGTTCGTGCTCGGCACCCTGGGCGCCGACGAGCGCGCCGAGATCCAGCGCCGCCGACGGGGAGACCCCAAGCTGGACGGCCGCATCCTCGAGTGGGAGACGCGCCTCGCCCCCCTCGGCGATGACATCGCCTCGGTGGCACCGGGGCCAGACCTGCTGGCGAGGATCGAGCGGCGCATCGAGGCACTGGAAGCCACGCCGGACACCGGCGAGCGCGAGGGCAAGGTCTCCCAGCTCGACGCCATGCGGCGCCGGCTGCGCTTCTGGCGCTGGAGCACCGGGCTCGCCTCCGCCGCGGCGCTGGTACTGGCCGCGGTGCTGATCGTCCCCGTCGAGCCGGGGACGAGCGAGTCGCCGTTCGTGGCCGTGTTCCAGCAGGACGACCAGCAGCCCGCCTTCATGCTCTCCGTGGACCTCGACAGCCGTCGCCTGAACGTGCGGCCGGTCACCGCCGAGCCGCTGCCGGACCGCGCCTATCAGCTGTGGATCAAGGACGCCTCGCTGGGGCCGAATCCGCGCTCGGTGGGCGTACTCAATGACCAGCTGAGCCTGCCGGCCGACGCCCTGAGCGACTTCGATCCCGAGCTGATCAAGCGCGCCACCTTCGGCATCAGCATCGAGCCGCCCGGCGGCTCGCCCACCGGCCAGCCGACCGGCCCGGCGATCCACGGCTACCTCTATCCCACCGATCAGGACGCCTCGGCCCAGCGGCTGTGATTTTTTTTCGCGCCGAGGTGAAACCGCCGTCGCTCGTCTCTCGTAACTGCGGGCACGCCCCTCCCAACCACTTTGCTTCGATGGGGCGTGCTCGGAACTCAAGGAGAGAATGATGATGACCAAGTTCATGGCAAGCGCATTCGTATCCGCCGCTCTGCTCACCGGCGCTTCCCTGGCTCAGGCGGAAATGCACGGCGACATGCATCCGGAAGTCTGGGCCGATGACCAGTCCGTCGCGGGCGGCACGGTCACCGCGGAAAAGGTCATGGCGGGCAGCAACGGCTGGCTGGTGGTGCACCGCACCGATGACAGCATGAAACCCGGCCCGGTGGTCGGCCATGCCCCGCTCAAGGAAGGCGAGAACATGGATGTCACCGCGATCCTCACCGAAGACGTCAGCGCCGGCGACCAGCTGATGCTGATGGTGCACAGCGAGGAAGGCGGCATGGAGACCGGGATCTTCGAGTACACCCTCGGCGCCTCGGAAGACGGCCCGATCAAGATCGACGGCAAC
Organism: Halomonas sp. B23F22_10; assembly: GCF_043496975.1. Taxonomy (NCBI): domain Bacteria; kingdom Pseudomonadati; phylum Pseudomonadota; class Gammaproteobacteria; order Oceanospirillales; family Halomonadaceae; genus Halomonas; species Halomonas sp. B23F22_10. The sequence continues at coordinate 35,101 of NZ_JBIEKF010000001.1, read as the reverse complement.
CTGGTGATGAGCACCATCACCGCGCAGTAAGCCGCCCGGCAGACCGCCAGAACGACAAAGGGGCCCCCAGGGGCCCCTTTGTCGTGACGGCGGTTCCTGCCATCACGCGACGAACGGTGCTACATCACGTCGCCGCTGTTGGGGCCGAGGGCCTGCCCCAGGTACAGGTCGCCGTCCGGCGAGGCCGCCAGCAACAGCGCCGTCGGCGCCACTTCTTCGGCCTTGCCGAAGCGTCCCAGCGGCAGCTCGGCTTCCTTCTCGCCGATCCATTCGCGGCTAACGTCGCCCAGCAGCGGCGTGCTGATCGGCCCCGGCGCGATGGCATTGGTCAGCACATTGTACTGCGCCAGCTCCCGCGCCATGGACTTGGTCAGCCCCAGGATACCGGCCTTGGCCGCGCTGTAGTGCGCCATGCCGATGCCCCCCTTGTGGGCGAGCTGGGAGGCGATGTTGATGATCCGCCCCGCGCGCTGTTCCACCATCAGCGGTGCCACGTAGTGGCAGGCCAGGAACACGCCGCGCAGGTTGACGGCGATCATCTGATCGAAGACCTCCGGCGACATCTCGGTGATCGGGCACTCGTTGAGGATGCCCGCGCTGTTGACCAGCACATCGATCCGCCCGTGACGCTCGACCACCGCGTTCACGAGTGCCTGGACCGATTCGGCGGAGCCGACGTCGACGCGATGGGCCGAGCCCCGGGGCCCGCACAGGTCGACACAGGCGTCCCGGTCAAGATCGGCCAGGGCCAGCGTCGCGCCTTCGGCCTGAAACAGTGTCGCGATCGCCTGGCCGATGCCGCTGGCGGCGCCGATGATCAGGGCGACCTTGTTGTCTAGTTTGCTCATTGAAGTCTCCAAAGGCAGGGAGCCGAGGCTCCCTCTCCGTCAGCTCGGCCAGCGGACGGTCAGTCCGCCGTCGACGATCAGCTGCTGGCCGGTCACATAGGACGCATCGTCGCTGGTGAGGAAGCGCACGGTGCGAGCGACCTCCTCGGCGCGCCCCACCCGCCCGGCGGGAATCTTCTCGCCGGCCGCCGCCAGGCCTTCTGGCCCCAGCGAGTTGACCGGGTCGAGCGACTGCGGCGTCTCGATCAGTCCCGGGATCAGGGTGTTGACGCGGATGCCGCGAGGCGCGAGCTCCACCGCCAGCGACTTGACCAGCCCCACCAGGCCGCTCTTGGCCGCCGCGTAGTGGGCATGATCATCCCAGCCGTAGACGCCGCCGGCGATGGAGGACACGGCCACCATCGAGCCCGGCCCGGTCATCGCCCGGGAGGCGCTGCGGAACAGGCGCATCACGCCGGTAAGATCCACCGACAGCATGTCGTTCCAGTCCTCATCGGAAAGCGCTTCCAGCGGCGACTGGCGCAGGATGCCGGCCGCGGCCACGGCGATATCCAGCCTACCGAAGGCCTCGATGGCCGCCTGGGCCAGCGCGTCGCACTGGGCGCCGTCGCGCACGTCCACCGCCACGGCGACGCACTCGCCGCCGGCTTCCTTCACCGCCTCGACGGTGGTCGCGACATCATGGGGATCGCCGGGATAGTAGCCGGCCACCACCTTGACGCCGGCCTTGGCGTAGCTGACCGCCAGGGCCTGACCGATGCCGCTGGCGGCACCGGAGATGATCACGACCTTGCCGGCCAGGCCGTCGTCCCGAGTCAGATTGCTCATGCGGCTGCCTCCTCGAAGGCGTTCTGTTCATGGAGATCGACCTGGCGGGTGCCGAACATCAGCAGGCCACTGAGCACCAGCGGCAGGGAGCCGGCCAGGATCGCCGCCCAGGTCATGGTGACGCCGAGAGACAGCAGCACCGATACCAGGCCGGAGCCGATGATCGCGCCGACCGGTGCCATCACGTGGGCCACGTTGGCCCCGGTGCCACGCACGTGGGCCGGGAAGGACTCGCCCATGTAGAACAGGATCGCGGCGAACGGCCCCAGCAGGAAGAACAGGGTGATGGCGTACATCACGTAGACGAAGCCGTCGCTGGCCGGGCCGAGCAGCATCAGCAGGCTGGCGATACCGCCGAGCAGGAAGCCCATCAGCACGGTGCTGCGACGGCCGATGCGATCGCCCAACCAGCCGTGGGTCAGGTAGCCGCCGAAGCCGACCGCGTTGGCCAGGATCAGCACGTACAGCGAGCTCTCGAAGCTGACGCCCTTGGCCTCCACCAGCACGGTGGTGCCGAGCACCGCGAAGACCTGGATCGCCATCCAGCTGAACAGCCAGACCAGCGACAGCGAGATGGTGTGACAGCGCAGCTCCGGCGTGAACACGCCCTTGAGGCCCTGGTTGTTGCCGGTGTTGATCTCGACGTCATGCTCGGCGGCGAGGCGTGCGGCGCCCTCGGCGTCACCCGCCTTGCGGCGACGCTCGATCTCCTTCATCGCGGCGAACACCGGCGACTCTGGCAGCTTGAGCGCCATCACGATGACGATGATCGAGGCACAGGCGGCGACGAAGAAGCTGCCGCGCCAGCCCATCACGGGCAGCAGCAGCGAGGTCATGCCGGCGGCCAGCAGCGCGCCGACCGGCCAGCCGCTCTGCACCAGGCTGTACATGAAGCCGCGCCCCTTGGCCTTCTTGTAGATCTCGTTGAGGTAGACGGCGTTGACCACCTCCTCGGAGACCGCGAAGCCGGAGAAGGCGCGAATGATCACCATCGAAGCGGCGCCGATGGCGATCCCCGACAGCCCGGAGCTCATGGCCCCGCCGATCACCAGCAGGATCAGCGTCTTCTTGCGCCCGAAGCGGTCGAGCATGGTGCCGACCACCAGCGAAACGACGAACACCCCGATGGTGGCCCAGGTATTGACCGCCGTGGCCTTGGCGGTGCTCCAGCCGAAGTCATCGGCGATCACCGGCAGCAGGGTGCCGAACAGGGTGTAGTCGTAGACCGACGCCACCCAGGCGATGAAGCAGACCAGCGAGGCATAGCCGATCTGTTTCTTGGTGATGACGGCATTCCATGGCTCGTCTGCGCTTGAGCGGGTCTCGGCGGGCCCGCGGGAGGTTGGCTCGGTCATCGACGTCACCCTCTTGTTATCGTTTGTCGTTATGTTGTGGTGTCGGGCTGGACCGCGATCAGCCGCGCGGCTGGCGCTCGGCGAAGTCGTCGGCGATCTCGTCGAAGGTGCAGAAGCGCACGCCTTCATGGCTCTGCATGTACTCGATCAGACGCTCGAGCATCATCAGGTTCTGCGGGCGGCCGCAGACATCCGGGTGGATGGTCATGGTGAAGACGGCATAGTCATTTTCGCGGTAGACCCAGTCGAACTGGTCCTGCCACATTTCGCCGAGATGGCGCGGGCTGACGAAGCCGTGGCTGTTGGGGGCCTTCTTGATGAACATCATCGGCGGCAGGTCGTCGAGGTACCAGTTGGCCGGGATCTCGATCAGGTCGGTCTCCTCGCCCCGCTCCAGCGGCTTCATCCACTCCTCGGCGGACTTGGAGTAGTCGATCTTGGTCCAGGAGTCGCCGACGCGCACGTAATAGGGGTGGAAATCGTTGTGCATCAGGCTGTGGTCGTACTTGATGCCCCGCTCGAGCAGCAGCTCGTTGGTCACCGGGCTGAACTCCCACCACGGCGCCACGTAGCCGGTCGGGCGCTTGCCGGACAGCTCGGTCACCAGCTCGATGCTGCGGTCGAGCACGTCGCGCTCCTGCTCGCGGGTCATGGCGATGGGGTTCTCATGGCTGTAGCCATGCACGCCGACCTCGTGACCAGCATCGACCACGGCCTTCATCTGCTCGGGAAAGGTCTCGATGCTGTGGCCGGGGATGAACCAGGTGGTCTTGAGGTTGTAGCGCTCGAACAGCTTGAGCAGGCGCGGCGCACCGACCTCGCCGGCAAACAGGCCGCGGGAGATGTCATCGGGGGAATCCTCGCCGCCGTACGAGCCGAGCCAGCCGGCGACGGCATCCACGTCGACACCAAATGCACAGAGAATCTCTTTCTTCGCCATCTTCGAACACCTCGTTATTGGGTCTTGGTCTGGTGTGCTTGCGGCAGGCGACGGCGATCGTCCGCCCGCATCATTTTGAAGACTGGATACAAAGGTCATTTTTGTCAACACAGACCTCGGCGCCCAGACCGTCAACACGACGCCCATTTTTACGCCTCAACCAGGCGCCAAAACACAGACTTAACCGTATAGACAGGAAGAAACACTGACATTTAGCTGAAGAGCCACATCAATCACCCAAAATAACTCATCGACGTCTTTTTTCCGGACAGGCACCCATATCTTGCCAACCCGCGACAAACGTCATTTTTAGCGGCGTGAATGAAGACCGGCACGGGGCGCCAGCCGGTCATGCCGGGCGAGCCCGTGCCGACCCGCCGGTCGATCGAAGGGCGGCCAGGCCGCCCCGAACGGCCACAGACCAGGAGCCAAAGGCCCAGACAGGAGAACGGAAGGAGAGAACGGGCAGAGGCGGGGCAAAGAAGGGCAGCACGACCGGACGGCGCACACGGCAAGGCACCGGGAGGACGGCGGCGATCCGCCCGGCGGGTCAGGCGCGAAACGCCCTCAGGTGATCTTCACCAGGTAGGGCGGCAGGTCCGGCTCGGGGAAGACCGACAGCACCTTCAGCCGGCGCCGGGTGCGCTCGGCGGCGGCCTGGAGATGCGACTGCAGACTGGACGCCGCGGCATCATAGGCGCCGAACGACAGGTGGTCGAGCACCAGCTTGTGCTCCATCAGCAGCGGCTCGTCCGGCGGCACGCCGAGCGTCTGGAAGAAGATGCGATTGACGATCACCGGCAGCTGGCTCTGGGCGATCATCTCGCGGGCCTTGCGATTGCGGTAGTGACGCAGGCAGCGCTGGTGCAGATCCTGCTCCAGCCTGAGGATGGCCGCGGCACTCTGGCGTTCTGGATGATCGATCAGGTACCGGACCTCGGCGCGCATCGCCTCGAGCTCGGCATGCTCCAGCAGCGGTCCGGACACCTTCAGGGCCGCCGGTTCGAGCAGCACGCGAATCTCGTAGTCCTCGGCCACCGCCTGGGCCGTCAGCGGCCCGGCCAGCCAGTGGGAGTGGCGATCCTTCTCGATCAGCCGTTGATTACGCAGGCGGCCCAGCACTTCCCTGGCCACCGTGCGGCTGACGCCGTAGTGCTCGCTGAGCATCGTCTCGACGATGCGAAAATGACCGAAGGCCAGGCAGGTGGCCACGGCCTCCTCGACCTGCGCATAGATGCGCTCCGCCGCCGGCCGGGTATCCACGGCCGGACGCTCGTCGGTGTCGAGCCTCAGCATCTCGGGCGTCAACGGCTCCCGGGCCGGCGTCACCGCGTCGGGGTCCGGGGTCGCGAGGAAGCCGCGCCCCTCGAAGCGACTGATCAACCCCTGCTCGTGCAGCAGCTCCAGCGCCTTGCGCACCGGACCACGACTGGTACCGAACAGCCGTGCGATGGGCCCCTCGAGCAGGATCATGTTGGCCGGCAGACGCCGGGCCCGCATGGCCTCGCGCAAGGACGCCTCGATCATGGCATAGCGAGGGGCGCGCCCCCCCTGTTGCCGCTTGGAACTGCCTGCGTTCGCCAGCACCCGCTCCTCCCTGAAGTCATCGCCCCGCAACGCCATCCTCCCACTCGATGGACGCCATCATCCTCTGGCCATCGAGTGCCTGGGCGTTCCAGGCGTATTTTGACACTTACCCCCGACCCTTTCGAGCCGACGAAAGATGGCCGCTGTCACCAAACACCATTCATCTATCGTCGCGAAAAACACCCCAATATTTTTTCTCTTCAATGACGAGGCATTAGGAAGAGCGAGCGTTCGATTCCTATCTTACGGCGACGAACCCCTTGGCAAAAAATGATTTTTGTATCCATACTACATTTAAGGCGCCCGGCGAGACCGGATTCGCTCCGCCCGGCGCCGCACACCAACAACAAATGACCATCTCCTCAGGAGCGATCCCGTGGCCCAACCACACGACATCGGTGGCGCCTCCGCGCCCTCCCAGCCGGACAACGACCGGCAACACCTGCTCGAGGCCTCCATCCTGCCGGTCTGGCTCAACCAGCGAACCATCGGCTTCTTCGGCTTCATCTGGCTGTGGATCGGCATGGCAGTGATCATCGCCACCTTCCAGCTCGGCGCCGGGGGCGTCGCCGGCCTGCCGCTGTACCAGGTGGTCGCGATCATCTTCATCGCCAACCTGGTGCTCGGGGTAGTGATGAGCCTCACGGCGGACATCGGCACCGAACACGGCCTGTCGTTTGCCGTCTACCTGCGCGCGCCCTTCGGCCTCAAGGGCACTCACCTGCCCGCGGTGTCGCGCGGCGTGGTAGCCGCCATCTGGTTCGGCGTGCAGACCTATCTCGGCGCCCTGGCCCTCAACGGCATCGTCGAGTACCTGTGGGGCCTGGATAACTGGATCCTGTGGTACGCCCTGTTCGCCGTGGTACAGATCGTCAACACCGCCCTCGGCATCCGCGCTGTGGAACTGCTGGCCTCCATCGCCGCGCCCTGCATCGTGGCGATCTCGGTGTGGATGTACTTCACCCTGGACGTGCTGGCCGAGACCCAGGGCATCAACATCTGGACTTTTGTCGGCGACCAGGACGTCGCCGCCCTGGGACTGTTCTTCGCCAACATGGCCTTCTGGTCGGCGCTGGCGGTGGATATTCCCAACCTGACCCGCTTCCTGCGTGCCCCCGGCGGCGAACGCGGCTTCTTCCGCCGCAACCGCAACGTCTTCATCGCCCAGTTCCTGGCGCTGCCCGCCACCCAGGCGTGGATCGCGCTGATCGGCGGCGTCTCCTTCATCGCCGCCGGCGACTGGAACCCGGTCACGGTCATCCAGGGCCAGGGCGGCGGCCTGACCCTGATCGCGCTGCTGCTGATGGTGATCCTCGCCCAGTGGTCGACCAACAACGCGGCCAACCTGATCCCGGCCGCCCTGACCTTCGTCAACGCCGGCGCGCCGCGGGTCAGCTATCCGGTGGCGCTGGTCATCGCCGGGGTGATCGGTACCGCCTCCATGCCGTGGCTGATCCTCGACAACCTGTTCACCTTCCTCAGCTACTACGGCGCGGTGCTGTCCGCGGTAGGCGGCATCATGGTGGCGGACTACTACCTGCTGCGCCGCCGCCGCCTCAACGTGCCGGCACTGTTCGACCCCGAGGGCCAGTTCCGCTTCCTGAACGGCGTCAACCCGGCCGGCCTCATCGCCTGGATCGTGGGCGGCGGCCTGGCCCTGGTGTTCCTCGAGTACGCCTATGCGGTCGGCTTCGTCACCGCCCTGGTAGTCTACGTGGTGCTGATGAAGGCCTGGATCCTGCGCCGCTATCCTCAGGAGGAACTCGAGAGCGGCTTCGACGACCGCTTCCTGGCCACCTCGGTGGACCGCAACTGGGTCTACACCGAACAGGGTCGCTTCGAGCGCCTGCGCACCGACGACATCCCGGCCTCCGCCCTCAAGCGCGAGGATCGCTAACGCGACCGCGGGCGCCGTCGCGACGGCGCCCGCCCATCTGGAGACACGGCTCATGGTTGCTTCCCCCCGAACCGCCCTCGCCCTCGGCGCGGCCATCCAGCGCGGCGATCTCGACCCGGTCGCCCTGGCCGAACGGACCCTGGAGAAGGCTCGAGAGAGCGACGCGGTGTTCATCTCGCTGACCCCGGAGCGCGCCCTGGCCGAGGCCGAGGCCGCCGCCCAGCGCCGCCGCCACGGGGCCGGCCTCGGCCCGCTGGACGGCGTACCGCTGGCCTGGAAGGATCTGTTCGCCATGCGCGGCACCCTGACCACCGGCGGTAGCCGGGTGCTCGCCACGGCGCCCGACGAAGGCGACGCCCTGGCGGTTCGTCACGCGGCGAGCGCCGGGCTGGTCAGCGTCGGCAAGACCAACCTGACCGAGCTGGCCTACTCGGGCCTCGGTCTGAACCCCCACTTCGGCACGCCCCACCACACGCCGGGCGATGGCGAGGCCCGCGCACCGGGCGGCTCCAGCTCGGGCTCGGCCATCGCCGTGGCCCAGGGCATCGTGCCGGCCGCCATCGGCACCGATACCGCCGGTTCGCTGCGCGTGCCCGCCGCCTTCAACGGCCTGACCTCCTATCGCCCGTCCCAGGCCCGCCATACCCGGGAAGGCGTCACCCCGCTGGCCGACAGCCTGGACACCATCGGCGTGATCGCCACCACGCTGCCGGACTGCCTGGCCATCGACGACGCCATGCGCGGCCGGCCGGTCGCGACACGAACGCCGGCGGATCCGGAGCGCGCGGTCATCGTGGTCGACGACGCCTGCCTCGAGGACCCGCGGGTCGAGCCGGCCGTGCGCGACAACCTCACGCGCGCCGCCGAGCGTTTCGCCGAGGCCGGCTTCCGGGTGGTCCATCGCCGCCTGGCGAGCGTCGGCGACACCCTCTCGCTGATACACGGTGTCGGATGGCTCGGCGCCGCCGAGGCCTACACCGAATATCGCGAGCTGCTGGCCCGGGACGAGGCCGAGCGGATGGACCCGCGGGTCCGCCAGCGGCTGCTGGCGGCGCGGCACATGACGCCGGACGCCGTGGTGACGCTCTATCGCCGGCGCCGGGCGCTGCAGGCCCGGCTGCGCCAGGAGCTGGCCGGCGCCGTGCTGCTGACCCCGACCGTGGCCCACGTCGCCCCGCCGCTGGGCCCGCTGGAGGCCGACCCCGAGCACTTCGCCGCGGTCAACCTGGCCACGCTGCGGCTGAGCATGGTGGCGAGCCTGCTGGATTCGCCGGCGGTCGCCCTCCCCAGTGGCACCGATGCCGAGGGCCAGCACACCAGCCTGCAGCTCAGCGCCCCCTGCGGCGACGACGAGGCGTTGCTGCGGGTGGCGCTGGCGGCCGGCGAGTGCCTGGCCTGAATGTCACGACACCGGGCCGGCCATGCCGCCGGCCCGCCCGAAGCGAGGAGGTTTTATGTGCGGACTGTGCGGCGCCTTCGGCGGCGAGGACCACTGGAGCACCCAGATCGAGGACCCGGAGCAGGCCCACCACGCGCGACGTCGCGCCCGGGCCTACCGGGCGACGCTGATCAACCGCGTGCTCGGCGTGCGGCGCCTGACCATCGAGGACTTCCAGGGCTCGAGCTTCGTGCTCGCCACGGCCACCGGCAAGCGTGAGATCGTCCAGGACCTGGGCGGTGTCTGGCGCCAGGCCGAGCAGATGACCGGCCGCGAGCTCGACCCCCTGGATCCGGCGTTCCTGGCGGCCCTGGCCTGACGTCGGGCCGCCCTGCCCCTGCGCCTTTCTCTACCGTTCTCTACGTCTCACCCCCTGCCACCGGCGAGGAGCCGCCCCATGAACGACAAGACGCCCCTGCTGCCGGTTCACGTGATCTCCGGCTTCCTCGGTAGCGGCAAGACCACCCTGCTCAAGTCGGTGCTGGCCAGCGAGGCCTTCGGCGACAGCGCGGTGCTGATCAACGAGTTCGGCGACGTCGGCCTCGACGACCGACTGCTCGGCGAGATCGCCGAGGACGCGATACTGCTGGCCAGCGGCTGCGTCTGCTGCACCATCCGCGGCGAGCTTTCCGAGGCCCTGCGGCGCCTGCTGTCCCAGCGCCAGGACGGCACCATCCCGCCGTTCAAGCGCATCGTGCTGGAGACCACCGGCCTGGCCGATCCCGGCCCCATCGCCTCCACCATCACCGCCGATCCGGTGCTGCGCCATCACCTGCGCCCGGGCACCAACCTGACGCTGGTCGACGCCGTCAACGCCGAGGCCAGCCAGCAGCAGCACCCGGTGTGGGCGTCCCAGGTGGCGGTGGCCGACACCCTGGTGATCAGCAAGACCGACCTGGTCGACGACGAGGCCGTCGCGGCGCTTCGCCAGCGGCTCGCCGGCCTCAACCCGGCGGCCCGCTGCCTGGGCCCCGAGGCGCTGGATCAGCCGAGCGACGCTCTGTTCGCCGCCGGCCCGCACCTGCAGCGCTTCGGCCCGGCCGCGGCGACGGCCTGGCTCGGCCCCTGGACGCCATCGGCACAGCCCGCCGACAGCGGGCATCTCGGCGACGTGCATTCGTTTCGCCTGGGGCTCGAGGGCGAGGTGGACTGGAACTGCTTCGGCCTGTGGCTGTCGATGCTGCTCAACCGCCACGGCGCCGACATCATGCGAGTCAAGGGCGTGCTGCACGTCAGGGACGACCCGCGTCCGGTGGTGCTCCACGGCGTGCAGCACACCATCCATCCCCCGGAGCACATGGAGACCTGGCCCGACGACGAACGCCGCTCGGAGCTGATATTCATCACCCGTGGTATCGACGCCGATCGCGTGGCAGACTCGCTGAGTACCTTCATGGACGCCGTGAGCGACCATCCCAGCCCCAGGATCCTGCATGCCTGAACCCGTCTCCGTCACCGAACCGGCCGCGCCCTACGTGCAGCGAGGCCCCGTCAACCTGCGCGTGCTCGGCACCTCGGTCACACTGTTGGAGAGCATTCGCCAGCGCGCCCGCGAGGACCTGGGCATCCGCCTGAGCTTCGAGGTGCTCGACGGGGTCGCGGCCCAGCGCGCGGGCGTGCTGGCACCGGGCAGCTTCGACATCTACGACCAGTGGTTCCACAACGTCGACTTCGTGTGGCCGGCCAACGCCATCCAGCCCATCGACATCGCGCGGATCACCCACTGGGACCAGATCAACGACCTGCCCAAGACCGGCCGCCTGACGGCCCATGCGCCGCTGGGTGCCGGCAGCCACCCGGTCGACCGCCTCTACGTCCAGCCCGACGGCAGCCTCGGCGCGCGGCCCAGCGAGCGCATCACCATGCTGCCGGTCAGCCACAACGCCGACAGCTTCGGCTATCGGCTGGACATGCTGCCGGAGGGGCTCTCCCCCGACCGCGAGAGCTGGGGCTGGCTGCTCGATCCGCGCTGGCGCGGCATGGTCAGCCTGCAGAACGACAGCGCCATCGGCGCCATCGACGCCGCCATGGCCGCCAAGGCGATGGGGCTGGTCGACTTCGAGGACCTCGGCAACCTCAGCGTGGCGGAGATCGACCGCCTCATCGACTGCCTGATCGAGCTCAAGCGCCAGCAACACTTCCGCGCCTTCTGGAGCAACCAGGATCAGGCCTCCTCGGACATGGTGCGCGGCCGGGTCGGCATCGAGAGCCTCTGGTCGCCGGCCATGACCGACCTCAAGCAGCGCCAGATCAAGGTGCGCATGGCCTCGCCCCGGGAAGGCTATCGCGCCTGGTACGGCGGCATCTCGATCTCGCGCCACGTCGAGGGGCGCACGCTGGACGCGGCCTACGACTACCTCAACTGGTGGCTCTCCGGCTGGCCCGGCGCGGTGATGGCGCGTCAGGGCTATTACATCTCCACTCCCGAGCTGACGCGCCCGCATCTCTCCGCGGCCGAGTGGGACTACTGGTACGCCGGCAAGCCGGCCTCGGAGGATCTCGCCGGGCCTTCCGGCTCTTCCGGCATGATCCACCGCGGCGAGATCCGCGACGGCGGCGACTACCAGACCCGCATGAGCCGCATCGCGGTATGGAACACCGTGATGGACGAGCACAACTACCTGGTCAGGCGCTGGAACGACTTCATGTCGGCCTGACACCGGCCTGACAACCGACAGACGAATGAGCGGGCGCCCGGGCGCCCGCCCCGTCACGCCCCGCCGGCCTCGCGCCCGCGCCACAGGCCGGACAGCGAGACCGCCAGGATCGACATCAGCACCAGCGCCAGCGACGGCACCAGCACCGCCCAGGGCGCGCGCTCCAGGTAGGGCATGCTGTCGGCGAGCAACAGCCCCCATTCCGGCGCGGGCGGCCGCGGGCCGAGCCCGAGGAAACCCAGGGCGGCCAGCGCCAGCGCGGTGCCCGGCAGGCGCAGCATGGCGTGGCGGAACACCGGCCCGACCAACGCGGGCAGCACGTAGCGCGACAGCAGCCGCCAGCGCCCCACGCCGAGTACCGGGGTGATGCGCACGTGCGGCTGGGCCAGGGTCTCGCTGACCAGCGCCGAGGTGTGCGCCGCCAGCGGCGCCCAGCTCACCGCCGTCACCGCGATCACCGCGCCGGCGGCGCTCGGCCCCATCAGGCCGGCCACGATCAGCCCGGCGATCACCGGCGGCGTGGCGTTGGTGACCTCGATGGGCCCGGCCGCCAGCCGCGGCATCAGCCCGATCGCGAGCCCCAGCACGAAGGTGACCAGCACCGTGGCCAGCGCCATGCCCATGGTCGAGAGCGCGCCGTGGCTGACCCGGGCCAGGATGTCGCGGCCGATGCCGTCGGCGCCCAGCGGCAGCCCCGCCCCCGGCGGCTGCAGGCGCAGGTAGGCCGAGGTCATCGGATCGCGGGCGAGCCCCGCCAGCACGATCACAAGCAGCAGCGCCGCCGCCACCGCCGGCACGATCCAGCGCCAACCGCCGCCGTGGGCCACCGGGGCCGCCACCGGCACCGCGCCGGCCCGCATCGCCCGACCCAACAGCAGCGAGCGGCCGAGGTTGGCCAGCCCGCCGAGCGCCACGGCGATGGCCAGCAGGATCAGGATGCCGGTCTGCAGCGCCGGCAGGTCCTGGGCAGAGGCCGCGCCGAGCGTGGCCCGGCCGAGGCCGGGAATCGAGAACACCTGCTCGACGGCGATCGCCCCGCCGGTCAGGCCCACCACCACCAGCCCCACCTGGGGCATCAGGCTCGGCAGGGTGCGCTTCAGCGCGGCCAGCGCCAAGCGCCGCCGCGAGAAGCCCGCCATGTGCCAGGTCGCGACCCAGCGCTCGGCGAAGGCCGAGGTCAGGCCGTCGCTAAACAGCCGCCCCAGCAGGCCGCCGGCCGGCAGCCCCAGCGACAGCGCCGGCAGCACCAGGTGGCGCCACTCGCCCCAGCCATAGGGCGGCAGCCAGCGCAGCCAGGCGGCGAACACCACCAGCAGCAGCGCCGCGAGCAAAAACTCCGGCAGCGCCGTGACGGCCGCGGCCATCGCGCCCGAGCTCGGCGCCGGACGACCGTCGAGGCCACGCCGCAGGGCCCGCAGGCAGACCAGCAGCGCGGTGGAAAGCGCGACGACCAGCGCCGCCGCCATCAGCGCAAGCGACACCCCGGCCGCCTGCAGCAGGCCCGGCAGCACCGGGGTACCGGAGATCCAGGAGGTGCCGGCATCGCCGTGCAGCAGGCCGCCGACCCAGTGGCCGAGCGTCTCGAGCGGTCCCATGGCCAGGCCCAGCTGCTCGCGGATGGCATCGAGCGCCTCCGGAGTCGGGTTCTGGTCGCCGGCCCGGGCGCGCAGGATGCTCAGCGCCGGGTCGCGCCCCGAGAGCCACGGCAGCAGGCCCACCAGCACCACCACGCCGCCGAGGGTGAGCAGCCGCGACAGGGTCGGCAGCAGCGCGCCCCACGCGATCGACGGGCCGCGCACCGAGCGTCGCGCCGACAGGCTCGCGCCCTTACTCGGCGCCATCGTCGATGAACCGGGTGTGCTCGTTGATCAGCTCACGCTCGCGCGGGTCGCGCACGGCGCCGGCGACGCGGGTGGCCTCGCCCTGGATGACCCGCTCGTGGAGCATCGGCACCGCGGCATCGGTGGCGAGGATCGCCGCCTCGGCGTCGATGATCGCCTGACGGCGCTGCGGCCCCGGCTCCAGGTCGGCGGCCTTCTCCAGCGCCGCCTCGACCTCGGCATCGCACAGCTGGGCGATGTTGAAGGAGCCCTCGCAGGCGAAGTCGCTGACCATGTAGGCCACCGGATCGCCGGAGTCGAGCATGGTCGCCCGGGACAGGATGAAGGCGTCGAACTCGCCGGCCAGCATGTCCGCCTCGATGTGCGCGTACTGGCGCACCTCCTGCTGGACGTCGAAGCCCGCGGCCTCGAGCTGCTGCTCCAGCAGCACCGCGACCTCGGGCAGCTCGGCGCGGTCGGTGAAGGTGCCCAGGGTGATGGCGACGCCCTCCGGGGCCGCGGCCTCGGGCCGCCCCTGCACCGGCGTGCGCAGCCCGTCGGCCCACTGCAGCGCCGGGCCCAGCAGGCCGTTGGCGATGTCGGCGCGATTCTCGTAGACGGTGCGCACGATGGCCTCGCGGTCGAGCGCCTCGCGCGCCGCCGCCCGCAGCGCCGGGTCCGCCAGCGGCCCGGATTCGGTGTTGAGATAGAGGGTGTTGGTGCGCGGCATCGGCACCTCGTGGATCAGCTCGGGGTCGATCAGCGCGACCTGGGACACCGGCACCGCCTCGACCACGTCGGCCTCGCCGGTGCGCAGCGCCGCGCCGCGGGCCGTGCCGTCCGGCACGTAGTCGACATCGATGCCGGCGAGCTCGGCGCGCTCGCCCCAGTAGCCCTCGAAGCGGTCGAGGCGCGCGCTCTGGGTGCCGTTGATCTCGTCGAGCACGAAGGGCCCGGTGCCGGCCTCGGTCGGATTGACGGTGCCGTCGTCGCGGTAGGCCCGCTCGGCGAGGATCGCCAGCTGCGGGCTGGACAGCCGATTGGGCACCAGCGGGTCGGCCTCGGCGGTGCGCACGATCACCGCCCCGTCGCCGTCGGCCTCGATCGTCATGTCCACGCCGTCGAGGATGCGCGGCTTGGGCGCCGCCCGGGTGGCGGCGGTCAGCGAGGCCACCACGCGCTTGGCGGTCAGCGGCGTGCCGTCGTGGAAGGTCACGTCGTCGCGGATCGCGAAGCGCCAGCGGTACGGATCGAGCCGCTCCCACTCGGTGGCCAGGAAGGGCTCGGGGCTGCCGTCGTCATCGAGGCGGATCAGCGTCTCGGCGGTGCTCCAGCGCGACAGCTTGAAGGCATCGTCGGTCAGCGGATTCAGTCCGGAGCGCGGCGGCTGCAGCATGGCGACCCTGAGGCGCCGCTCGCCGGCGTCGGCGGTCTCGGCGGCGGTCTCGCCGGCATTCTCGGTGGAGGCCGACTCTTCCTGCTGGCAGCCGGCCAGCAGGGCCAGCGCGAAAAGGCTCAGCGACAGCGGCGCCAGGGGAAACGGCAAGGCACGGCGAAGGGACAAGGGGCGAAGGCTCAAGGGGCTAGCTCCTGGGAACGATGGGCCGGCGTGGCGGCGGAAAGGGAACCGGGGGTAAGAGACGTCGGAGGAAGATCCTGGCCCGGCAGCATGGCCGCGGCCCGGATCAGCGCCGCCGTGCGCTCGTGCGCCGGCGCGCGAAACAGCGCCTCGGTGGGGCGGTCCTCGATGATCGCGCCGTCGTCCAGCACCAGGGTGCGCTGGCACAGCCGGCAGACCACCGAGAGGTCATGGGAGATCAGCAGCAGGCCGATGCCGGCCTCGTGATGCAGCGTCTTCAGCACCCGGGTCACCTGGGCCTGGAGCGGCAGGTCGAGGCCGCTGAGCGGCTCGTCGGCCAGCAGCAGCCGCGGGCGCACGGCCATGGCCCGGGCGATGGCCACCCGCTGGGCCTGGCCACCGGAGAGCTCGGCCGGGCGGCGCATCAGATAGCCGCCGTCCAGGCCGACCTGCTCCAGCGCCTCGCCCACCCGCGGCTCGTGCGGGCCCTCGATGCCCAGCCGCACCAGCGGCTCACGGATCAGCTCGCCGACGCGCATGCGCGGGTCCAGCGAGGCCGCCGGATCCTGGGGGATGACCTGCACCACGCGGCGATACCAGCGCAGCGCGCGCGCCGAGCCCGGCGCGATGCGCCGCCCCCGGCAGACGATCTCGCCGCCGTCGGCCCGGGTCAGGCCGAGCATCAGGTTCAAGAGCGTCGACTTGCCGGCGCCGGATACCCCGGCCAGGCCGATCAGCTCGCCGGGGTAGAGGCGAAAGTCGATGTCGCGCAGGGTGTGGCGCCAGTCGCGGCCGCCCCACCAGCGCCGCGGCCCGGGCATGCGCTTGCCGACCCCGGAGACCCGCAGCAGCGAGCCGTCGTCGTTGAGTTCGGGCATCGTCATGGGCCTACCCTGCCGCCCGAAGACGCGGCGGCTCGGCCGGCGCCTGGAGGCGTTCGCGGTGGCCCAGCGCCGCGACCAGCTCGCGGGAGAAGCGGTGACGCGGCGCGGCGATGATGTCGGCCAGCCGACCGCTCTCCACCAGCCGGCCCTGATCGATGATCAGCGCGCGCTCGCACAGCCGCGAGGCGGCGGCCATGTCGTGGGAGATGAACAGCAGCGCGGGCGTGTCGGCGGTGCCGGTGGTCTCGCGCAGCAGCGCCAGCACCTCGGCCTGGGTCAGCACGTCGAGCGCCGTGGTGGGCTCGTCGGCGACGATCAGCGACGGCCGGCAGGCCAGCGCCAGCGCCAGGCAGGCCCGCTGGCGCTGGCCGCCGGAGAGCTCCGCCGGCGAACGTCGCATGACCCGTTCGGGCTCGGCGAGGCTCATCCGCCCCAGCAGCGCGACGGCCGCCTGCTGCGCCTCGCGACGGGAGAGTCCCTGGAAGCGCCGGAAGGGCTCGCGCAGCTGGACGCCCACGCTGACCAGCGGGTTGAGCGCGGCCTGGGTGTTCTGGAACACCATGCCGGCGCGGGCCTGCGCCGGCCGCCGGGTCGCGCGCACCCCGCCGACCTCGAGGCCGTTGAGGCGGATGGCGCCGTCGATGCGGGCCGCGGGCGGCGTCAGGCCGAGGATCGCCCCGGCGGTGAGCGACTTGCCGGAGCCCGACGGGCCGATCAGGCAGACCCGCTCGCCCGGCTGGACGGCGAACGAGAGGCCGTCCACCACCGGCCGCTGGCCGAGCCGGATGCGCAGGTCATCCACCCCGAGGACGGGGGCGTATGCCGGTGATGTCACGTCATGCTCCTGTCTCGCCGCTCGCGAAGGGCGGAAGGTTATAACATAACGTGTTGCAGAAACACTATCCGCGGGCTCGCATGACGCACCCCTTCATCGCGGTGTCGCCACGCCGGCCCGGATCAGCGTGAGCGACGGATCAACCGCCGGGATGATCGATACGCCCTTACGTCAGCGCGCCCTGGTCAGGCAGCGTGCGACAGCACACGATGATCTGTTCGCGCAGCCAGCGATGTGCCGGGTCCTTCTGATAGCGGCGATGCCAGCTGAGATGGAAGGGAAAGGCATCGAAGGCCACCGGCGGCGCCACGGGCGTCACGCCGAACTGGCGCCGGAAGTGCTGGCAGAGCCCCGTGGGCAGGCTGGCGATCAGCGAGGAACGCTCCAGCAACGCGGGCACCGCCATGAAGTAGGTCACGGCCAACGCCACCTCCCGCCTCAAGCCCTGGCCTTCGAGCTGCTTGAAGATGCCGCTTTTCAGGCGCGTATGGGGCTGCACCAGGACGTGGGCATAGCGCTCGAAATCGTCCCTGGTCATCTGCCCATTGCCTTCCAGCCGCTCCAGCAGCGGGTGCCCGTTGCCGACCAGACACTCGATCCCCTCGCGGATGACCTCGCGCACGACCAGATTATCGGGAGGATCGACTTGGCGCCCAAACGCCAGATCGGTCGTACCGCTCATGACGCCGGCCTCGCTCATGTCCTGTGACAGGCGACGCACCTGCAGGGTGATGCCCGGCGCCTGCTCGCGCAGGACCCCGGCCAGCGCGGGCAGTATCAACACTTCGAAATAGTCGTTGGCCGCGATCTCGAAATGGCGCTGCTCGGTGGCCGGTGAAAAGTCCCGCTCGCTGGTAATCAGGCCATCCAGATCGGTCAACGCCGACTCGATGACGGGAAAGAGGTGGTCGGCCTTCTCGGTCGGACGCATGCGCTGGCGGTCGCGGATGAACAACGGGTCGTTGAACAGCTCGCGCAGGCGACCCAAGGCAGCGCTCACCGACGGCTGGCTGAGGTGCAGACGTTCTCCCGCGCGGGTGACGTTCTGCTCCAGGTACAACGCATGGAAGGTCCGCAGCAGGTTGAGGTCGTAGTTGAGTTTCATCCGGGGCACTCACGGCAGCGTCTGAGGTGGCGGCGACCCACCAGGTATTTGCCTCAATAATAGTGCGTATACGCACTATCGATTATGGCGATGGTCAAGCAGAGGTTACCGTGACACCACACGTGAACGCAGCACTCGACTCACAGGAGCCCATCATGACAGGGGGACAGATGACAGACACTGCCAGCGAAAAGATCGTACTGATTACCGGTGCCTCCAGCGGCATTGGCGAGGCCACCGCACGCACGCTGGTAGAGGCCGGCCACAAGGTGGTCGTCACGGCGCGCCGCGAGGAGCGTCTTGCCGCCCTGGCGGATGAGCTGGGTCACGACAAGGTACTGGCCATTGCCGCCGATGCCACCGACTACGATCAGATGGCGAACGTCGTGGCGCGCGCGGTAGCCCACTACGGCCACCTGGACGTTGCCTTCGCCAACGCCGGCACCGGCATCAGCCAGCCGGGTACGGAACAGGGCGACCCGGAGGAGTGGAAGCGCGTCATCGATATCAACATCAACGCGCTGCTGTGGACCGCTCACGCCACCCTGCCCCACCTGAGAGCGCGCCAGGGGCATTTCATCCTCACCAGCTCGGTGGCGGGGCGCGACACCCATGCGGGGTCGATCTACAGCTCAAGCAAGTGGTTCGCCTACGGCTTTGGCCAGAACCTGGCGCTGGAAATGGCCGAGTGGCAGGGCCGCTGCACCACCATCACCCCGGGCATGGTCAACACGCCCTTCTTCGACCAGCCCAAGCCGGACAAGCTGCACCCGCAGGACGTTGCCGACGCCGTGCTGTACGCCATCAGTGCGGCGCCGCGGGCCAATATCCGCGAAGTGCACCTGATGCCGACGCGCTAGACGCAGCCTGCGCGTCACCCCCATCATCGAGCCTGCGGATGATTCCGCACGAGAGAGGAGAGCCCCATGAGCAAGGTACTGGTTGTTGTCACCTCCCACGATACCCTGGGAGACACTGGCAAGAAGACAGGCTTCTGGCTGGAAGAGCTGGCAGCGCCCTACTACGTGCTGAAGGACGCCGGTGTCGAGGTCACCCTGGCGTCTCCCCAGGGCGGAAAGCCACCGCTCGACCCGGCCAGCGAAGGCGAAGACTTCCAGACAGACGCCACTCGCCGCTTCGACCAGGACGAGCACGCCCAGCGCGACCTGGCCAACACCGCGGTGCTGTCCGAGATGAAGGTCGAGGATTTCGATGCCATCTTCTACCCGGGCGGCCATGGTCCGCTGTGGGACCTGACCCATGATGCGGACTCCATTCGCCTGATCGAGCAGTTCCACGCCGCCGGCAAGCCCGTCAGTGCGGTCTGCCACGCGCCTGCGGTGCTGCTGAAGGCGAAGAAGGCGGATGGCACGCCCTTCGTCGACGGCGTGCGCGTCACCGGCTTCACCAATGGCGAGGAAGACGCCGTCGGCCTCACCGAGATCGTGCCGTTCCTGGTAGAAGACAGCCTGCAGCAGCAGGGTGGCCTGTACGAGAAGAAGGCCGACTTCACCGCCTTCGCGATTCAGGATGGGCTGGTCATCACCGGCCAGAACCCGATGTCCTCCGAGGGCGTCGCCGAGCTGTTGCTCGACAGCCTGAAGGCATAAGGCCCGCTCGCTGAAGATTCGAAGGCCCCCACGATATCGTTCGGTCGATATCGTGGGGGACCGGGCCACCCACCGCATCATTCGTCATCGGCTTCGCGCCGGTTGACCCTCTTCATCGATGCCTGGCTGGGCCTGCGGGGCACGGCCCGGCGCCTACCCTCACATCTCTGGTCGTTCGAGACCGGCCCCATGCACGAAGTGGCTCACAGGTGTGACTCCGCAACTCGCGGATCAAGGTGGTGTACCCGCAGGTCTTGAACCTGCGACCGAGGGATGATGAGTTAGGCCCAAGGCCTGCCAATGCCAGCCATATCAATACCTTGCAAAGGCACTTACGCGCCTATGCCGATCTTCTTGTGTCTACGGCGTCGACAGCTTGTAGACACCGTAGCAACGGATTTTAAAAATTAATCAAGGCAAGGATTTTCGCATAAAATCCAAAAACTGAGGGCATAAACACTGCCATTGATTCATGTCGGGTCCCGTGTGATTGACCACCCGCTTGGTAAATAACTCAGGACGTTTGGCCTGCCATTCCTTCATCACCACAATCGGTGATTGGTGGTGCAGCGCCTTCTGCGGGATGTGGTGATTGTACAGCCACATGTAGCGTTTCAGCGTCTGCTCCAGGTCTTCGCCCGAGGTATAGCGCCGTGTCGCCAACACGTCGCTGATACGGCCATTGAAGCGCTCGACCATGCCGTTCGTCTGAGGCCGCCCTGGCTTGATCAGGCGATGCTCGATGCCATGTGTCTGGCATTCCTGGTCGAACGGGTGGCAGCCGCTGGGGTTGCGTTCACCGGCCCTTGTGAAGCGATCCGTGAAGGATTTGCCGTTGTCGGTGAGCACCGTCTGGACCTTGAAGGGAGCCTTCTCCTTCACCTGCTTCATGAACGCACGCGCATCCTTCGCGGACTGACTGCGCCTGATCTCCAGATGGACCCAACGCGTGGCACGGTCGATGGCGACGTACAGGTAGCGTTTCTGCTGCTCGTCAGGCATCTGAGGCAGGTGCTTGATGTCGATGTGCACGAAGCCCGGCTCATAGTCCTTGAAGGGTTTGTGCCGGGGCTTCTCATCATCGCCAGCGTCCTGCCGAGCCAGTTCCACCAGTGTCGGCACCTCGCGCCGCTTGAGCATGCGATGCAGTCCGGAGCGGGACAAGCGAGGGTTCAAGAATTCCCGTGCCACGACAAGCAGATCATCCAGGCCAAGGCGCAGGAATTCGCGAGCGGCGATGAGCACCTCCTCCTGCTCGGGCGTGAGCGTGGCCAGCAGGTTGTGACGCGTGTGTGACCGGTCATGGACATCATCGCGGTACCGCCAGCGCCGGATGGTCGCGGTGGCGACGCCGTATTGGCGGGCCAGTTCGCTATCCGTGATGCTGGAGGGGGCTGCTTGGATTTCGGCACGGATCTTCGGTGTCGTCGTCGCTTGCTTATGCAGCTTGATGTCCATGAATCTGCTCCCGGATGAATTGCTGAAGAATCTCTCTGGCGGCTAGCAGAGGATAACTTCTATAGGCGATTTGATCATCCGGGACCCTACAGCTAGTCGGTATCCGTCCCTGTCTGCTTGAGCGTCTTCCGCGCCTGCTCGATCTCCGGGCTGATCTGCCCTGCTTCCTCGATCACCTGTTCATTCATCAGCCACAGCGTGTGGCTCCGGCCACCAGCAGCAGGAGCAGGCCCAACTCAATCCGTTTCACCATCGGCGTAATGTGTGTACTTTTTAGCACTTCCCCGCACCCGATCTGAAGGGTATTTTGCCGCGTTTTTGTCCATCTTCGCCCGGCATGCCGATTCGATATCCACGTCCAGCTTGCCCGCCAGCCGAATCAGGTAGAGCTGCACATCGGCAATTTCGTCGCGCACGGCGGCCAGTTGCTGCTCATCCAGCTCCCTGGACTGCGCCTCGGTCAGCCACTGGAAGCACTCCTGCAGCTCCGCCGCCTCCACCGTCAGCGCCATGGCCAGGTTCTTGGGCGAGTGGAACTGGTCCCAGTCGCGCTCGGTGGCGAACTGGTCCATGGCGTCATGGAGCTGCTTGAACGGGTCTGACATGGGGTACTCGCCTGGTTCTACGGTATCGGATATCCGTGAGCATGCCTGCTCAGCCTCTCGCTACCCAGCCAGCATAGGCGACCATCCGATGGCCCACTCGCTCACAGCACGGAAAGAAATTCGCCGATGACCTTCAGGTCCTCAAGCTCGTCCTCGAGCACGCTGTCCTTTTAGCCGAAGGCGTTGGTCTGGGGCTTCAGCACGATGCGCTGGTTCACGAACTCGTCATACTCCTCGACCTTCTCGCTCTGATACAGCTTGATAGTGAAGCTGCCGCCGTGGTCCGGGTCCTCGATGGCGCGAGCGCATCTTGCTCACCATGTGCATCAAGAACAGCAGCGAACCGTTGGGGACTCGCGGCAGGCCAAGGCCAAAGCGGCCGTCATAACCGCGCTGGATGCTCACCCGTCGTATCGTTGGAGCTTTCGGCAAACTTGCGGACCAGCTCCTCGAACACCCGCCCCATGCCGTAATTGGAGAGCTGCTGCGGGCGTCCCCGTGGTGAGTGCAAATTCAAAGGCGCACTCTTATACAGCCAGAGTGGCAGATAGGCAGAGGCATCGATACAAAAGCGCCACCATCGCCAGCATGACGACAGTGGCACTTCAAGAACAGCGACTTAGCGTGACGCTGCGTTAAGAGTACTCTCCCTAGGCTTGCGGATCACCATGAAGTAGAAGAACACTGCCGTCAGGGCAATGAAGAACAGGCTATCCGGGCTGGTAAGGAAGACCATCGGGCTGCCGTCATTGATCGACAGCGCGCGACGGCAATACTCCTCTAGGCTAGGCCCAAGCACGAACCCCAGCAGCAGGCAGACGGTGGGATATTTCTGCTTGCGAAGGAAATAGGCCAACACACCGAACACCAGCGCCAGGGCCATCTGGAAGGTCGAATAGGTAGCGACATAGCTGCCCACCAGTGCGACCACGGCGATGCTCGAGTAGAGCACATCACGGCGGATCGACACGATCCTCAGGAAGTATGGGCCCAGCAGGTACAGCGTCAGAGGCACCAGAACCAGCGCGCTGACAAACAGCGAGGCAAACATCGGGGCAATCAGGTCCATCTGCTGGGTCATGAACTGCGGTCCAGGCTGAAGGCCGTTGATCACCAGGACTCCGAGCACGATGGCCGTCGTGGGGTCACCGGGAATCCCGAAGGTGAGCATGGGGACGAAGGCGCCACCGCACATGGAGTTGTTAGCACATTCCGATGCAGCGATGCCTTCGGGATTCCCCTTGCCATAGCGTTCCGGATGCTTCGACGAGCGCATCGACTCGGCATAGGCCACGAAAGCCGCCATCGAGCCACCGGCCCCCGGCAGGATACCAACCGAATAGCCGATCAGAGCACTCTTCAAATAACGCAGCACACCGATTTCCCGCACTTCAGAGAGCGGCGGGATAAAGTCGCGCCGACGCACCTTTGCAGCCTGTAGCTTGCTGGGGTCGACGGTTCGCGCGCTGCGGCTATCAGCTTGAATCAGCAGCTCGCTGATCGCGAACGTGCCGATGATCAGCGGCATCATATCGATTCCTTGAACCAGCACGCTGCTACCGAAGGTGAAACGAGCGACCGGCTGCACCACATCGATACCGATGGTCGCGACCATCACGCCCAGCAGCGTGGCGACCATCCCCTTGGTGATGGAACCACGCTGGGAAATGATGATCACGATCAGCGCGAAAGCGATCAACGAGAACTTTCCCGGAGTACGAATCAACAGGGCAACATCAGCCGCCAGCGGGGACATCACCATCAACAACAGGGCACCCACGGAACCGCCGACCATCGACCCCAGTGCGGCATGCCCCAAGGCCTTGGCACCTTGGCCACGCTGCTGCATCGGGTATCCTTCCATCGCCGTCATCATCGACGCGGGCGCACCAGGAATGTTGATCGTCGTCGCCGTAATGCTGCCGCTGCACATTCCGGCCATGAAGATACTGGCGCATGCGACCAGTGCCGTGGTCACATCGAGGCTGTAGGTCAAGGGCAGCAAGAGGGCAATAGCCAGCACCGAGGTCAGTCCCGGAACGGCTCCGAACAGGGTGCCAATCAGGAAACCGCCTACCATGTAGAGCAAGGTTTCTGGGTTAGCGAGAGCGGAGAACCCGCCCAACAGTCCATGTAACGCGTCCATGATCATTAACTCCACAGTGTCGGCAGGCGCACCTGGAAAAAGACCTCAAAAAGCAGGAACCCGGCTCCGGTGATAAGAAGCGTGGCGATAAGCTTCACGGGCCAATGCTTCAACGAGGCGCTACCGAACTGGAACATGAGCAGCAGCACGTAAAGAAACGTCGACACGAAGTATCCGATCAAATCGAAAGCGAGAAGATATACGGCCGTCATCAGAACGACGCAGATGGCACCCAACGAGATTCCAGCAACACTCTTCCCTTCCAGCTTCTGCTCACCTTCTCCATTGTCTGACGCATCGCCGGATTGCCTGTCGGTAGTATCGCGAACTCGACGGAGCTCCTGAAGCATCGTACAACCCAAGGCAAAGAGCATGAGCACGGCTGTCGCGATAGGGAAGAAAGAGGGGGTCATGTTGCCATCTTTCATCGGCATGCCGAGCTGTATCGCGGAGACAAGATAAACCAGCGTAATAACCGCAAGAACGGCTGGGATGTAGAATCCACCACCTAGCGAGGAGCGTTTCGAAGGCATATCAGAACCCGTTGTAAAACCACTGCGCCATGCAAATTGTACGGCGCAGTGAAAAAAGGATTACGAATAGAACGTCTATTTTTCCAGCACGCCTTTCTCGACCAGACTATCCATGGTGTTGAAGAGCTGCTGCTGAGTGTCACGCGACCATTCCGTGACATCTTCTGATCCAAGCCATGCTGGCGTCACCCCGATCTGCGTCAGCCACTGCTGGAACTCTTCGGTTTCGTAGGCCTCGTGATAGGTGGCTTCCAGAGTATCGATCACATCGTCCGGCGTACGTGCCGGGGCGACCAACGTAATGAAACTTCCCATCTGAAGATCCAGACCGGTATCTGTTTCCGTCACCGGTGGAACGTCAGGGAAGCCTTCGTTCTGCGTATCGGAGAATTCGACCAGGCCACGTGCCTGACCGGAATCGATCAACGGCGCGAGATCCCCAAGGCTGGTCACGACGGCATCGACTTCGCCGTTGAGAAGCGCCTCTTTCTGGGTAGCGGCACTGTTGTCGTAGGACACGATATTGAACTCCGCACCGGTTTGATCCTGGAGCTGGAGCAGTGTCAGGTGAGTACGAGCGCCCATATTCTGGATGCCGACCCGGATACTTCCGGGATTCTCCTTGGCGGCAGCAATTAGATCGTCAAGCGACTGGTACGGGGCGTCGTCCGTCACGGTAATGGCATCGGCTTCCTGGGTGATACGCGCGATCATGCGCATCCGATCCATGCCGAAGCCGGGAAGCATTTCCTTCCAGGGAATGGTGATGATGCTGTCATAGGTAATGGCAGCAATCGTCTGACCATCAGGGCGCGCGTCCATCAGCTGCAGCAGACCGGTAGCCGTCATGCCTCCCGCGACGTTCTCCACGTACATCGAGACCGGAAAGGACTCTTCGGCAATATTGGAAATCTTGCGCACGATGGCATCAGTGCCACCGCCGGCAGCCGCCGGCACGATGACACGCACATCGCGATTCGGATAGTCAGCATGGGACACACCGGAAGCAAATGCCGCCATGCAGGCGACTCCCAGCAATGTTTTTTGTAATCGCATTCCGCACTCCTTGCTGTATTGAGTCGTATTACCGACTTTTTCTGGATAAGACGAGATACATCAGCAGCACTTTCGAGATTTATCTAGGCCCAGTTTCACTGGCCTTGATTCCTCGCTCACCAGTCAAGCGAAGAGATTCTCCACAAAGAAAAAGCCCTAAAGTCATACATCATACAAACAAAGCTAGAAGCCAATCACTCGATGAGCAATACACCAAAAGTCTCATATAGACGAAAGTAATACTGTCGAGGAGATTTCCAAGGTGAGAGAGGCGAGGAAACCATCGACCTTCAGACCACCCCGCTCACCTTCCACAACGGTAAATAGTCAGCAATGCGGCGCCCGATGTGGCACCACCGCTTCTATGCGCGATGCCATTAATTCCGAAATGGGGCATGCGTTCTCAATGAGAGGGCTCCACGAACGTGCGGAACACAGAGGGAAGAAGCCAGAGGAGCAACCAGATATGATTGCGAGGTTGAAGATGGTGGGCCCAGTATCACTCAAAAAAAATGGCCATCATATTGAAATAAAATGACTATCTACTCTTCGAGTATTGATTATGCCCCCATAGATGCCCCTAGATCTTAAGCTATGCCCCTGGGATCGGGGAAGCTACCAAGCACCTTCATCGACATCAGGTGTATTCAGATCATCGTAGCCGGTTCCGATCGCCCCCTCATTGATCCCAGGCGTATTGAGGTCGTCGAAACCTGAGCCGACAGCGCCCTCATTGATCCCGGGTGTGTTCAGATCATCATAGCCTGAGCCGATGTCGCCCTCATTGATCCCTGGCGTATTCAAGTCATCGTAGCCCGAGCCGATGTTGCCCTCATTGATCTCGGGCGTATTCAGATCGTCGAAGCCGGACCCGATTGCACCCTCATTGACTCCAGGAGTGTTGAGATTGTCATAGCCTTGGCCATAGATGTTATTGGCACTGATAAGAGACAAGGTCACGACCGCCAACCTCCTGATTACTCTCATTTATCACTCCTTCATGTGCTGGTCGAAGTCACTTACTCCAGAACGCACACCGGGCCCCGCGTGGGGCCCACACGTTCACCGCAAGAACTCAGCTGCCAGGGTGGCTGTGCCGAGCTGAAGTCGCTCGTTACGTTCCTGAACCTTGTTCTCATCCATCAACTTGCCGATGAGGGCCTCGAGACGCTGCCTGATCGGCCCAGTCAGACGCTTGAAGCCCAGCTGGTTGATAGCCGCGCTCATGGCGTCCTCTGGCCCGACCGAGACGCCATCGCGAATCGTCTGCTGAATGGCATTCTCAAGCTCAACCCCCGGCACAAACTCGAACTTGCGCTGACTCGCTGGCAGGACGCTCCAGTCACGCAACTCCAGCGCCTCACGGCTAACGACATCAAGAATGTCTCCATCCTGATTCAGCAAGCCCTTCTTCGCCATGGATCGGCACTCGGTATCCACGCGCCGCTGAATCCGAGCCCCTGCGCGCTGCAACCCCGTAGCCTCGGTCAGCCTGATCAGCAGCATTTTTCGGTGAATCGGCCCCTCGCCCTCGACCACGGCCAGGATGGCTCTCTGCAAGCGATCCGCAGGGATCTCATCGAACTGGCTATCCGCGGCAGACAAGCCAATGCTGGAGGCGTCGACGGGCGCGTAAGCCGGTATGCCCGCCGAGGGTTCTGCAACGGTTTCACGCGCTATGCCGCTGCCAACGTCTTCCCTAGAAGCGTCTTCATCCTGAGGCTCGTTCTCCCGCGTCGGCGTGATGCCCTCCGCTTCCGCTCTCGCCTGGGCTTCCAGGTCCTTCTGGTGCCGTCTGGCGGCCTCCAGTGCCTCCTTCAAGCGCTCAGTCTCAGCGGCAGCATTACGGAACCACTCGGTGCTCCAGATGCGATGGAAGCGCCAGCCCAGCCCTTCCAATACGGACTGACGCAGACGATCCCGGTCACGCGCGATGGCGCTGCTGTGATAGCTGGCGCCGTCGCACTCCACGGCCAGCAGGAAGCGGCCCGGAGCCTCTGGATCGCGAACGGCCAGATCGATGAAGAACCCCTGGCTACCAACCTGCGGCTGGACCTCGTAGCCAAGGTCCTGAATGGCGCGCATCACCTCCCACTCGAAGGGCGAGTCCGGTTCCCTGTCCGTCATCTCGTGGGTCGGCAACTCTCCCGTCTCGGCATACTTGAGGAAGGCATGCAAAGCGCGGACCCCGAACGGCGATGACTCCGTGACCTTCAACTCATCGGCCTGGAAGTTGGCGAAGACGTCCATGGCCAGCCTCGCGCGAGAAATCAGCACGTTCAGGCGTCGCTCGCCGCCGGTCTTGTTGATCGGGCCGAAGTTCTGCCCGAGCCGGCCTGCCGACGTGCGCCCGTACCCAACGCTGATGAAGATCACGTCGCGCTCGTCGCCCTGAACGTTTTCCAGATTCTTGATGAAAAACTCATCACCACCGTCGTGATGACGGAAGAAGTCCTCGAGCTCTTCGTGCTCTCGGCGCAGACGCTCAACCTCCAGCAGAATGGCTTCTCGCTGGGCGGTACTGAAAGCCACCACCCCGAGAGACAGCTGGGGGGTGTCTTGCGCGTGCCGGATCACCGCCTCGGCCACCGCACGGGCCTCGCCCGCGTTGGTCCGCGAGCCGCCACGGTCGTAATGGGTCTCGGGCAGGTGACAGAAACGCAGCCCCCTGGCCTCGGGATGGACACCGGGGCTCGGGAAGATCAGCAGCTGATTGTCGTAGAACTGATCGTTCGAGACGGCAATCAGGGAGTGATGGCGACTACGGTAGTGCCAGCGCAGCATGCGTTCCGGCATGCCGCGGGCCTTCATCATGCCGAGAATACTCTCCACGTCGGCCGTGGCGCTCTCGTCGGCCTCTTCGTCGCTGAGCTCGACGGATTGCCCGAAGAAGTTGGTGGGCGGCATCTGCTTGCTGTCCCCCACCACCACGACCTGGCGTCCCCGCAGAATCGCGCCCAGGGCCTCGGGGGCCGGTATCTGACTCGCCTCGTCGAAGATCACCAGATCAAAGTCGAGGTCTCCCTGAGCGAGATAGCCCGCCACCGACATGGGACTCATCATGAACACCGGCTTGGCCTGCTGGATCACCGTCCCCGCCTCACGCAGCAACTTTCGAATCGGCAGGTGGCGCCGCTTCTTGGTGAACTCGCGACGCAGGATCTCCATTTCGCCCGGCGCATGCTTGGACGGGAGGTTGGCATGCAGGCGCTCGACCAGCGACTCCTGGGCATACCGGAAACTGGCCTCATCCAGCTGATTGAACTCATGGATCAAGCGCTCATGGGTCAGCCGATCGAAACGTGCCAGGCGCGGGCGCTCGACATAGGCATGATCCACCAGGCCGCCGAAATAGCTCAGCTCCAGCCATGCGCTCAGTGCGCGCGGCGCATGGGACCAGCTGGCCAGGGTCGCCGTCAGGTGATCAAGGCCTGCCGTCTCGAGGTCCTCGCTCAGCTGGTTGAAGCGCACCACCGCATACAACTGGGCGCTGTCTCGCCAGCCGGAAAGCCGCTGATGCCAGGTCCCCAGAGCCACCTGTGACACCTCATCCTGCCACTGGATCTGGTGACAGAGCTCCTGAAGCAATCCCTGGACACGCTCCGACTGGGTTTGAAGGGCCTCCACCTGGTCGGTGTGTTCCCGCAGATCCGGGTTGCCATCCAGGAAGGCGGCCAGCCCTGCAGGCAGCTCACCTTTGCCGATCGCCTCGTACAGGTCGACGATCCACTCGGCGAGCTGCGCCAACACCGACCAGTCGCTCTCTTCCCCCTGCCACTGTGCCCCGAACAGGGTCTGGCAGGTGGGCGACAGGCGCTCCAGCGTCTTCCGGTGCTGCTGGGCTTCCAGCAACTCGTCCACCCAGCTCAGCCATTCCACCGGCGACCCATCCAGCTGGCTACGGGCATAGCCTTTCAGGGCGGCGGCGGCCCGACGGTACTCGCCTGAGAAGATGCGCCACCACTTGTCGGTCCTCCCGGCGAGCCCGGTACGAATCGGCAGCAGATCGGCGTCATACACGGCCTCGATGAAGCGTGGTTGCATCGCGTCACGGGTGCGCGATAGCGCCTGGCCGGCCGCGATGGCCTGCTTTACCTCGTCACGACGGGCCTGCCACTCCTCGGTATTGACCTTCACCCCCGCCAAGTGCGGCGCATTGAGTGCCCTTTTGCCGGCACGCTGCAGGATGGCGATGTCATCGAAGCTCTGTGGAATCGGCAACTGCATGGCCTGTGCCAGGGCGACGGCATTGTCGGTCAGTTCCGTCAGCTGATCGGCGGCCCGCTGAACCAGCTTGCGAAGCTCCTGCTCTTCGCCGGGGGACAAGGCATGACGCTGCGAGTGGCAGTAGGGGTTCTCTGCGGGTGGCCCGTACTCGGCCAGATAGTCGCCCATGGCCTCCATGGCACGCTGCCCTCGCGACAGCTCCTGGGGCCCCCAGTCGCGCAGACGCTGGAAGTCGATTCGGGACAGAGCTTGCAGTCGGTCATCGCTTTGCAGCGACAGCATGCGTCCCAGCGCCGTCACGTAGTCAGTCTGAGAGGCCAGGATGGGGGCTCGGAGTTGTTCGACATAGCCATCCAGCGACTCGCGCACCTCGCCGAGGCGTTGATACTCGTGCGACCGGTCCGGCACCTTGGGGCGCCCGCTGTCGAATACCCGGCGCAGGGAATCGAGGACCGCCTTCTTGTTGCTCTTGTGACTGTGCAGCTCGAGCACAGCATCACCCAGATGACACTCATCTAGACGTGATTTCACGACGTCCAGGGCCGCCATCTTCTGGGCAACGAACAGGACCTTCTTGCCGCGCGCCAGTGCTTCTCCGATGAGGTTGCTGATGGTCTGCGACTTGCCGGTTCCCGGAGGCCCCTGCACCACCAGGCTGGCCCCTTCCATCACCGCGAGGATGGCCTCGAGCTGGCTGGAGTCTGCGTCCTTGACCAGGTGAAGTGACTCGGGTGTCTTGAGCAGATCATGGCCAGACGACGATTCGAGTCGCTCGGCGTCCTCGCGATAGCCCGTCTCGAACAGTTTTTCGAGTTGAGGGTGTTCCAGCAGCTCATGAGACTCCGGCCAGTTCGCCGGGTCGAGGTCGGTGTACATCTGGAACTTGCCGAAGGAAAAGAGTCCCAGCCGGATCTGATCCACATGGACCTTCCAGCGGGGACGATCGGCGACCATCTGCTGGACCTGCCCGAAATAGTCCACCAGCGAAGTCTCTTCCCCGAACTCGGGAAGCGAAAGCCGAAAGTCCTGCTTTAGCTTGGCGGCCAACGCCAGGTTGCCGCCCATCTCGGCGTTGGTGAACGACAGGGTAAAGCCGGCACGTGCAGATTCCCGCTGGAGCTCCACCGGCAGCAGGATCAGCGGCGCATGACGCGGTGTGCGGGCGTTTTCGTCCTCATACCACTCCAAAAAGCCCAGCGCCAGGTACAGCACCTCAATGCCCTGCTCCTGAAGCAGGGTATGGGCTTCGTTTTCCAGCTTGATCAGCCGCGTATCCAGTTCGCGGGCTGGAAGGCGCGTCTGCAGGTAGAGGTCGCTGAAGCGCTCTTCGCCCTGCTCCTGCTCGAGATACTCCTCCAGGGGCGGAAGAGGCTCCTGCTCTTCATCTGATTCTTCGACCTCCTCGTCGCCCGCGTCGGACTCGTCCTTCTCGTATACCTCTGGAAGAGGCAAGAAGCGCATGGCTTTCTTTTCCTCGACCAAGATGTTGGCGACCTCGATCGACCGCTCATCCACGACGTCGAGGAAACGCTTGTTGCTGGGCACATGCAGAAGCGGATTACCACGCAGCCCCATGTCGAGGAGCTCATGCCGGGCGAGCTCAAGCTTGTGTTGAAGTGATGACTTATCCATGTTGCGCGTTCCCTGCGTGGGTCACGTATCAAAAATTCAAAGATTATTATCGTAGAAGCTCGACGTCATCAGAGATCGTCAGATCCCTATTACTGCTGCGCCGAAGACCGCTCCCTGCCCGCCAACAGCTTTAGGATCAGCAGCGCGAACTCCCGCCCGGTCTTCTCGTCCTCCAGCAGCGGCATCGAGAGCTTCTCATGGTCGCCAATGGCATCCATGACCGCGTCTTCGACTTTCTTGGGGAAGAGGCCGTGCATGACCTGATCCTCGTCGTGATGACGGATCTGCGCCATCACCGATTCGTCGCGCTCGATGCGGTCGGCGATGCCGTTGGCGAAGTGTAGCTTGTCGTCGTCGCTGACCTCGGCCCCGTAGAGGTCGTTCAGCTTGTCGATGATCTCGTCGAGGCGCTTCTTCTCGGGGTCGTGGGGCTTGCCGGAGCCGACCTCGCTGATCGGCTGCAGGCCATAGTCGCCCTGCTCCTCCTCCAGGCGCAGCTGGTGCTCGGCGCGCTTGGTCAGCCGGTAGTGGCTTAGCTCGAGTTCGCTGACGTCGATGGTGTCTTCCTCTATCCGATCGGTGCGCAGCAGCGGCTGGAGATGCTTGGCGAACACGCAGAGCTGCTCCAGCTCGCGGTCGTCGAAGTGCACGATCTGGGACAGGAACTCGTAGGTGCGCACGAAGCTGGCGAGGTTCTTGCGGAACAGGTCCAGCTCATCGCGGGTGGTGCCGGCGTCCTTGAGCTCCTGATCGGCGCGGTGCACGCCCGCCTGATCGCCCTGCTGCTCGGCCTGCTGCCTCGCCGCCTGCCAGGTCTGGATCTGATCGACGATCGCCTTGTAACGCGTGGTGAAACGCTCCTTGGCCGGCTTGCAGTAGTAGCTGAGCTTGCTGGCGGGGGCCTTGGGGTCGAAGAAGGCCGCGGCGAAGGCCTCGACCTCCTCCCAGTGATAGATCCCGCTGGCGTCCAGTGTCTGTTGCAGGTCATAGACCACATTGACGTCGGAGACGTCGGCCAGCTCGGCCTTGCGGTAGTAGGGGGCGAAGGCGCCGATGATCTCCTCGGGGTCGTTGAAGAAGTCGAGGATGAAGGTCTCCTTGCCCGGGAAGATACGGTTCAGCCGTGAGAGGGTCTGCACGCAGTCCACCCCCTGCAGCTTCTTGTCCACGTACATGGCGCACAGCTTGGGCTGGTCGAAGCCGGTCTGGAACTTGTTGGCCGCGATCATGACGTTGTAGTCATCGGTGTCGAAGGCCTCGGCCAGGTCGCGCCCCTTGAGGCCCGGGTTGAGCTTGACGCTGGTCTCGGTGACCTCCTCCTCGATCACGCCGTCCGGGAGCACGCTACCCGAGAAGGCCACCAGCGGGTGCACGTCCTGGTACCCCTGCTCCTTCACGTACTGGCGCATGGCGAGGGCATAGCGTACCGCCTCCTGGCGGCTGGCGGTGACCACCATGGCCTTGGCCTGGCCATCCAGCAGGTGCTTCACGTTGGCCCGGTAGTGCTCGACGATCACTTCCACCTTCTGGCCGATGTTGTGCGGGTGCAGCCTTACCCACTTGGCCAGGGTCCGTGAGGCCTTCTTGGCATCCACCTCCTGATCGTCGCCATCCGGGTGGGCGAGCTTCCAGGCGGTGCTGTAGGTGGTGTAACGCTCCAGCACGTCGAGGATGAAGCCCTCCTCGATGGCCTGGCGCATCGAGTACAGATGGAAGGGCTCGGGCTTGTTGTCGCTGCTGGGCGGCAGCTCGGGATCGGGGGTTCGGCCGAACAGCTCCAGGGTCTTGGCCTTGGGAGTGGCGGTGAAGGCGTAGTAGCTGATCTTCTCGCTTGGCTTGCGCGCACTCACGGCGGCATCCATCAGCGCCTCAGCGCTCACCTCCTCCTCCTCGTCGGTGGCCTCCCCGGCAGCGGCCAGCAGCGCCTTGAGCTTGCTGGCCGAGGAGCCGGTCTGGGAGGAGTGGGCCTCGTCGGCGATCACCGCATAGCTGCCCTGGGCCAGCTGGGGGCGCTTGTCCAGGGCATCGAACAGCGCCGGGAAGGTCTGGATGGTGACGATGATGATGCGGGTATTGGTCTCGAGCGCTGCCGCCAGCTGCTCGGACTTGCTCTGGTTGCCGATGTCGCGAGTGATCGGGCACACCACCCCATGGGCATGCTCGAACTGGTAGATGGTGTCCTGCAGCTGGCTGTCGAGCACCGTACGGTCGGTGACCACGATCACCGAGTTGAACCGCTTGCGTCCGTGTTCGTCGTACAGGTTCGCCAGCTGGTGGGCCGTCCAGGCGATCGAGTTCGACTTGCCCGAGCCGGCGCTGTGTTGCACCAGGTAGCGGCTCCCCGGCCCTTCGTCGCGGGTGGTCTCGACCAGCCGGTTGACCACGTCCCACTGGTGGAAGCGGGGGAAGATCAGCGTCTCCTTGGTCTGGCGGCGGCCGTCGAAGTCCTCTTTGGTGACCTGCTCCAGGTGCAGGAAGCGGCCCAGGATCTTCAGCCAGGCATCGGGCTGGAACACCCGATCCCACAGATAGGCGGTGGCATAGGTGGCGTCATCAGGCGCCGGCGGGTTACCGGCGCCGCCGTCTTCGGTGCCCTGGTTAAAGGGCAGAAAAAAGGTATCCTTGCCGGCCAGCTTGGTGGTCATCGCCACCTCGTCCTGGCTGACCGCGAAGTGCACCAGGGCGCCGCGCTTGAAGGTCAGCAGCGGCTCCGGCTTGCGCGTCACGGGGTCCTTCACCGGGCGGTCGTAGCGGTATTGCCGCTTGGCGTTCTCGACCGACTGCTTGAAGGAACTCTTCAGCTCCAGGGTGGCGACCGGCAGGCCGTTGACGAAAAGCACCAGGTCCAGGCGAGGGTTGTAGCTTTGACCGGGGCTTTGCGCGGCCTCAGAGCCGCTCTCACGGGCGTGGGGGGAGTAGGAGACCTCCGGTACGACTCTTAGCCGGTTCGCCCGGTAGCGAGCCTGGGCGTCCGGGTTCATGCCGTGGTCGGGCTGGAAGCTGCACAGCTCGATCTTGTTGCCCGGCACCTTGAAGCCGTGGCGCAGCACCTCGAGGGTGCCGACACGCTCCAACTGGCGCACCACGGCCTTAATCAGCGCCGTCTCGGGAGCCTTGGGATGGGCCTTGGCGAACTTGTCCCAGCGCTCCGGGTAGGCCTCCTGGAAGTAGCCGACCAGGTCCTCGGGGTAGACGGCATTGACCCGGTCATAGCCGCTGGCCTGGCCCACGCGCCAGCCCCCCACGGCCATGGCGTCGATGATGTCCTGCTGGAATTGCGCTTCCCTGCTGTCCGCCATGCTCGCTCCCTGCTGTTGGCTATGCTTTGTCCCCAAGCCTACAGCGGTGAATGTGAAACCAGAAGATCAGCGGGGGCGCGGTTGCCACAGGTGAAGGGTACGCCAATCATTGGGAAACCCCATCACCGAGGTATCCCCGGCATGCTGGTCAAGCAACTGAGGGATACGCTTCCTCAAATTAAGCTACGCTAGATGCGTCAATAACAGCATGGATGTAGCCATGACTCCTATACAACACTTGTACTCTATGATCCTACTTGTAGGGCCAGCTGTGCTTATAGCGATGGAAACAACCTGGTGGAAAGGAATTCTCGCAATAGGAGCCTCATTTCTGCTGTCTTGGCTTTTATTCCTATTAGTATGGCCATTCATCACACGCTCTTCGTTAACACTGATGACATCATGGGCATGGCTGAAGCCCTTGATGGTTGCTAGTACAGTCCTTTATGTAGGGTTAAATTTTTTTTAAAACCAATGTCGCCTAAAGTGGTTAGACAACAACCACTAGAGGCCTAAAACTGCGAAACTAAAAACACCCTACAGAAAGCGATAGCTTTCATCATCCAAACGCACATGACTTACCTCCATCGGGAGGGCATCACTCGTTGTGCGGTGCCCTCGTGTTGATGGCTAGTTGTCGGGTCCCGTGTGATTGACCACCCGCTTGGTAAATAACTCAGGACGTTTGGCCTGCCATTCCTTCATCACCACAATCGGTGATTGGTGGTGCAGCGCCTTCTGCGGGATGTGGTGATTGTACAG
>NZ_JBIEKF010000012.1:0-2872 GCF_043496975.1 Halomonas sp. B23F22_10 | reverse complement strand
CCTTCAGGAGGCTCGAGGCCTCGGGGAGATCTCATCTTGAAGGGGGCTTCCCGCTTAGATGCTTTCAGCGGTTATCCCGTCCGTACATAGCTACCCGGCGATGCCACTGGCGTGACAACCGGAACACCAGAGGTACGTCCACTCCGGTCCTCTCGTACTAGGAGCAGCGCTTCTCAAATCTCCAACGCCCACGGCAGATAGGGACCGAACTGTCTCACGACGTTCTAAACCCAGCTCGCGTACCACTTTAAATGGCGAACAGCCATACCCTTGGGACCGACTTCAGCCCCAGGATGTGATGAGCCGACATCGAGGTGCCAAACACCGCCGTCGATGTGAACTCTTGGGCGGTATCAGCCTGTTATCCCCGGAGTACCTTTTATCCGTTGAGCGATGGCCCTTCCATACAGAACCACCGGATCACTAGAACCTACTTTCGTACCTGCTCGACGTGTCTGTCTCGCAGTTAAGCACCCTTATGCTCTTGCACTCATTGCACGATTTCCAACCGTGCTGAGGGTACCTTCGTGCTCCTCCGTTACGCTTTGGGAGGAGACCGCCCCAGTCAAACTACCCACCACACACGGTCCTCGATCCGGATAACGGACCGGAGTTAGAACGCCAATGATGCCAGGCTGGTATTTCAAGGTTGGCTCCACTCGATCTGGCGACCGAGTTTCCAAGCCTCCCAGCTATCCTACACAAGCAACATCAGCGTCCAGTGTGAAGCTGTAGTAAAGGTTCACGGGGTCTTTCCGTCTAGCCGCGGGTACACAGCATCTTCACTGCGATTTCAATTTCACTGAGTCTCGGGTGGAGACAGCGTGGCCATCATTACGCCATTCGTGCAGGTCGGAACTTACCCGACAAGGAATTTCGCTACCTTAGGACCGTTATAGTTACGGCCGCCGTTTACCGGGGCTTCGATCAGGAGCTTCGCGTGAGCTAACACCATCAATTAACCTTCCGGCACCGGGCAGGCGTCATACCCTATACGTCCGCTTACGCGTTTGCAGAGTACTGTGTTTTTAATAAACAGTTGCAGCCACCTGGTATCTTCGACCGGCGTCAGCTCCACCCGCAAGGGGCTTCACCTAATACCGGCGTGCCTTCTCCCGAAGTTACGGCACCATTTTGCCTAGTTCCTTCACCCGAGTTCTCTCAAGCGCCTTGGTATTCTCTACCTGACCACCTGTGTCGGTTTGGGGTACGGTTCCACTGTATCTGAAGCTTAGAGGCTTTTCCTGGGAGCGTGGCATCGATGACTTCCAGACCGTAGTCTGTTCGTCTCGTCTCTCGGCCTTGGGGAACCGGATTTGCCTAATTCCCCAGCCTACTGACTTTCACCAGGACAACCAACGCCTGGCTCACCTAGCCTTCTCCGTCCCCCCATCGCAATACAGTGGAGTACGGGAATATTGACCCGTTTCCCATCGACTACGCCTTTCGGCCTCGCCTTAGGGGCCGACTCACTCTGCTCCGATTAGCGTCGAACAGAAACCCTTGGTCTTCCGGCGGGGGAGTTTTTCACTCCCCTTATCGTTACTCATGTCAGCATTCGCACTCGTGATACCTCCAGCATGCCTCTCGACACACCTTCGTCGGCGTACACGACGCTCCTCTACCGCTCATCATTCGATGAACCCGTAGCTTCGGTACCTGGTTTGAGCCCCGTTACATCTTCCGCGCAGGCCGACTCGACTAGTGAGCTATTACGCTTTCTTTAAAGGATGGCTGCTTCTAAGCCAACCTCCTAGCTGTCTGAGCCTTCCCACATCGTTTCCCACTTAACCAGGATTTGGGGACCTTAGCTGACGGTCTGGGTTGTTTCCCTTTTCACAACGGACGTTAGCACCCGCTGTGTGTCTCCCACGCTGCACTCACCGGTATTCGGAGTTTGCCTCGGGTTGGTAAGTCGGGATGACCCCCTAGCCGAAACAGTGCTCTACCCCCGGCGGTGATACGTGAGGCGCTACCTAAATAGCTTTCGAGGAGAACCAGCTATCTCCGGGCTTGATTAGCCTTTCACTCCGATCCACAAGTCATCCAAATCTTTTTCAACAGATCCTGGTTCGGTCCTCCAGTTGATGTTACTCAACCTTCAACCTGCTCATGGATAGATCGCCCGGTTTCGGGTCTATATCCAGCGACTGGTCGCCCAGTTAAGACTCGGTTTCCCTACGCCTCCCCTATACGGTTAAGCTCGCCACTGAATATAAGTCGCTGACCCATTATACAAAAGGTACGCGGTCACGGGACGAGCCCGCTCCCACTGCTTGTACGCACACGGTTTCAGGGTCTATTTCACTCCCCTCTCCGGGGTTCTTTTCGCCTTTCCCTCACGGTACTGGTTCACTATCGGTCAGTCAGGAGTATTTAGCCTTGGAGGATGGTCCCCCCATCTTCAATCAGGGTTTCACGTGCCCCGACCTACTCGATTTCACGGGATCAGGCTTTCGACTACGGGGCTATCACCCTGTATCGCTGAGTTTCCCAACTCATTCGCCTAACCTTTCACCCGCTTAAGGGCTGGTCCCCGTTCGCTCGCCGCTACTGGGGGAATCTCGGTTGATTTCTTTTCCTCGGGGTACTTAGATGTTTCAGTTCCCCCGGTTCGCCTCGTACACCTATGTATTCAGTGTACGATACCTATCTGACGATAGGTGGGTTTCCCCATTCAGAGATGTCCGGGTCGCAGGTTGTTTGCCACCTCGCCGAACCTTATCGCAGGCTTCCACGTCTTTCATCGCCTCTGACTGCCAAGGCATCCACCGTGTGCGCTTCATCGCTTGACCATATAACCCCAAGGGGTCTGATCCGCGATGACAACCACGACAATTGCCGGATACGCTTGAGACGTATCTCATGCCCT
>NZ_JBIEKF010000011.1:0-25434 GCF_043496975.1 Halomonas sp. B23F22_10 | reverse complement strand
TGTACAATCACCACATCCCGCAGAAGGCGCTGCACCACCAATCACCGATTGTGGTGATGAAGGAATGGCAGGCCAAACGTCCTGAGTTATTTACCAAGCGGGTGGTCAATCACACGGGACCCGACACGTACGACACGTAATCGGGGACAGACCCCAATTAAAGGAGACGGTCGGCATTTGCCGGCCGTTTTCTTTTTGTTGGGATTTCAATCGCCTTTTGGTTTTCGGCCGGGTCTGCCGGGCGTGGTGCGTCGTCCGAGTAGCTCGGCAACTTGTTGCTGGAATCGATCGGTGCCGAGCACCAGGCCGCTATGGGTGGTATGTCGAATCTGATCGAGGAGAGCAGGTTCGAGAGTGCGGTGGAAGAGTTCCCGATAGTGCCGGCAGCGCTGTTCCGCCGTCTGGCCCAGGCCGAGGACGCTGGGGTGTGGTGTGATGAGGGAGTCGATCTCACCCTGGGCATTGGCGCGATAGCTGGACCAGCGGTACTCGGCGGGATGCGGTACCATGCCGGCCCTTACCGGGTTGAGCTCGATATAGGCGTGGCAAGCCAGCAAATAGGAGGTTTCTGCTACCAGGCAGGAACGAAAGCGTCCCTCGAACAGGGTGCCGGTTCGCCGGTAGAGGCGGTTGAAGCGCTGGGCATAGCGCTGATGGCACCGGGATCGTCACCCGGAGAGGCCAGCAGGTGGACGTGGTTGGTCATCAGCACATAGGCGTGAATCTGGATCCCGCTGTCGCGGATGATCGTCTCCAGCAGTTCCAGGTAGTGCCGACAGTCGTCCTCGGTGGCGAAACAGACGCCGCGATTGTTGCCTCGTTGCACGAGATGCAGCGGCGTATTCGGCAGTAGAAATCGGGCCTGGCGAGCCATGGCATGCCCTCGTGGAGTGCTCCCGACTTCCTAGATTACGTCGCGGCATGCCGTGAGGATGTAGGACAGGTACGACGGGTCGTGTGGGTAATGAGAGAAATCGGGGACAGACCCCAATTAAAGGAGATGGTTGGCTTATGCCGGCCATCTTCTTTTTGTTAGGTTTTCAATTGCTTTTTGGGTTTGCGGCCGGGTCTGCCGGGCGTGGTGCGTCGTCCGAGTAGCGCGGCAACTTGTTGCTGGAATCGCTCGGTGCCGAGCACCAGGCCGCTATGGGTGGTATGTCGAATCTGATCGAGGAGAGCAGGGTCGAGAGTGCGGTGGAAGAGCTCCCGATAGTGCCGTCCGCGCTGTTCCGCCGTCTGGCCCAAGCCGAGGACGTTGGGGTGTGGTGTGATGAGGGAATCGATCTCACCCTGGGCATTGGCGCGATAGCTGGACCAGCGGTACTCGGCGGGATGCGTTACCATGCCGGCCCTTACCGGGTTGAGCTCGATATAGGCGTGGCAAGCCAGCAAATAGGAGGTTTCTGCTACCAGGCAGGAGCGAAAGCGTCCCTCGAACAGGGTGCCGGTTCGCCGGTAGAGGCGGTTGAAGCGCTGGGCATAGCGCTGGCCCAGTCGCTTCATCATAGCGCTGATGGCGCCGGGATCGTCACCCGGAGAGGCCAGCAGGTGGACGTGGTTGGTCATCAGCACATAGGCGTGAATCTGGATCCCGCTGTCGCGGCTGATCGTCTCCAGCAGTTCCAGGTAGTGCCGACAGTCGTCCTCGGTGGCGAAGCAGACGCCGCGATTGTTGCCTCGTTGCACGAGATGCAGCGGCGTATTCGGCAGCAGAAACCGGGCCTGGCGAGCCATGGCATGCCCTCGTGGAGTGCTCTCGACTTCCTAGATTACGTCGCGGCATGCCGTGAGGATGTAGGACAGGTACGACGGGTCGTGTGGGTAATGAGTGCCTGTCCCCGAATTCCTCCTGTCCCCGAATTCCTCCTGTCCCCGAATTCCTCCTGTCCCCGAATTCCGAGTGCCTGTCCCCGAATTCCCCAATTCCGAATTCCTGCGATTTACTCCCAGGTCTTGTCGTACTCCTCCCAGTAGCGGCCGAGGTCGCGCTCTTCGGTGAGGGGGTAGAGGGCATAGCGCCGGCCGAGGCGGGCGCCGCCGTCGCGGGTGAGCGGCTGCCAGGCGATGGTGGCGCTGCTGCGGCTGGAGCGCACGAAGAAGGCGTCCAGCGGGACGGTGACGTAGAAGGCCTTGTCGAAGCTGCCCTCGCCGTAGCTGTCGCCGGCATCGGTGAAGGTGGCCCAGGCGCCGATGCGCACGCCGTTGTCGAACTCGCGTGAGAGGTCGACGGTGGCGCCGTAGTCGCCGGCCAGGTAGCGGCCGACGCTGAGCTTGGCGAGGATGTCCTCGTAGCCGGTATCGACGTAGGCGGTGGCGTGGCCGGTCCAGGTCTCGTAGTCGCGCAGGCCGAACTGCTGGTCGAAGTCGCGCTGGCGCACCCAGTTGAGATCCAGCCCCAGGGCCCAGCCGGCATCGAAGGGCCGATACAGCATTTCGCCGCCGGCGCCGGCGTACATCATCTCCAGCAGGCCGCCATAGCCCATGGCGTAGAGGTCGTCGCCGAGCTTGGCGGTGCGGGTGTACTGCAGGTTGCTGATGCCGAGATCGGTCTCGGCCAGGTAGTCGCCGATGTAGGTGCGCACCCGCGGCAGGTCGGAGTCGGCGATGTACTCGTACTCGTCGAGGTTGTCGGCCAGGGTGGCGGTCACGCTACCCGAGAACCAGCCGTTGCGGTCGGTGGTGTATTCGCCCGAGGCATAGGCAGAGAGCCGGTACAGATAACCATCCGGGCCGCCGAAGTTCTGCTCGACGGCGGGTCCGACGCTCC
Source organism: Halomonas sp. B23F22_10 (assembly GCF_043496975.1). Lineage (NCBI taxonomy): Bacteria > Pseudomonadati > Pseudomonadota > Gammaproteobacteria > Oceanospirillales > Halomonadaceae > Halomonas > Halomonas sp. B23F22_10. The sequence goes on along the minus strand of NZ_JBIEKF010000011.1, from coordinate 22,667 downwards.
AGGAAGCGCGCTGGGCATCGCCCTGATAGAGCGATTCGCCCGAGGGTTCGTTCAGGCGCGCGCGGGAGTAGATGCCATAGCGGTAGGCGGTATCGGCCGAGGCGCTCTGAGCGGCGGCCTCGAAGGCGTCGCGGTCGTGCACGTCCTCGCGCAGGGTCAGGCCCTTTCGCTGCCAGCGGTAGTGGAAGGTGTCGACGTCGTCGTCGGCCTTGGCGCTGAGGATACTGTTGGCACGGCCCTCGCTCTGGCTGAGCGCGCGGTAGGTCGTAGGCTCGCCGGTCACGGTGAGGTCGTTGCCGTCGCGGTGGATCGCGTCGACGCGGATGCCGGCGTTGCGCTGCAGGGAGCGCGCCGTGGTGGCCCAGTCAGGATCGGCCGGGGCGTTCAGTGAACGGGGCGGCGGATCGCGCTTGACCTGGGCCAGGCCCGCCAGGTTGGTGGAGAAGCTCAGGCCGAGCATCGCCGTGTTGCCGCGCTGCCAGCCGCTGCGCAGCTCGAAGCTGTCACCGAGCCGCAGGCGAGCGCCGACGTTGAAGCGCGAGTCCTGCGGCTGGTCGTTGTCCTGGGGCTCGTGGGCATAGTCGTTGCCCTCGTATTCGAGCTGCAGGATCAGCGGGTCCCAGGGTGTCTGGTACTCGACGCCGCCGAACAGCGACATGGGGCCGCGAAACAGCTGGCTCAGGGCGAACTCGCCACCCTGGTCGCCGCCGGCATTATCGGGGCGGTCGTCGAAGCGCTGGTCGATCCAGCCCAGTGGCGAGTCGGCATCAGCAGCGCTGCCGAGATAGCCCCAGCCCAGCCCCAGGCTGACATCCAGCGAGTTCCAGCGCTTGCTGGCGACCAGATACTCGGCGCCGAACTGGGAGGTACCGCCGGCGTCGCGCAGCCCCAGGGCCAGCTCGGGCCAGTAACGCCCCTCCTCGCGAAGCCGAAACTTGGCGTCGATGCCTTTATCCAGATAGTCGCGGTCACCGGCGATCTCTTCGCCATAGCGACGGTTTTCCACCGAGACATAGCGAAAGCCCACCTCCAGCCAGTCGAGCGGTTGGGCGAAGACGTTGAAGCGCCGGTAGGGCTCGGTGCGGCTCCAGCTCGCGGCGAAGTTGCCGACCTCATTCATCCGCGCCGTGGGCGTCTGCATCAGGCCCACGCCGCCGAAATCGCTCTGGCCGGTGCCCAGGTTGTCGGCCATGGCGGTGTGGGAGACAAGCAGCAGGGGCGTCAGGCCTAGCAGCTGGGTGGCAAGGAAATAGCGGGGGCTGACCCCTGAAACTAGTTTGGCCATAGGGTGCAGTCGTCGCCGGGCAGTCGGCTCGCCAGGAAGGCGGCCAGTTCACGATTGATGATGTGGGCTTCCTGAGAATGCTCGGGCAGACGCACGGCGAGGCGGGCGCCGGGCGCCAGTGGGGCATCCTGGCGGTTCCAGGCGGCGATGCCGAGCGTGCGCGACTGGCCGCGGGGGGGGATGACGCTGACCTCATCCAGCCCTTGGGTCGCCGAGGCCGGCAGGCGGTCGAGCAGGGTGTCGACGCTCATGCCGGGCCACCAGTCGATGCGCTGCACGCCGGTCAGGGTCCAGGCTTCCACCCAGCCAGGCGTGTGGCAGGTGCCGAGGCTGTCGATGTCGGCCATGGGCGGATTCTGTCGCAGCGCGCCGGCCAGCGATATCAGCCCCAGTGGCTCGGCGCTGCGGGCGGGCCTGGCGGGCATGCTCTGCAGCCGCCTCGACCAGCGGGCCAGGGCATCGGGCAGGGGCTGCTGCCCCGCGGCCGCGAGCACCGGGCCAAGGCCCTCGATTTCGGCGATCAGGCGTGCGCGGCGTTCGGCCAGCTGGTCGGCGTCGGCATGGCGCAGGGCAAAGCTGTAGGTCCAGTCGAAGGGCGGCTGGTCGGCCGCCTGGCGCTGTTGTTGCCACTTCAGCCAGGCGTCGATCAGAGTCGCGGGCTCGGCGGTCTGTGCCATCGATGACGGGGCCGAGACCAGTGACGCGCCGAGCAGAGCGCTGCCCAGAAGGCGACGTGCGTAAGCCCGCAGGTGAGGCGTTTGGAAAAGACGCAAGGCAGTGTTACGGAGTGTTCGCATGCGGCGGCTCATGTCGGGCTTACCACCAGTGGCGAGCGACGCGCCACGAGACCTCCGGGCCGCTCGGCCAGGGTGTCTCGGTCGCGGCCCAGAGGCGGTGCGTGGCGGGATCGCGCCAATAGGTCGCGCTGGTGATGTCGCCGGTCGCCCAGTGCCAGTCGATCTGGCAGGTCTCAAGGCGGCGTTCGCCCAGCGGCAGCTCGAAGTCTTGTGCGGGCGAGCAGTGCGGCGCGCCTTCGGCCTGGAAGCGCCGTATGTCGCCGGCGGCATCCTGAGCCTGGCGCGTCAGCGTGACCGGTTCGGAAGCGGTGTGCTGCCAGGGGAAATAGGGCGTGTATTGCGTGCCGAGCAATCGTGCATCCAGGCCCTGAAAGGCATGCAGGCCGCCTTGCTCGAGTTCCAGCACCACGCCATTGCGCCCGGGCCAGTAGGTCATGTCGCCAGCCTGGGCGCCCATCACCATCAGGCCCTGGATATCGCCGATACGCGCATCGAGGGAGGCGTAGGGTATCGCGTCGGCCTGGGCGGAGGCGTCGCCGCCAGAGAGGATGGCATTCAGCGAGGCGCCGAGGGGTGTCTCGCCGGAACTGGCACAGCCGCTCAGCGAGGCGAGTGCGACGCCCAATGCTACACAAGATGAGGCCGCCCGCAGGCGGCCTCGTGTTCGGCCATATACCGCGCGTAGGGTCATGGCGTTTAGCGAGTACCGGTGGTGCCGGTGGTGCCGCTGTCTCCATCACCGCCTCCGCCACCGCCGGAAGCCGCTACGCCGACACCGACAGCGACGGCGCCGGCCACGGCCAGCCCCGTAAGGGCAGCGGTAGAAAGGCCGGTTGCGGCCGCCAGGCCACCAGCGCCTGCGCCCGCTGCGCCCGCGCCTGCGCCACCACCGGCGCCGGCTGCACCGCCTGCGCCGGCACCCGCATTGGCACCCGCCGTACCCGCACCTGCACCGGCGCTACCGCCGCCGCCAGCGCCGGTTTCGCTCTGCGCCATGGCCAGCGGAGAGGCCGTCATGCCGGCGATGGCGAGATAAGCCAGTCCTTTCTTGAGCATCTTGAATCTCCCTTGCGTCTGTGACGGTCATGCTTCTACAGCATCATGCTAATGCTTTTAAAGGCTAGCGCATAGCGGTTGCAGTGAGGTGATAGCGGTCGCGGAGTCTTTTTTGGGTGAAAGGCTGCCAAAGAGGCATCAAACAATAAGCAAATGAATGGTTTGTAAGCGATCTCCTACAGGCAATATCGCGCATCTCATACATATCTGATACCGGCGCACACGGTGCTGGTGATGTCATTGCCAGGTCATGTATGATCCGCAAGCTATTCATTTTGCATGATCTACATTGACGTTTTTGGCGCGTTGCCAAGCGATACAGGCCTCGGGGATGCGCCATGACACCTCGGGGCGGTAGCGTGCCCTGATGACAAAACTAGTACTCAATACAGGCAGTCCGCATGCGTCATTCAACGCCTCTCAAACTCCTGGCGAGCCTGCTCAGCGTGGCCTGGCTCTCGGGATGCGCCTTCGCCCCCGGTAGCCATTTCGATGCCGACGTCGAGAGTGCGCCGGTAGACGATCTCGTCGATGTGGAACCGATCACCCTCGGCCTGATCGCCAGCCAAGAGCGCGCGCCGGATGACCAGGCGTTGAAACAGATGAGCGAGGCCCAGCGCGTCGCCCTGGGCAGTTACGACTATCGCATCGGCAAGGGCGATGTGCTGAGCATCATCGTCTATGACCACCCTGAACTGACCATTCCCGCTGGCAGTGAGCGCAGCGCGGCGGAGTCGGGCAATACCGTTCAGCCGGACGGCACCATCTACTATCCCTATATCGGCGAAGTGGCCGTTGAAGGGCAGACGGTGTCGGAAGTGCGGGAGACCATCTCACGCCAGCTGGCCGAATTCATCGCCGCGCCTCAGGTCGAAGTGCGCATCGCCGCCTACAACTCCCAGGACGTGTTGATCTCCGGTGAGGTAGGGGAGCCAGGGCAGCTGCCGATCACCAATGTGCCGATGACGGTGCTGGACGCCATCAGCATGAGTGGCGGGCTTGGGCCTCAGGCCAACTGGCACGGTGTGCAGCTGACCCGAGACGGTGAAACTCGCACCCTCGACGTGTACGGCATGCTCAACGAGGGCAACCTGTCTAGCGACCTCCTGCTTCAGGATAATGACGTGCTGCACGTGCCCGATCTTGGTGAGCAACAGGTGTTTGTGATGGGGGAGGTGAGCGAGCCCCAGTCGCTGCCCATGGGCCGCTCGCCGATCACCCTGACCGAAGCGCTGAGCCGTGCCGGCAGCTTCAACGAGGCCCAGGCCGATGCCAGTGGCATCTTCGTGTTTCGCCGCAATACCCAGCGCCAGGACAAGTTGGCCACCGTCTATCAGCTGAATGCCCGTAACGCCGCGGCGATGGTGCTCGGCACGCAGTTCCGCCTCGAGCCATCTGACGTGGTCTATGTGACCACCACCTCCCTGGGTCGCTGGAACCGCACCATCAATCAGATCTTGCCGACGGTGACCGCGCTGTATCAGGTTACACGAGCGGCCAATGACGCTAACGATCTGCGGAATGACCTCTGATGTTTCAGCACCTGCTTGTCGTCTGCACCGGTAACATCTGCCGTAGCCCGGTCGGGGAGGCCATGCTCAAGGCCTCCCTGCCGGGGCGTCACGTGGAATCCGCCGGGCTGGGTGCATTGGTGGGCCATGGCGTCGAGCCGACGGCACGAGAATTGGCCGAAGCCGAAGGCCTGGACGTCGAGGCCCATCAGGCACGTCAGATCACCCAAGAGATGCTGCAATCCGCCGATCTCATCCTGGTAATGAGCGAAGGGCAACGCCGTGCCATCGGCGAGATGGCGCCCGCCGCACTGGGCAAGACGATGCTGATCGGCCGCTGGCTCGACGGCGGCAAGGGCCTCGAGATTCCCGATCCCTATCGCAAGAGCCCTGAAGCCTTCGAACATGTGCATCGAATGTTGAAAGAGGCGACCGAGGCTTGGGCGGCCAAGGTCTGAGCTGCAAGCGGCCAAGCGCCGAGCGGCCAAGCAGCCAAGCAGCCAAGCAGCCAAGCAGCCAAGCAGCCAAGCAGCCAAGCAGCCAAGCAGCCAAGCAGCCAAGCAGCCAAGCAGCCAAGCAGCCAAGCAGCCAAGCGGCCAAGCAGCAAGCAGCCGACAAGGCAGTATGGCGCTTACTGGCGTAGCTTGCGCATCAGGCCGTAGAGCATTTTGGAAATTTCACGGGTTTCTTCGGCCCAGCGCCGCCCTTCAGCTCTGTTGATGTATCCGACTTCCATGCCGATATAGATCTGCGCCCTGAGTTCTGCACATGAGCCTTTGGCATAGCTGAAAAACTTGACTCGATCGCGATCACTGTCTCTTTCATAGCCTTCGGCGATATTGCTGGCGATAGATAACGCGGACCGAGTGATCTGGTCCTTGAATCCGAATTCCCTAGATTGACTGAAAGTTTGGAACACTTCTGCACATAAGCGTGCGGAGCGCTTCCATACCAGCAAGTCTTCAAATTTCATCGCTACCAGCCCCACCGCGCCATCGAGCTTTCAACATAGCACTTGGCCGCTTGGCCGCTTGGCCGCTTGGCCGCTTGGCCGCTTGTAGCTGAACCACCGAGCCTGGAGAATTCACGCCAGATGTCAGACTCGCAAAATCTTGGAACGAAGCCATCACCGATGGCCGACGACGAAATCGACCTGGGGCGCCTGTTCGGCCTGCTGCTCGATCACAAGTGGTGGATCATCGGCATCACCGCGGTGTTTGCCGTGGCTGGCGTTGCCTATGCGCTGCTGGCGACGCCGGTGTATCGCGCCGATGCCCTGGTGCAGGTCGAGAAGAAGGCCGGGATGAGCAACCCCCTCGAGGACGTGAAGTCGATTCTCGGCGAGGAGCCCTCGGCGGATACCGAGGTGGGCATTCTGCGTTCACGCATGGTGCTCGGGCGGGCGGTTGATCAGGAACAGCTGACATTGCACGTGACCCCGGAGCGTCTGCCGGTGGTCGGTGATTTTCTGGTCCGCCATGGCATGGAGCGCCCCGGGTTCGCCGAGGCCAGCGTGTGGGCCGGCGAAGCGATCAATGTCGCCAAGTTCCAGGTGTCGCCGGCGTTCGTTGGCGAGCCGTTCGAGCTAACGGTGCTCGGCGAGGATCGCTACCGGCTGAGCCTGGAAGACCGCGAGCTGGGTGAGGGGAAGGCCGGCACCGATGAGTCATTCCTGGATGGAAGCGTGCAGCTGCGCGTTGCCGAGCTTCAGGCCGGCGAAGGTGCGACCTTCACCCTGCAGAAGTCCTCGCGGCTGGCGGCGATCAACGACCTGCGTTCACGTTTCGGTGTCAGCCAGCAAGGCAAGGACAGCGGCCTGCTGGACCTGTCGCTGAGCGATACCGACCCTCAGCGCGCCGCTCGGGTGCTGGATGCCGTCAGTGAGGTCTACCTGACCCAGAACATTCAGCGTCAGGCCGCCGAGGCGGAGAAGAGCCTCGAGTTCCTCGAGAATCAGACACCCCAGGTGCGCGAACAGCTTCGCCAGGCGGAAGATCAGCTCAACTCTTATCGCACCGAGCGCGACAGCGTGGACCTGTCGATGGAAACCGAATCGCTGCTCGAGCGTATCGTGGATCTCGAGAAGCAGCTTAACGAGCTTTCCTTCACCGAGGCGGAAATCTCTCGGCGCTTCACCACCAGCCACCCGACCTACCAGGCCTTGCTCGAGAAGAAGCAGCAGCTGCAGAACGAGCGCGACCAGCTCGAGGAACGCGTCGACAGCCTGCCCGAGACGCAGCAGCAGGTGCTGCGGATGAGTCGTGACGTTCAGGTCAACCAGGAAGTCTACGTTCAACTGCTCAACAAGATGCAGGAGATGAAGATTGCCCGGGCCAGCACGGTCGGTAACGTGCGTATTCTGGATGAGGCCGCCGTGCAACCGGCACCGGTAGAGCCCAAGAAGCCGCTGATCGTGGTGCTGGCCACGCTGCTGGGCGGCATGCTCGCCGTGGGCCTGGTGCTGGTGCGCGGGCTGCTGCGCCGCGGCGTGGAGTCGCCCGAACAGATCGAGGATGCCGGCATCCCGGTTTACGCTTCCGTGCCGCTCTCCGACGAGCAGGGCAAGCTGGTCAAGCGCGTCAAGCACCGCAACGACAAGGGTGGCCAGGACATCAGCACCGGTATTCTCGCCGAGCGAGCGCCGGCGGACACCGCCATCGAGGCGATTCGCGGCCTGCGCACCAGCCTGCACTTCGCGATGCTGGAGGCCGGCGACAACCTGCTGGCGATTACCGGCCCGAGCCCGGGCATCGGCAAGAGCTTCGTCACCATCAACCTCGCCGCGGTGTGCGCCCAGGCCGGGCAGAAGGTGCTGGTGGTCGATGCCGACATGCGCAAGGGTCATGTGCACCATGCCTTCGGCGGTCGCAGTGAAGGTGGCCTTTCCGAGCTTCTTTCCGGCAAGGCCGCGCTGGCCGACGTGACGCGTTCCGGCAGCATCGAAGGGCTTGACTACATCTCACGCGGCAGCGCTCCGCCCAACCCTTCCGAGCTGCTGATGCAGGAACGCTTCAGCCAGTTTTTAGCCGACATTCGTGAGCAATATGACCTGGTCGTCATCGACACCCCGCCGATCCTGGCCGTGACCGACGCGGCGGTGATCGGCAAGCAGTGCGGCACCACGCTGATGGTCACCCGTTTCCAGGTAAACCCGGTGAAGGAGCTGGAGATCGCCCAGCGTCGCCTCGCAACTTCAGGTGTGCCGGTTAAAGGCGCCATCCTCAACGCCATGGAACGCAAGGCTGCCACCAGCTACGGCTACGGCTACTACAACTACGCTTACAAATAAGCCCGTTTATTGAGTCGGCTGCCAGCTCATCAACAAGCCACAGGGTCAGCCCCCGGTCGAGCCTCAAAACCACACAATGGCCCTCCAGCGCGGCATACCTCCGCCTGGGGTCTGGACCTTCAGTCGAAACACCGAACGAAGCATCGATATAAGCAACACCACAGGCCCAATGCCGGCTGCCCTCTAGGGAAGGGCAAAATGCCAGCACTCCCACGAGCCTGCCTATAACAAGAACATAGGGACCGTGAATAACACGTTTTATCAGCTCATGATGAGCAAGGGATACGCATGGATACCATCAATCCACCGCTGGAACGCCAACGTCGGCATTCCCGTTTCTTCGAACGTCTGCTTTTCAGTTACAAACTGCAACTGCTCCTCGGCCTCTGCATCGCTGTACTGGCTCCAGCCCTTTGGCACTGGGGGTGGGGGTTCTGGCAGCAGGCTCCCACTGCTCTTTGGGCAGCGCTGACCGGCACCGCCATCGCCTATACCGTATCGATTAATGCGGTTCAGCGTCTCGCCCGCCTTCCCGGCACCAAAGCCTCGCTGCTGATTACACCGAGCATCAGCATTTGTTACGGATTGCTGGTTCTGGCACTGGTGGCGCTCGGCATCGAATATTCCGCCCTGCATGTGTTCATCAGCTATCTTGTTGCGCTGGCGTATTGCGGTGGCGGCTACCTTATTGGTGCTCGATTCCGTATTCCAAAGCTGGCGGTAGTGCCTTTCGGTAAGGCGCCGGAGCTTTGCCATAACCATGGTGTGGATTGGCGAGTGCTCGATGTGCCTGACCTCGACCAGACCCGTATCGATGGCGTGGTCGCCGACCTGCGTGGTGACATGCCGGAGGAATGGGAACGCTTCCTTGCCAATTGCACGATCCACCGTATTCCTGTCTATCACGCCACCAGCGCCTTCGAAATGTTGAGCGGGCGCGTGCAGCTGGGGCACCTCTACGAGAACCGTTACGGTAGCCTTCAGCCCGACGAGGGCTACGAAGTCGTCAAGCGCGTTCTCGACTTTCTGGCAGCCTTGGTGCTGATGCCTATCGTGTTACCGGTGATGGCCATCACGGCTGTGGCGATTCGAATGGACAGCCCCGGCCCAGCCATCTTCAAGCAGCAGCGCATGGGGTTTCACTGCCGACCCTTTATCGTCTACAAATTTCGCAGCATGTATACCGACCAGAAGGGGGCGGGTTTCACCGTCGATGGGGAGGACCCTCGCATCACTCGTGTCGGTAACGTTATCCGTAAATACCGCATCGATGAGCTGCCCCAGCTGTTCAATGTGTTGAAGGGCGATATGAGTCTGATCGGTCCGCGCCCCGAATCCATGAATCTGGCGGACTGGTATGAGAAGGATGTGCCGTTCTTCCACTACCGTCACGTGGTGCGCCCCGGCATTTCTGGTTGGGCCCAAGTAGAGCAGGGCTATGCCGCCGAAGTGGAAGGCATGATTCGCAAGCTTGAGTACGATTTCTACTACATCAAGAATTTCTCGTTCTGGCTCGATGTGCTGATCGTGATTCGTACGCTCAAGACGATGTTAACCGGTAGCGGGGCACGATAACCGCCCCTTATCGCGTTACCTTCGTAAAATCAATGGGTTACATGTGGTGGTTTTGCGATCATGCGGCCTGCCCTGCAACATTGCGGGGCGTTTGGCGAAACGGCCTTTCCCGCATTGTTGCATTATCGGTCCTGCACCTTTGCGGCCATCGGCACTAGCGTAATTCGCAAGATGGCGGGCCCTTTCGCCATTTTGCAGTGATTTTCACGAAACTCGCCATCCCGCATATTTGCGGGGGCAGACTGCAAGAATATGGGCCTCACTTTGCGTTCTGCAGGCCAAAAAGTGGAGTATGGCCTGCAGGCGATATTAAAAGGCGCTTGGGCATTGCCGGTAAAAAATGAATTTAAATCAGGGTCATTCTGTTCTCAACTGGAAGTAAAGCCTTGGTAAGGAATGCGTGATGTTCATGAGACGGTAAAGTCATTCATCAACTGGCTCGTTTCTCCTTGGTGAGTGAGTTACTGATTGAACCAACCATGATTTTGGAATGAATAATCTTGAGTCTAAAAAAGCAGCTAATCAAAAGTTTTATGGGCGTTGGGATCATAAAGCTGCTTTCCATACCAGTAGGCTTAGTAACCAGCATTGTTCTGGCTCGTACCTTGGGGCCAGAAGGGTTTGGGCAGTACGCTTTCATCATGGCACTGGTGCCCCTCATTTCTTTGCCGGTAAGTGGTGGTCTGCCACAGCTTCTAACTAGAGAAGTTGCTAAATTCGCCCATGCAAAGAATTGGGCATTGTATCAAGGAGCCTTGAAAGCCTCACACGCATGGGTGCTGCTGGTAGCTACTATCTTGCTTATCGGCTATTGGGTACTGAGAGCCGGGTTTGACCTAGTGCCAACAGAGGGCAAGTGGGCACTTCTTCCCATCGCATTGTTGATGGTGCCGCTTGGCGGACTGGCTGCAGTGCGAACGGGGACTATCAAAGGCCTTGGCTTGCCAGTCTATGCCGAGTTGCCAAACCAGATGATCCGACCTGTTGTTATGTTAGGGTTGATCGCCATGTTGGCCTGGCAAGGCCTATTAAATACTGAGGCAGCTATCTGGAGTCAGGTAATAGGTGCTGGTCTTGTATTCCTGGTTGCAAGTTGGATGTTCTTCAGAATTCAGCCACGCGAAGCAAAAGGGGTAGCTGGCGACTACCAGTTGGTGCATTGGAAAAGTGCGTTACTACCTTTCAGCATGATTGCACTGTTTAGCGCTTTTAACGCACAGATTGGGGTTATTGTTCTGGGTTTCCTTAGCACAGATGATCAAGTTGCTGCTATGCGGGTTGCTGAGCGGGGCGGACAGTTTGTTGTGTTATCACTCACGCTGGTAAATATGGTAATAGCCCCCTACATCGTGCGTGCCCATCGAGATGGGGATAAAACACTGTTGCAGCAACTTGCTAGGAAGTCAGCCAGAGGGAGTTTGCTTTTGGCTCTTCCGGTTGCTGCAGCACTTATTATTGGTGGTGAGCCTCTAATTAGCATGGCGTTTGGGGAGAGCTATTCAAGTATTTCGTACTGGCCTGTTGTCGTTATTTCACTAGGTCAGTTGTTGAATGTTTTCTTCGGTTCGGTTGGATACTTTCTCTCAATGAGCGGCTACGAGCGAGAAACCCTTAAAGGGCAAATGCTTGCCGTCGTAGTTAATATCTCACTTTGTTTGGTTCTCGTGCCAATGTTTGGGGCCATTGGTGCGGCTGCGGGTGTAGCTATCGGGGTGGTTGTGTGGAACGGATTCTTGCACGCTATGGTTAAGCGTCGAATTGGTATCAATTGCTCGGTATTTTGAGTTCTCCCTTAAAGAGCGAAGTTTAAATACATGATCAGGAAAGTGCTCTCAAAAGGGCGGTCTATGTATCAACAGGCATTTTTTCCGTATACATCGGCTAGTCTAAAGAGAAAAGTAATTTTCATTCATATTCCCAAGGCAGCCGGAACCGCTGTGCGTGTCGCGCTAGGAGAGCCGGAAACTGGACGCCGCCATCTTCCTTGGTGGGTTTATGAACAGGCATCACCTAAAAAATTTCAAGAGTTCTATAAGTTTGCTTTTGTGAGAAACCCACTTGATCGTGCCTTATCAGGATATAAATACCTGAAAGCTGGTGGAAATAAGGCGGGAGATTTAGAAGTTGCGAGATATCTCGAAAAATACAATGGTTTTAATGATTTTGTAGATCGTGAGCTTGTAGCTGGTAGTATGATTAATCATCCGATTTTTCGGCCTCAGGCTTGGTATCTCTGCGATTGGAAGGGCGACATTCAGGTTGATTATGTTGGTCGGTTCGAAACGATCGATAATGACTTTAAAAAAATTGCGAAGCATTTGCATTTAGGTTGTTGTGGTGGTCTGCCGTTGATCAACAAGTCGACTGAATGTTCTGAAATCATCAGCGAGACAGCTAGTTCTGCGATACGAGAAGTTTATCGAGCTGATTATCATTTTTTCGGTTATTGATTTTGATAAAAATATGATTTCACATAAACATAAATGTATATTTGTTCATATTCCGAAGTGCGGCGGCCAGAGTGTTGAAATGGCATTCTTGAACGACCTGGGGATGGAATGGGATCATAGGAGTCCCCTATTATTAAGACATAATGATGACCCAGACGTTGGCCCCCCCCGTTTAGCGCATCTTACTTACCTGGATTCATAGAATAACCGCAGCACTTTGGACCGCGAGGTAGAGGCATGAGGGGCAGCGCCGGTACCCTTCTCGGCTCACCTACCAAAGTGAAGCAGAGCATGGGATACCGACAGCTGACCCAGACACAACGATATCAGATCCACGCCCGCTATGACTTGGGCATGAGCCAGCGCCAGATCGGCAGGGAGCTGGGCCTCCACAGCAGCACGATCAGCCGCGAGCTTGGCCGCAACGCCACCGCCGATGGCTATGATCCCGAGCGGGCCCAGACCCTCAGTGATCATCGGCGCCGTACCGCCGCCAAGTGGACGAAGCGCCTGCCGAGCATGATGGCCGCCGTTGTCGGCCGGCTGCGTGAGGAGTGGAGCCTACAGCAAATCAGTGGCTTCATGGCGCCTTTGGCCGGCGTTGGTGTCAGTCATCAATGGATCTACTCCTTGATTTGGGATAACAAGGCACGGGGTGGTGATCTCTGGCGGCATCTCCGTCAGCCCAAACGTCGCAATAAGCACCGCGCGCAGGCCAAGAGCGCCGGGTTGGGTAGGATCCCAAACCGAGTCGGGATCGAACACCGCCCGGATGAGGTCGATGACCGGCGCTTCATCGGCCACTGGGAGGGCGACACCGTGATACAGGGCCACAAACAATCGGGCTTGGTCACGCTGGTCGAACGTCGCAGCGGCTATCTACTGGCGGCACGACTGCCCAGGGTCTCGGCCGAGCTAACGCAAGCGGCCATGATCCGCCTGCTGAAGCCGCGTCGGGGAGCGGTCCAGACCATCACGCTGGACAATGGCTCGGAATTCGCCGGCCACGAAGCTGTGGCCAAGGCGGTGACGGCGGCGATGTACTTCTGTGATCCCTACTGTTCCGGGCAGCGTGGGACCAACGAGAACACGAATGGCTTGATACGGCAGTACTTCCCCAAGGGAACGGATTTCCGCCAGGTCACCGATGACAAGCTGCGCAAAGTGGTCACGAAGCTGAATGACCGCCCTCGAAAACGGCTCGGCTATCGGACGCCGGCGCAAGTGTTTCTGGGGGAATACTCAGGAGGCCTGGATACCGCAGGTGCTGCGCTTATTGTTTGAATTCAGGCACGAAAACTCTAGACCAGGCACTTAAGGTGTTTCATTGATAACCGTAAATCTCACCACTACTTCTCAAAGGCTAGATTTTTGCCGTATCTCACTCACTTCGATTTTGTTGCAATCTAGATTGCCTGATCGAATCAATTTATGGATTTCTAAGGAACCATATCTTCGAGATACAGGCATCGCTGACAGCGAGGCGGTTGATCAGTTACTGGAGTCTCTGCCGGAAGTTGGGAAAGGGTATGTTAGTATTCGTTGGGTGCCTAATACAGGGCCCTACCGCAAGCTGATTCCTATGCTACGAGAGGCGACACGGGATGACGTAATAGTCACTGCAGATGACGATATTTTTTATGGCCGGGATTGGCTCAGCGGATTGTTGGCTGCCTATGAGGAATCGGGCGGTAAGCCCGTGGCGTCTAGAGTTCGATCTAAGCGTGTCAACTTCTTGGGAAAAAAAACGTCCTATATATATTGGGGTTTAATTGGCCATTCCGTTGTTGCTAAAGATGATTTTATCATTACCTTTGGCGGTGGGGCAGTTTTAACCAGGTCGATGTTTGATGAACAAGACATTGCTGACGACTCATTCTTTGGATTAGCACCTACGGCTGATGATCTTTGGTATTCCACCTTGCTGAAGCGAAATAAAAATGAGGTGGAGGTGGTGCCAGAATTACTCAATGAGTTACACTTCATCCAGCATTGTGATGGGCTTGTCAATCATAATTTCCCTCGTGTTGCCTCTTTGTTACATAAATTTCGTGTAAGATTGTGGGATAGATTCGTGGGTTATTTGGGTGTTCCTGTTTGTGGTAACGATGTTGCTTATGCAAAAATTGTTCGATATTTCAGAAAATAAATTTATTTCTTATCTTGGCTGGTTGTTTTGATTAAATAGTTGTTCGTCATTATCGCAAGATATCGATTTGGAATTTCGTTGTTGATAAGCGGGACATATCTTGAGCATGGCACTGTAGGTGTATGACCAATGGCTTTTCCTTGATATGGCGATAAGCGGGATTTATCGTTAAAGACCTGTAAGCTCGATGTTTTCGAAACTCGAAGGATGGCGCTCTCAATAACCTAGCGCAACACCTGACCCGGTCAGATACGGTGCTCCCATGACTCACTGCTATCGCCACCTCTCTGCTGAAGACCGAGACGTCATCATGATGATGCGAGCCATCGCCACTCATCTGGGCCGGGTACCAAGTACCGTGTCGCGGGAGCTTGCCCCCCACACTGTTTCTCGCGTCAATGGCTACGATGCCAGCCTAGCGGGCTTACCGGGCTCGTCTGACGCATCATCGGCCTCGTCGCCTTTCCTTGTTCGTGCAGCCTCACTCCAGATCGGGAGGGGCTTGGATACCATTCAAGCTATCGAAATAGAGGGCATCAGGGGGCATAATCTAGGTCACAGGCTATAACGCCTCAGGCTGAAGTGGTCCAATTGGAGCGGACACCCCGATAAGCCTCATAATGGAGGCAATGGAGGTGTTCATGACCAAGAAGACTCGACGTCGGTATTCCGATGAATTCAAGTCGGATGCGGTGAGCCTGGTGACCGATCAGGGGTATTCCGTATCCGAGGCCGCCCGGCGCCTGGGAGTGGAGCGCAGCGTGCTGGATCGTTGGTGCCGCAAGCACCGTCAGCAGGTTTCCAGCACCTCGGAGCGGCAGGAGGACGATCGCGACGCCGAGATCAAGAAGCTCCGCGAAGAAGTTCGTAAGCTTCAGGTTGAAAAGGATATTCTAAAAAAGGCGGCGGCCTTCTTCGCCAAAGAGTCGAGCTGAGATACCAGTTCATCGAGTCGGAGAAGGCCACCTATCCCGTGGCCGTGTTGTGTCGCGTCATGCGGGTCAGCCGGAGCGGTTTCTATGCCTGGCGACGGCGTGGCCCTGATGATCATCGACGGGCCCTGCTTCGAGAGGTCAGAGAGATCCATCGCCGAAAGCGCGGCAGCTACGGCAGCCGCCGCATGGCCATAGAGCTGCGACGCCGCGGCTACGAGGTCGGCCGTTACCAGGCCCGCAGCCTGATGCGGGAAGCCGGCATAGAGGCACGGCAGCGGCGACGCTGGCGTCATACGACCGATAGCCAGCACACCCTGCCAGTGGCACCCAACTTGTTAAACCGCCAATTCATGGTGTCCGCGCCGAACCGGGCTTGGGTGGCCGATATCACGGCAATCTGGACGCTTGGGGGCTGGCTCTATCTGGCGGCGGTGCTCGATCTCCACGACCGACAACTGGTGGGTTGGTCGATGGCGGACCACATGCGCACGCAGTTGGTTCTAGACGCCCTGGAGATGGCCGTAGGTCGCCGGCAGCCCAAGAGCGGATTGATCCATCACAGCGACAGTAATACTGCGAGATGCCAGGTGTTCCGGGGTTTGACCTGACTCACACAGCGATCGACCTATGCTGAAAGACCTGGTGCCGTAAGGGTTCTCGGATCTCCTGACTCCCACTCTGATCGACCCGGGTAGTGTGTCTTTCCACGGACCTGTCGGTGATCCGGGAACACCTGACGGCGAGGGCTCACCTCGTCGATGCATGTGACTCAAGAAGGGCCTGACGCTCGCTGCTTGTCTCGTTACTGTCGTGTCCAGGCTATCGCACTCGGGTGAAGCCACCTTGACCGGATAGCCTGGAGAGACATCATGACTCAGCATCACAGTGACCGCCCTGACATTGTCGGTGGCGTCGACACTCACAAGGATCTTCATGTGGCCGCTGTCGTGGATTCTCATGACCGCGTGCTCGGTGCCGCCAGTTTTCCGACCACCCGACATGGCTATAAGACCATGCTGGCCTGGATGCGTAGCTTCGGTGAGCTCAGCCGAGTAGGCATCGAGTGCACTGGGACCTATGGGGCTGGCTTGCTGCGTTACTTGCAGCGCACTGGCATCACTGTCCTGGAGGTCACTACCCCAGACAAGACCGTCCGCCGAAAGCGTGGCAAGAACGATACTATTGATGCGGAGAATGCCGCCCATGCGGCTTATGCGGGCGTCCGTACCGTGACCCCAAAGACCCGTGACGGCATGATCGAAGCCTTGCGCGTACTGAAGGTCTGCCGTAAGACCGCAGTGGCTGCTCGCCGTGTGGCGCTTCAGATGATCCAGACCCAGATGGTCTCAGCCCCCGAGGAGCTCCGCGATCAGCTGCGCAACATGTCGCGGATGCAGTTGATCCGAACACTGGCCGCCTGGCGTCCTGACATGAGTGGATATCGGGACGTTGCAATGGCCTACCGCATCGCCTTGAAGTCCCTTGCCCGCCGCTACTTGGAACTCCATGACGAGGTCGCCGATCTTGATGTCATGATCAAGGCCATCGTCGATGAGCTGGCCCCCGAGCTGGTGTCGCGAATGGCGGTGGGCTATGAATCCGCAGCCCAGCTGCTGATAACGGCGGGGGATAATCCGGATCGCCTTGGTTCAGAAGCCAGTTTTGCGGCGCTATCTGGTGTCAGCCCGATACCCGCTTCTTCAGGCAAGGTACAGCGCCACCGCCTCAATCGGGGCGGTGACAGAGCCGCGAATAGTGCTCTGCATATCATCGCCATCGGGCGACTACGTCTCGACGCTACAACCCAGGCGTATGTCTCCCGGAGAGTGACGGAGGGGCACTCCAAGCTGGAAGCTATTCGCTGTCTGAAACGCTACATCGCCCGAGAGGTATATTATGTGCTGCGTCATCGTCATCAAGAGATCAACCAGGCGACAATCGCCACTTGACACTTAGAAGGGCGTCCGCGGCAGCCAATATGCGTCGCATGACTACCGATCCACGTTGGATCGGCATGGGTTCCAGGCCTCGATGAGCCGCAAGGGAAACTGCTGGGACAACGCCGTCATGGAGCGCTTCTTCGGTTCACTGAAAAGCGAGTGGCTGGCTGACCAGCGATATGGGACCCGCCAGGCAGCACGGCGCGATGTCGTCGAATATATCGAGATGGAGTACAACAGTTGCCGGCTCCACTCGACCCTCGGCTACCAGTCACCGAGGGAGATTGAGCTGGCAACTGCGGCTTGAAAACGTGTCCGCTCTGACTTGACCAGAACACTGCTGACCCGGCACGACCTCCAGTGCAGCATGAGTGCCAAAGGCAACTGCTACGACACTGCCTGTGCCGAGAGCTTCTTCCACGGTCTCAAGGTTGAGGCGATCCATGGCGAGCGATTCGAGACCCGGGACGACATGCGGCGGCAAGTTTTCGAGTGCATTGAGATGGACTACAACCGGCACCGCCGGCACAGTGCGATTGGGATGATCAACCCGGAGGCCTCCGAGGCCCAAATGATCGGTTAAATCGGTGTCCACGATTGCTGGGTAAGATCAAAATTCCTCTATAGCCTGCGGAATCTCCGCTGCACGATGTTTGTCTTGTAAACTATCGAGGTATAACGGCTTTACATCTGGGTTCTGGTGGGGGAAGACCTCAGGTTCGATGGATGCTTGGATCTGAAAATTTAATGAATTAGAAGATGTAAGCTTATGGAAAAAAGTAGCTTAAAGGTAACTGTTATTGTTCCCATTTATCAGCAGTGGGATCTTGTGCATGAGCTTTTCAATGCGTTGCTTGAACAAGATTTTCCGAAAGAAGAATGGGAGCTTCTGCTAGTAGATAATGGTTCTAAAAATGTTCCTGAAATTTCAAGTCTGCCTGGTTTTGTAAAACTTCTTAAGTGTGATAAGTCAGGGTCTTATGCGGCTCGTAATGCAGCAATTAAACGTGCGAAAGGTGAGCTGTTAGTCTTTACAGATAGTGACTGTGTGCCTTCTTGTTGTTGGCTATCCTTATTGTGGGCGGCTTACCAGAACGGAGGTCATGATAAGCTTCTTGCGGGAGGGGTGAAGGTTTCAAAGTTTGGTTCTGGAAAGCCGAACATTATCGAGTTATATGATAAAGCAATGGGGTTGCCTCAAGCGAGGTACGTTAGTCGCGGATATGCTGTAACGGCAAATCTGTCGCTCTCTTTGTCAATGATGAAATATTTTGGGGGGTTCGATGAAGAGCGTTTTTCTGGCGGCGATGCTGAATTGTGCCAGAGAGCCACGAAAGAAAATTATGAACTTATTTACTTGCCCGAAGCTTTTGTGGAACATCCTGCAAGGTCCAGTTTCAAGGAAATAGCAAGGAAGCTGAAGCGTGTTAAAGGGGGGCAGATATGTGCAGGAGGCTTTTCCCGAAGACTGAAGTTCTTTATTAAAACCTTTGTGCCACCAGTGTGGGCCTATTGGTATATAGTGAGTTGCGCCTCCTTAACTGGAATTGAAAAAATTAAAGTCTTGGCTTTCCAGACCTTTCTTTGGGGAGTGGAGTTAATAGAAACGATAAGCCTAATAATTGGGAAAGCTCCAGAAAGGCGATAAGGCTGCTGATAAAGGTTTGATGTTATGCCTCTAGTTACTGTTGTGATGCCGGTTTTTAATTCTGAGGCCACTGTTGGCGAGGCAATACGCTCTGTTACTTCACAGACGTTCGGTGATCTGGAGCTAATTGTTGTAGATGATGGGTCCACTGATGGCACGTTAGATATTGTAGAATCATACTCAAAAAATGATCCCCGGGTTTTTTGGTTTCGTCTTGATGGCAATCAAGGAGCGGCCGTGGCGCGTAATACTGCAATTGGAAAAGCTCTTGGGCGATATATTGCTTTTCTCGATAGTGACGATGCTTGGGCACCAGAAAAGCTTGAGCGTCAAGTTTTTTTTATGAGAGAGAATTCTATAGAGTTATCTTATACTGCTTACTCTAAAGTCGGCGAAAATGGTGAATGGCTTGGACACGTCGGTGTTCCTGATAAAGTAACTTATCATCAGCTTTTAAAGACATGTGTCATAGGCTGTTTGACGGCAATGTATGACACTAAAAAGCTAGGTAAGGTTTATATGCCACTGGTTAGAAAGAGGCAGGATTATGGCCTTTGGCTTAATATCCTCAAGTTGGTTCCTCATGCGATGGGGATTAACGAACCTCTTGCTTTTTATCGTGTGCGGTCTGATTCGATTTCTGCCGACAAAAAAAAAGCGGCTATGCATACTTGGAAATTGTACCGTGAGGTTGAAGGCTTGGGTAAGGTTCGAGCTTCTTACTATTTTCTTAATTATTCCATCCGTGGGGTTCTTAGACATCATGCCCCACGGCTGGCAAGAGTTATTGGGGTCATGGATTAAGCTGATATCGAATGGGTTTTTAAATGACCTCTTAGACAGATACCTGGTAGAAGATGACGCCTACAAGCTATTTTTTATTAATGTTTGCAAAAAATGGAGGTCTGGTAAATTGATGATTTGTCAGGATTTACCATTCCCTTTTTGAGTTTTACATGATTGTGAGTGTGTTTGCTGTCAAAAACAAGGCTAACGCTTGATAGTTAAAGGTAAATAAGTCATATGCGAATTTAAGCTGTATGGACTTTTTACCCTATCACCTCATCCGCCCCCACCCCTCCTGCTTTTGGATGGGGAAGTTAATTTTTGAGTTGTTATGACGTATGAGCTTTCCTTTTATTTGTTCGTTGTTTTGGTTGGCTTGGCTCTGTGTTTTCGTGAAATCCCATCAAAACTTGTCTATTCTTTTTTGACTTTCTTTCTGTTTTTGTCTTATTCGGCTGTCACAAGGTATTCTGGCTTCGATATTGACATTAATGTGTATGCGGAAGCTTTAAAATTTGATACTTTTTCAATCTACTATATTAAAGAGCCTGTTTACTGGCTGCTGTCGCGGTATGTGTATGATTTTACAGGTTCGCCCGAATTAACTTTTATATGTTTTGATGCTGTGTCTTTTGTTCTTGTCCTTATGGCAAGGAAGAATATGGATCTCCCGCAATATTTTCCATATCTCTTCTTGCTTTTTTTTCCTTCTGTGATGGGTATTAATAACGTTTATAGGCAATATCTGTCTTGCTCGATATTTATTTATTTTGCTTCTTTGCTTTTTGTCGATTCGAGTTTCTTCAGAAGACTTTTTTTCTTGTCTCTTTCATTTTTGACACACAATGCTGCCGCATTGTTTGCGCCTTTAATTTTTTCGCTTAACGATAAGAGAAATGTGGGCGGATTGTTTTTTTATTCATGTTTGTCTATTCTCCTATTGTTGCCTTTTGCTCTAGGAACAAAATCTGAGTCAGATACCGGAGTGTTAAGTGCCTGGGCGTACCTTTTTGTTGTGATTATATTTCTTCTTTTTTATGCATTCTCATATGGGGCGAAATTTAATAATTTGTCGGCGGGCTTCTTTTGTTATTTTCTGTTCTTGGTGTTTTTGATCTTTTTTTCAGCTGTGCTCATGGGAAGCGCGCAGTCAAAAAGAGTTGGAATGTATGCGTTAATGATCTGCTTGGTTCCAGTCGTGATTGCGATTGAAGAAAATTACAAACAACGATTTTTGTCAAGGTCTATTGTGTATGTTGTTTTGATTCTTCCTGTTTTTGTTTTTTCAAGTTCTTTGGAAATGCTTTTGACTCAAGGCGAATAGTTTCCCTTTTTTAGTGGGTGTGATGTTAGTGTATGGAGTTGTTTTTTTATTGTTTTGCGAGGTTCTTCAGGTTATGTCTGGGAGCATAGGTGTCGGGTCCCGTGTGATTGACCACCCGCTTGGTAAATAACTCAGGACGTTTGGCCTGCCATTCCTTCATCACCACAATCGGTGATTGGTGGTGCAGCGCCTTCTGCGGGATGTGGTGATTGTACAGCCACATGTAGCGTTTCAGCGTCTGCTCCAAGTCTTCGGAGCCTGTCAACATAGTTGGCACATGAAACGGAGCCTGTCAACATAGTTGGCACATGAAATGACTTCGGCTCTTTAAAATCCTGAGGCCTGAGGCACCGGGTCCCTCTCGGGATTCAGGTGCACTACCTCTTGAACCGTACCGGGATTCCCGGAGGCTCCAAACCTTGAGAGGATGGAGCCATGAACACTTCCAAGCGATATGCCCCTGAGGTCCGTCAGCGGGCCGTCCGCATGGTCTTCGACCACGAGGCCGACTACCCCTCCCAATGGGCAGCTATCGGCGCCATTGCCCCCAAGATCGGCTGCACACCGGAGACGCTGCGTAGCTGGGTCCGTCAGGCCGAACGTGATGCGGGGCGTCGGGAAGGCGCGACCACTACTGAACGCGAGTGAATCAAGGCCCTGGAGCGCGAGAACCGCGAGTTGAAGCAGGCCAACGAGATCCTGCGCAAGGCCTCTGCGTATTTTGCCCAGGCGGAGCTCGACCGCCGCGGCAAGTGATGATCGAGTTTATCGATGATCACCGAGAGTCGTACGGGGTCGAGCCGATCTGCCGTATCCTGCCGATCGCCCCATCGACGTATTATGAGCACAAGGCCCGTGAAATCCGGCCCGACCGAGCGCCACCTCGTATTCAGCGTGATCACTGGCTGAGTGCCGAGATTCAGCGCGTCTGGCACGAGAACTTCGGCGTCTACGGCATCCGCAAGGTATGGCGGCAGCTACACCGCGAAACCATCCCGGCAGCTCGGTGCACGGTCGAGCGGTTGATGCGCCGGATGGGATTGCGCGGTGTGGTGAGAGGCAAGCCGGTCCGTACGACCGTGCCAGATCCCAACAAGGCCTCTCCGGCGGACCTGGTGCGACGGCAGTTTCAGCCAGCTTAGCCGAATTCGCTGTGGGTGTCGGATTTCACCTATGTCGCGACTTGGCGGGGTTTCGTGTACGTCGCCTTCGTCATCGATGCCTTTGCCCGCCGGATTATCGGCTGGCGAGTCTCACGCTCGCCCCGCACCGACATGGTGCTCGATGCGCTGGAGCAGGCGCTTCATGAACGCCCTCAGCGACCTGGCAGCGACTTGATCCACCATAGCGATAGTAATACTGCGAGATGCCAGGTGTTCCGGGGTTTGACCTGACTCACACAGCGATCGACCTATGCTGAAAGACCTGGTGCCGTAAGGGTTCTCGGATCTCCTGACTCCCACTCTGATCGACCCGGGTAGTGTGTCTTTCCACGGACCTGTCGGTGATCCGGGAACACCTGACGGCGAGGGCTCACCTCGTCGATGCATGTGACTCAAGAAGGGCCTGACGCTCGCTGCTTGTCTCGTTACTGTCGTGTCCAGGCTATCGCACTCGGGTGAAGCCACCTTGACCGGATAGCCTGGAGAGACATCATGACTCAGCATCACAGTGACCGCCCTGACATTGTCGGTGGCGTCGACACTCACAAGGATCTTCATGTGGCCGCTGTCGTGGATTCTCATGACCGCGTGCTTGGTGCCGCCAGTTTTCCGACCACCCGACATGGCTATAATGTAGGGTCCCGGATGATCGGATCGCCTATAGAAGTTATCCTCTGCTAGCCGCCAGAGAGCTTCTTCAGCAATTCATCCGGGAGCAGATTCATGGACATCAAGCTGCATAAGCAAGCGACGACGACA
>NZ_JBIEKF010000010.1:0-28206 GCF_043496975.1 Halomonas sp. B23F22_10 | reverse complement strand
TTATCTGATCGATTGTTAAAGAGCAGCTCGACTCATTAAGGAGAAGAGCATCTTGCGTTACCGGCCGCTTGGCCAGTGCCTCGCAAGGAAGGCGTATTCTACGTGATCGGCGCGTCGTGTCAACCGGTGATCTTCAAGCTCTCGAGAGAGCGAAGCGGATGACCGACCGTGCGGCTTCAGCGACTGAAGCGGCCTCCGATCGAGCCCTTGGCGGGCTACTGTAGCGAGTGGCAGGCATTCTACCGATTCCGCTGGCCTTGTCAATCGAGCTTTTCCGACAACCGCCGAAAAACCTCAAGAAAAACAAGCGCTTCTTCCACTCATCACCGCCTGCAACGTTGCCCGTCGCCGGCAGCGGATGCGTACTTTACGGATTCTCCCGGGGCGACGCAAGCCCTCTCTACAAATATAGTCCGGCCGACCGTGCGGGCCAAGACGATGCCCATGCCGTTTCGGCATCGCCCTGCCCCGCCGCCCTAGAAGCTGTCTTCTGGTACCCGAACGAAGCCTTCCATCAGCACCCGGGCGCTTCGACTCATGGTGGCCTTGAGCGCCGTCCAGCCGCTGGCGGCCTTGCGGGCTTCTGCCCCCACCCGCAGCGTGCCGGAGGGGTGACCGAAGCACACCGAGGTACGCTCGCCGCCGCCGGCGGCCTTGCTGACCAGGGTGCCCGGCACGGCGGCCGCGCTGGCGATGGCCACCGCGGCGGTGCCCATCATGGCGTGATGCAGTTTGCCCATGGACACCGCCCGCACCAGCAGGTCGATATCCTCGGCGGCCACGGTCTTGCCGCTGGAGGCGAGATAGTCGCCCGGCGGCGCCACGAAGGCCACCTTGGGCGTGTGCTGACGCTGAGCCGCTTCCTCGGCCCGGGCGATCAGCCCCATGCGCAGCGCGCCCTGGGTGCGAATCGCCTCGAGGCGCGCCAGCGCTTCGGCATCATTGTTGATCGCCTCCTGCAGTTCGGTGCCGGTATAGCCGATGGCCGTCGCCTCGACGAAGACGGTGGGAATGCCGGCGTCGACCAGGGTCGCCTGCAGGGTGCCGATGCCCGGCACCTCGAGCTCATCGACCACGTTGCCGGTGGGGAACATGGCGCCCTCCCCGTCCGCGGGATCCATGAAATCCACCGCCACCTCGGCGGCCGGGAAGGTGACCCCATCGAGTTCGAAGTCGCCGGTCTCCAGGACCTCGCCGTCCCGCATCGGCACATGGCCGACGATGGTCTTGCCGATGTTGGCCTGCCAGATGCGCACCTCGGCGATGCCGTCCCGCGGCAGGCGCTCGGGGTCGACCAGGCCGCTGGCGATGGCGAAGGGCCCCACGGCCGACGAGAGATTGCCGCAGTTGCCGCTCCAGTCGACGAAGGGAGCGTCGATGGACACCTGGCCGAACAGATAGTCGACGTCGTGATCCGGGCGCTCGCTCTTCGACAGGATCACCGTCTTGCTGGTACTGGAGGTCGCCCCGCCCATGCCGTCGATCTGCTTGCCATAGGGGTCGGGGCTGCCGATCACCCGCAGCAGCAGCGCATCGCGGGCCGCCCCGGGCGCACGAGCGGCCTCGGGCAGGTCGTCCAGGCGGAAGAACACGCCCTTGCTGGTGCCGCCACGCAAATAGGTGGCGGGAATGCGGATCTGGGTCATGCGTGGGTCGCCTCCTCGCTCTCTTCCCCTTCCAGGAAGTCCTCGGCGAAGCGCTGCAGCACGCCGCCCGCCTTGTAGATGGAGACCTCCTCGGCGGTATCCAGGCGGCAGATCACCGGCACCCGCTCCATGCCCCCACTCTTGCGGTGGATCACCAGCGTCAGCATCGCGCCCGGGGCGGGGTCGCCCTCCACGTCGTAGGTCTCGGTGCCGTCGAGCGCCAGCGTATGACGGGTCGTGCCGGGCTCGAACTGCAGCGGCATCACGCCCATGCCGATGAGATTGGTGCGGTGGATGCGCTCGAAGCCCTCGGCGACGATCGCCTCCACGCCGGCGAGCGCCACGCCCTTGGCCGCCCAGTCCCGCGACGAACCCTGGCCATAGTCGGCGCCGGCGATGATGATCAGCGGCTGACGACGCTCCATGTAGGCCTCGATGGCCTCCCACATGCGGGTGACCTTCCCTTCCGGCTCGATCCGCGCCAGCGAGCCCTGGATCACCTCACCCGCTTCGTCGCGCACCATCTCGTTGAACAGCTTGGGATTGGCCAGCGTCGCGCGCTGGGCGGTGAGATGGTCACCGCGGTGGGTGGCGTAGGAATTGAAGTCCTCTTCCGGCAGGCCCATCTTCGCCAGATACTCGCCGGCGGCGCTGTCGGCCATGATGGCGTTGGACGGCGACAGATGGTCGGTGGTGATGTTGTCCGGCAGGATCGCCAGCGGCCGCATGCCCTTGAGCCCGCGCTCGGCGGCCATGGTGCCTTCCCAGTAGGGCGGCCGGCGGATATAGGTGCTCTGCGGGCGCCAGTCGTAGAGCGGGCTCTCGGCGGCTTCCACCGCATCGAGATCGAACATCGGGATATAGACCTCCCGGAACTGCTCGGGCTTGACGTACTCGCCGACGATGGCGTCGATCTCCTCGTCCGAGGGCCACAGGTCCTTGAGGGTGATCGGCTGGCCGTCGGGATCGAAGCCCAGGGCATCCTGCTCGATATCGAAGCGCACCGTGCCGGCGATGGCGTAGGCCACCACCAGCGGCGGCGAGGCCAGGAAGGCCTGCTTGGCATAGGGATGAATGCGCCCGTCGAAGTTGCGGTTGCCGGACAGCACGGCGGTGGAATAGAGATCGCGGTCGATGATCTCCTGCTGGATCTTCGGGTCCAGGGCACCGGACATGCCGTTACAGGTGGTGCAGGCGTAGGCGACGATGCCGAAGCCGAGCCTCTCGAGCTCCGGCAGCAGGCCGGCCTCTTCCAGGTAGAGGCGTGCGACCTTGGACCCCGGCGCGAAGGACGACTTCACCCAGGGCTTGCGCACGAGGCCCAGCGCGTTGGCCTTCTTCGCCAGCAGGCCGGCGGCCACCACGTTGCGCGGATTAGAGGTATTGGTGCAGCTGGTGATGGCGGCGATGATCACCGCGCCATCGGGCATCAGTCCCTCGCGCTCTTCCTGCTGCGCCTTCGCGTAATCGACCGCGACGCCGCGGTCGTGCAGCGCGCTGGTCGGCAGGCGGCGATGCGGGTTGGAGGGGCCGGCCAGGTTGCGCTCCACGGTCGACAGGTCAAATTCCAGCACCCGCCCGTACTCGGCGCCGGCCAGGTCGTCCGCCCACAGGCCGGCCTGCTTGGCGTAGGTCTCGACCAGCTCGACCTGCTCGGGCTCGCGCCCGGTGATCTTGAGGTAGTCGAGGGTCTGGTCGTCGATGTAGAACATCGCCGCGGAGGCGCCGTACTCCGGCGTCATGTTGGAGATGGTGGCACGGTCGCCGATGGTCAGGCTCGCCGCCCCCTCGCCGAAGAACTCCAGATAGGCCCCCACCACCCGTTCGTTGCGCAGGAACTCGGTGATCGCCAGCACGATATCGGTGGCGGTGATGCCGGGCTTGCGCTTGCCGGTCAGCCGCACGCCGACGATGTCGGGCAGGCGCATCATCGAGGGGCGGCCCAGCATCACGGTCTCGGCCTCGAGGCCGCCGACACCGATGGCGATCACCCCCAGGCAGTCGATATGCGGGGTGTGGCTGTCGGTGCCGACGCAGGTATCCGGGAAGGCCACGCGCTTTCCATTCTCATCGGGGCGCGCCTGCACCACCGGCGACATCTTCTCCAGGTTGATCTGGTGCATGATGCCGTTGCCGGCGGGAATGACGTCGACGTTCTCGAAGGCGGTGCGCGTCCAGTCGATGAAGTCGAAGCGATCCTCGTTGCGGCGATCCTCCACCGCCCGGTTCTGCTCGAAGGCGTCCTGCTCGAAGCCGGCATGCTCCACGGCCAGGGAGTGGTCGACGATCAGCTGGGTCGGCACCACCGGATTGACCTTGGCCGGGTCGCCGCCGCGCTCGGCGATGGCGTCGCGCAGTCCGGCCAGATCGACCAGCGCCGTCTGGCCGAGGATGTCGTGACAGACCACCCGGGCCGGGTACCAGGGGAAGTCCAGGTCGCGCTTGCCGTCGATGATCTGCTCGAGGGCGGCGTCGCGCAGGCCCGGCTCGCAGCGGCGCACCAGCTGCTCGGCCAGCACTCGGGCGGTGTAGGTCAGGGTATCGTAGGCGCCGGGGCGAATCGCCTCGACAGCCTCGCGGGTATCGAAGTAGTCCAGCCCGGTGCCGGGCAGGGGCTTGCGGTAATCGGTATTCATGGCGTGGCCACCCTCGGATCGGGGCATGGACAGGAAAAGACGCGCCGACAGAAGCGGCAGTGAATCCGCCGCGACTCCCGGAGCATTGGCCGGTGACAAGCCTTCGCGAGGGCGCTGTAAACCCCTCCCTGGGCGCTACCGACGCCATCCCTGGCGTAGGACCCTCGCTGCGGCTTGTCCACGGCTACACTGCGGCGAGCTGGCAGTCAGCGGCGCTCTTCCAGCGGCACCCACTCGCTATGCTCCGGCCCGGTGTAGTCGGCGCTCGGGCGGATGATGCGATTGTTCTCGCGCTGCTCGAAGACGTGGGCGCACCAGCCGGTGACCCGCGAGCAGACGAAGATCGGGGTGAACAGCTTGGTGGGAATGCCCATGAAGTGATAGGCGCTGGCGTGGAAGAAGTCGGCGTTGCAGAACAGCTTCTTCTCGCGCCACATCACCGCCTCGACGCGCTCGGAGACCGGATAGAGCACGCTGTCGCCCACATCTTCGGCCAGCTGCTTCGACCACTTCTTGATGATGGCGTTGCGCGGATCGGACTCGCGATAGATCGCATGGCCGAAGCCCATGATCTTGTCGCGGCGGGAGAGCATGCCGAGGATCTCGCGCTCGGCCTCCTCCGGCGACCGCCAATGCTCGATCATCGCCATGGCGGCCTCGTTGGCGCCGCCGTGCAGCGGGCCGCGCAGCGAGCCGATGGCCCCGGTCACGCAGGAATGCATGTCGGAGAGGGTCGAGGCGCAGACCCGCGCGGTGAAGGTCGAGGCGTTGAACTCGTGCTCGGCGTAGAGGATCAGCGAGACGTTCATCACCCGGGCGTGCAGCTCGGAGGCCGGCTCGCCGCGCAGCAGGTGCAGGAAGTGCCCGCCCACGGACGCGTCGTCGGTCTCGGTCTCGATACGCACGCCATCGTGGCTGAAGCGATACCAGTAGCAGATGATCGAGGGCAGCGCCGCCAGCAGGCGGTCGGCGACGTCCTGCTGCTGATCGAAGCTCTCCTCGGTCTCGAGGTTGCCGAGCATCGAGGCGCCGGTGCGCATCACGTCCATGGGGTGGGCGTCGGCCGGAATCTGCTCGAGCACGGTCTTCAGCGCCGGCGGCAGGCCGCGCAGGCCCTGGAGCTTGGCGATGTAGGCATCGAGCTCTTCCCGGTTGGGCAGCTTGCCCTTGAGCAGCAGGTAGGCCACTTCCTCGAAGCGCGCCTTGTCGGCGAGCTCGCTGATGTCGAAGCCACGGTAGGTCAGGCCGGCACCGCTCTTGCCGACGGTGCACAGGGCGGTGGAGCCGGCGCTCTGACCGCGCAGGCCGGCGCCGCCGATCGGTTTGTCTGCCATGGTGTCTCTCCTCTTGCTGCGTGAGCTTGGCGTGGTGTTGTTGTTGGAAGACGGTTCGGGACGCGCTTATGCGTCCTCGCCCTTGTCGGCAAAGAGCGCATCGAGCTTGCGCTCGAAGTCGTGGTAGTTGAGGAAGTCGTAGAGCTCCTCGCGGGTCTGCATCTGGTCCACCACGTCGCGCTGGTGGCCCTGATCGTGAATGCTCTGATAGACCCTGAGCGCCGCGGCGTTCATGGCGCGGAAGGCCGACAGCGGATAGAGCACCATGCGGCAGCCGACTCCGGCGAGTTCCTGCTGGGTGAACAGCGGGGTGGCGCCGAACTCGGTGATGTTGGCCAGTATCGGCGCGTCGAGGCGCTCGCAGAAGGCGCGGTAGTCGTCCAGCGTATGCACGGCCTCGGCGAAGATGGCATCGGCGCCCGCCTCGATGCAGGCGTTGGCACGCTCGATGGCGGCCTCGAGCCCTTCCTTCTGGAAGGCATCGGTGCGGGCGATCAGGTAGAAGTCGGGATCGAGGCGCGCATCGGCGGCGGCCTTGATGCGGTCGACCATCTCCTGCTGGGAGACGATGGCCTTGTTGGGTCGATGACCGCAGCGCTTCTGGGCCACCTGGTCCTCCAGATGCACGGCGGCGACGCCGGCACGCTGCATCTCCTTCACCGTGCGGGCGATGTTGAAGGCGCCGCCCCAGCCGGTGTCGATGTCCACCAGCAGCGGCAGGTCGGTGGCGCCGCAGATGCGGTGGGCGTCCTCGACCACGTCATTCATGGTGGTCATGCCGAGGTCCGGCAGGCCGAAGGAGGCGTTGGCCACCCCGCCGCCGGACAGGTAGATCGCCGGATGACCGACGCGTTCTGCCATCATCGCGGTGTAGGCATTGATGGTGCCGACGATCGGCAGCGGCCGACTGGCCTCGAGGGCGGCGCGGAAACGGGCGCCGGGCGTCGCTTGGGTCATGGGTTTCTCCGGTCGGTGGCGGAGGCCTGGTCAGCGGCCTCCTGTTCCTGTTCGAGGACGGCGGCGTAGCGCTCGACGACGTTCTCCCGCGAGGCGCTGACGTGGCGCCGCATCAGCAGCTCGGCGAGCTCGGCGTCGCCGGCCTCGATGGCATCGACGATGCGGTGGTGCTCGACGAAGGCCCGCTGGGGACGCGAGCCGCTGGCGCTGAACTGGGTGCGATACAGCCGCACCAGGTAGTAGAGGTCATCGCACAGCATGCCCATCAGCATCCTGTTATGGCTGCCCTGGACGATGCGGTAGTGGAAGTCCAGGTCGCCCTCTCGCTGATAGTAGGCCTCGCCGCGGCTCAGGTCGCTCTGCCGCTCGTGAAGCGCCAGCACCTCGCGCAGCCCGGCGATCTCCTCGGGCGTCATGTGCTCGGCGGCGATCCGCGCCGCCATGCTTTCCAGCGCCTCGCGCACGTCGAACAGCTCGAGCAGTTCCTGAATCGAGAGCTTCACCACCCGGGCCCCCACGTGCGGCACCCGTTCGATCAGCCGGTGCGCCTCGAGGCGACGCATCGCCTCGCGCAAGGGCCCACGGGAAATGCCGTAGGTACTCGACAGGCCGGGTTCGGTGATCTTGCTGCCCGGCGCCAGCTCGCCGCGGACGATGGCGTCCTGCAGCTGCTGGAAGACGCGCTCCGCCAGGGTGCGGACCTCGGGCGTCTGAACCGATGGTGTCTGGGCGTTGGTCATGTTAATTGTCGACAATCAAGGGATGTAGGCACTCTAGCCAGTGCCGTCTCAGGGGTCAATACGCGCCATGATCGCACCTATCCCCCTTTGGTTGTAAACAACCCGGCGCGTCGCCCCGTCCAACGACGCCGGCAGGGACACCCCGTCGTCGAGCGACCATGCGGCGACGGGACAAAGCCCCTCGTGGCGCCTAGAATGTGCCGCCTGACGAGGGAAACCGCATCGATGACATCACCACTCGAGATCACCCCCCATCCCTATCGGGACGCTCCCCTGGCCGCCTTCGCCGCCCTGCGCCATCGTCCCGGCGCCGTGCTGCTCGACAGCGGCCGCCCCGCCGCCCCGGGTGGCCGCTACGACATTCTCTCCTGCGACCCCCTGAGCGTGCTGGAGGTCGACGCCGAGGGCCGCTGCCACGGCGATGATGCGCCCACGGACCTGGCGCCCTTCGACGCCCAGCGAGCCCTGCTCGAGCGGCTACCGCGCGACGTGCCCGCCAGCGAACTGCCCTTCCTCGGCGGACTGATCGGCTACTGGAGCTACGACCTCGGCCGCTGCCTGGAGCCGATTCCCGGCAGTGCCCGCCCCGCGGCCGAGCTGCCGGCGGCCCGGGTCGGCCTCTATGACTGGGCGCTGATCCAGGATCACGACCGCCGGGAGGCCTGGCTGGTCGCCACGCCGGAACGCCGCACCGAGGTGCTGAGCTGGCTGGACGCGGCGGCCGACGCTCGAGACGCTCCCCAGGCCCACGACGGCGGGTTCCGGCTGACCGGCGAGTTCGCGGCGGAGATGAGCCGCGACGACTACCTGGCCCGCTTCGACGCCGTGCAGCGCTACATCCGCGCCGGGGACTGCTACCAGATCAATCTCGCCCAGCGCTTCAGCGCGCCCTACGAGGGCGACCTGTGGACGGCCTATCGCCGCCTGCGCCAGGCCACGCCAACGCCCTTCTCCGGCTTTTTCGAATGGGGCCAGCAGGCGATCCTGTCGATGTCGCCGGAGCGCTTCTTGCACTGCGCCGAGGGCCGGGTGGAAACGCGCCCGATCAAGGGCACCCGGCCTCGGGGCGCCACGCAGGAAGAGGACCGCGGGCTGGCGGAGGAGCTCACGGCGAGCGTCAAGGATCGCGCCGAGAACGTGATGATCGTCGACCTGCTGCGCAACGATCTGGGGCGGGTATGCCGCCCCGGCACGGTGCGAGTGCCCCAGCTGTGCGGGCTGGAAAGCTACGCCAACGTCCATCACCTGGTCAGCGTGGTGACCGGCGAGCTGGCCGAGCAGCACTCGCCCCTGGCACTGCTGGCCGCCGCCTTCCCCGGCGGTTCGATCACCGGGGCCCCCAAGGTGCGCGCCATGCAGATCATCGACGAACTGGAACCCTCGGCGCGCAGCGCCTACTGCGGCAGCCTCGGCTACGTCGACGTGCGCGGCCACATGGACACCTCCATCGCCATCCGCACCGCCGTGGCCGACCGCGGCCGGCTGCACCTGTGGGGCGGCGGCGGCCTGGTGGCGGACTCCGAGGGCGAGGCGGAATACACCGAGACCCTGGACAAGATCCGCCATCTGATGGCGGCGCTGAGCGACCCCGACTGACGCCTCCCGAGAAGCCCTCGCCCACCCCGCCAGAACAAGCCGTCACGGAATAAAGAAATCCGCCTTTAATTCTTAGCGGAATAAACACCCAAGCAAACGGTATTGGGGCCGCTCATGGCGGCTCTGCTAGGGTAGCGTCAACGAGAACACCATCATTCTGGGAGGCGCTCATGGAGCCGCAACTCGACGCCATCAATCGCGACCTGGGCCAGGACCCCGAGGCCCTGATCCGCTGGGCCCTGGAACAGGGGGCCCGACCGATCGTCACCACCAACTTCCGCCCCTTCGAGGCGGTGATCCTGCACATGGTCAGCCAGGTGCGCCCGGACATCCCGGTGGTATGGATGGACCACGGCTACAACACCGAGGCCACCTACCGCTTCGCCGATGCGGTGGTGAAGCAGCTCGGCCTCAACCTGGTCAGCTACATTCCGCGTCGCACCCGGGCGCACCGCGAGGCCGTCGAGGGCCCCATGCCGGGCATCGACGACCCGCGCCACGAGGCCTTCACCGAAGAGGTCAAGCTCGAGCCGTTCCATCGTGCCCTGAGCGAGATGGCCCCGGACGTCTGGTTCACCGCGCTGCGCGCCGAGGACACCCCGGAGCGCGCCAAGATGGACCCGGTCAGCCGCAACGCCGACGGCCTGCTGAAGATCGCCCCGCTGCTGCACTGGAGTGCCCGCGACATGTACCAGTACCTGGAAGCCCACGGCCTGCCCAACGAGTTCGACTACTTCGACCCCACCAAGGTGGAAGAGAAGCGCGAGTGTGGCCTGCACCTGCAGCATTGACCGACCGTGAACGCCAACGCCGGCGCCCGTCCATCTGGACGGGCGCCGGCGTTTTATTGGACTTAACGCCCCCGACCGGTGCGTGGCACTGGTGAAGGGCCGGCCTCCGGGCCTCCGCCGGACAGCCGACGCGCGGCTCGACCCTTGAGCTCAAGCGGCGAGGAAGCCTGCCCTCAGCGCACCGGCAGCTCGATGTCGTCGAACAGCGCCTGCTCGTGACGCGGCCCGGCGGCCAGGGCGGCATCGACCAGCTCGCGATCCAGATGATCGGCGAAGCCCTGCAGGAAGTCGTACATGAAGCTGCGCATGAAGGTGCCGCGGCGGATGGCGATCTTGGTGGTGGAGCTCTCGAACAGGTGGCTGGCATCCAGCGCCACCAGATCGCCATCGAGCTCCGGATCCACCGCCATGTGGGCGACGATGCCCACCCCCATGCCCAGTCGCACATAGGTCTTGATGACGTCGGCGTCGGCGGCGGTCAGTACCACATTGGGCGTCAGCCCCTCGGCGCGGAAGGCATCATCGAGCTGCGAGCGGCCGGTGAAGCCGAACACGTAGGTCACCAGCGGGTACTCGGCCAGCGCTTCCAGGGTCAGCGACTCCAGCGCCGCCAGCGGATGATCGCGGGGCACCAGCAGGCAGCGGTTCCAGCGATAGCAGGGCAGCAGCACCAGGTCGTTGAACAGCTCCAGCGACTCGGTGCAGATGGCGAAATCGGCCTGCCCTTCGCTGACCATCTGGGCGATCTGCTTGGGCGTGCCCTGCTGCATGTGCAGGGCGACGTCGGGATACTTGCGGGTGAAATCGCGGATCACCGGCGGCAGCGCGTAGCGCGCCTGGGTATGGGTGGTGGAGATGGACAGGCTGCCACGCCGCTCGTCGCTATGCTCCTGGGCGACGTGCTTGATATTCTCAGTGAGGCGCAGCACCTGGCCGGCCAGGTCGATGATCGCCTGCCCCGCCGGGGTGACCCGGGTCAGATGCTTGCCGCTGCGGGCGAAGATCTCCACGCCCAGCTCGTCCTCGAGCAGGCGGATCTGCTTGGAAATGCCCGGCTGCGAGGTATAGAGACTCTGGGCGGTGGCAGAGACGTTGAGATTGTGACGCGAGACTTCCCAGATATATCTCAGCTGCTGAAGCTTCATGCCTGCCTCTCCCCCTGGCTTGCCCGGCCGCGTAAAGACCATTGTGAAATAAGAATATCATCCATAATTACTTTATAGCATAGCAGACCGACCGACACACGCCCGGGGACGAGACACCACGCTGAAACGCGGGATTTGCCAGCATCCTAACCGACCGCTAACATCGAGCCACCCAGCATGCCCGAGAGCATGCCCAGACCATCCGCGCATGATGCGCAATGCAGTAATTGGAGAATCCCCATGGCCAACAACGTCGATGTCACCAATGCCAACTTCGAGCAGGAAGTGCTCAACGCCGACACCCCGGTGCTGCTGAAGTTCTGGGCCCCCTGGTGCGGCCCCTGCAAAGTCATGGCACCGGTCGTCGACGAGGTCGCCGAGGAACGCGACGGCAGCCTCAAGATCGTCAGCATCAACGTGGATGACGCCCCGGAAATCGCCGCCGAACAGGGCGTTCGCGGCGTGCCCACGGTTATGCTGTTCAAGTCAGGCGCCAAGGTCGCTTCCCTGGTCGGCGCCCAGTCCAAGTCCCAGCTGACCCAGTTTATCGACCAGAACGCCTGATCGATCGACCCCAGGCTGCGGTCTCCACGACGCCCCGGCTCCGGCCGGGGCGTCGTCGTTTGGGGTCAGTCGTCGCCGCGGTCCCGGCCCTTGCTCTGACGACGCTCGGAGGGGGGGCGATTGGCGGTCTCGAGAGGCGCGCTGCCCGATCCCAGCAGGTGGGCGATCCAGCGCGTCTGGGGATGGCTGTCCAGGGCGATCTTCAGGGTCATGGTCAGCACCACCGACAGCAGCATGCCCACCGCGCCGAAGATCCAGCCCCACACCACCAGCGACAGGAAGGCCACGAAGGTGGAAAGCCCCAGGGCACGCCCCATGACCCGCGGCTCGACCAGGTTGCCGAGCACGAAGTTCACGCCCAGATAGGCCCCGCTGAGCATCACCGCCTTGACCACCCCGCCCTCCGGCGACACCAGCAGCAGCATCACCGGCGGCACCGCGGCGATGGCCGAGCCGATGTTGGGGATATAGTTGAGGGCGAAGGCCAGCACCGCCCACAGCAGCGGGAACTCCACGCCGATCAGCCTGCAGGCCAACCAGATCAGCGCCCCGGTGGCCAGGCTGATCACCGTCTTCACCGCCAGATAGCGCTTCAGGGTCAGGCTGAACTCCTGGAAGCGACGCAGGCTGGGCGCCGGGTTGACCAGCGCCCGGGAGACCTTGTCGCGGAAGTTCAGCGTCTCGAACATCAGGAACATCACCAGCAGCGCCACCACCACGCTCTGCATCATCAGGTTGCCGACCTGGCCGAGCACCGTCGGGAGCCAGTCGCCGAGCTGCTGGGCGTCGATCAGCTCGGCCAGTCGATCGGTGTCGATCGCCAGCCCCAGGCTGGCCAGTCCGTCGAGCAGGCTCAGATAATACTGATTAAGCTTCTCCTCGATGCCCGGCAGGGCATCGACGAAGGTGCCGACGCTGTTGACCAGTAGCAGGCCCAGCAGCGAGATCAGCCCGCCGATCACCACCAGCGTCAGCCAGACCGAGAGCCGCAGGCCGAGGCCCAGCCGGTTCAGCCAGTGCACCGGCCCGGTACAGACCACGGCGATGAACAGCGACAGCAGCAACGGTACCAGCAGGCTGGACCCCAACCGCATGCCGGCGACGATCACCACCAGGGCAGCCAGCGCCAGCGTCAGATTGAGAGGGATACTGCTCGGGGTATCGTTCTCGGGTGCCGCCATGCCGCCCACTCCACCATTGAAAGGACCGCCATCATGACGCCTGGCGCCCCGCCACACAACGCGGCGCGGTGGCGCCAACGTGCAAGCTCGAAGGAAACGGCCGGCGCTCAGGAACCCGGGCGCGTCTGACGGCTCAAAGCGGACGAAACCCTCGCCAACAAGGAAGACATCATGCACCTCGACCGCCATTCGCTTCGCCCTGGTGCCCGCCTGTCCGGCGGCCTGCTCGCCCTGACCCTTGCCACGCTGCCGATGGCCGCCGCGGCCAATGGCCAGCCCGCACCGCATCGCCTCGACGTCCAGGCCCGCGCCGAACTCGAGGTGGTGCCGGACCAGGCCACGCTCAGCGCCCGGCTGTGGGAGCGCACGCCGGCGATCGCCCAGCGCGACGCCAGCGGCGGCGACGCCCTGGCGCTGAGCCAGGCCCGCAGCCAGCTCGAGGAGCGCGCCGCCACGCTGATTCAGGCCCTCGAGGCGGCCGGCGTCGAGCGCGATGCCATCAGTGCCGGCTCGCTGCGCGTGCAGCCCGAGAGGATTCGCGAATCCAGCGGCCCCGACGGCGAGACCGAGACGCTCGCGCGCACCCGCCTCGAACGGCCCTTGAAAGTCGAGATCCACGAGCTCGACCGCCTGCCGACGATTCTCGACGCCCTGACCGAGGCCGGCGTCGACGCCCTCGACGGCGTCACCTACGATCTCGCCAACCGCGACGCGGCCACCGACGAGGCCCTGAGCCAGGCCCTTCAGCGCGCGAAACACAAGGCCGAGCTGATGGCCGACACTCTCGATGTAACGCTGGGCGACGTGCTGTCGGTCAGCGAGAACCAGGCGCCGGTCTTCCAGCCGCGGATGATGGCGATGAGCGCCGACGCGCGGGAAAGCGGCGGCGCCACCGAGTACCGCCCCGGCACCCTCTCCATCGACGCCGCGATCAGCGTCGGCTGGGAGATCGAGGGGCCACAGGGTGAGGAGTGAGGCGTAAGGAGTAAGCTGCAAGCTGCAAGCTGCAAGCTGCAAGCTGCAAGCTGCAAGCTGCAAGCTGCAAGCTGCAAGCTGCAAGCTGCAAGCTGCAAGCTGCAAGCTGCAAGCTGCAAGCTGCAAGCTGCAAGCCAGGAGCATGAAATCGTCCGCCGCAAAAGAAAACCCCGAAGGTGGAAGCCTTCGGGG
This sequence comes from Halomonas sp. B23F22_10, assembly GCF_043496975.1. Classification (NCBI taxonomy): domain Bacteria; kingdom Pseudomonadati; phylum Pseudomonadota; class Gammaproteobacteria; order Oceanospirillales; family Halomonadaceae; genus Halomonas; species Halomonas sp. B23F22_10. Next base: position 14,449 of record NZ_JBIEKF010000010.1, on the reverse strand, counting down.
TTTTCTTGTCGCTCGGCGCTCGGCGCTTGTCGCTCGGTGCCTACCGCTCGGTGCCTAGACGTTGATCGTCTCGACACCGCCCATATAGGGCCGCAGCGCCTCGGGCACCGTGATCGAGCCGTCGGCGTTCTGATGGTTCTCCATCACCGCGATCAGGCAGCGGCCCACGGCCAGGCCGGAGCCGTTGAGGGTGTGCAGCAGCCGCGGCTTCTTCTCGTCGGGATGACGGAAGCGGGCCTGCATGCGACGCGCCTGGAAGTCCTCGCAGTTGGAGACCGAAGAGATCTCGCGGTAGGTGTCCTGGCTCGGCAGCCAGACTTCCAGGTCGTAAGTCTTGGCGGCACCGAAGCCCATGTCGCCGGTGCACAGGGTCACCACGCGGTACGGCAGCTCCAGCGCCTGCAGCATCGCCTCGGCGTGGCCGCGCATCTCCTCCAGGGTGTCGTAGCTGGTCTCGGGCTCGACCAGCTGCACCATCTCGACCTTGTCGAACTGGTGCTGGCGGATCATGCCGCGGGTATCGCGGCCGTGGGAGCCGGCCTCGCTGCGGAAACACGGCGTGTGCGCGGTCAGGCGCATCGGCAGCCGCTTGTGCTCGAGGATCTCGTCGCGGGCGAAGTTGGTCAGCGGCACCTCGGCGGTGGGGATCAGGCGATAGCCGCGCTCGTCCTCCAGGCGGAACAGGTCATCGCCGAACTTGGGCAGCTGGCCGGTCCCGTACAGCGAGTCGTCGTTGACCATGTAGGGGACGTAGCACTCCTCGTAGCCGTGCTCGAGGGTCTGCTTGTCGAGCATGAACTGCGTGAGGGCGCGGTGCAGGCGAGCGATGGTGCCGCGCATCACCGCGAAGCGGGCGCCGGTCAGCTTGGACGCCAGATCGAAGTCGAGCTGGCCGGTCCGGGCGCCCAGATCGACGTGATCGCGGACCTCGAAGTCGAAGCCGCGCGGCGTGCCCCAGCGGTGCAACTCGACGTTGTCGTCTTCGCTGTTGCCCTGAGGAACACTCTCGTGGGGCAGGTTCGGCAGGCCACTGACCTGCTCGTCCCATTCGGCCTGCAGCTCGGCCAGGCGCGCCTTGGCGGCGTCCAGGCGCTCGCCCAGGTCGCTGACCTCGTCGAGCAGCGGCTGGATGTCCTCGCCGGCGGCCTTGGCCTTGCCGATCGCCTTGGACCGGGTGTTGCGCTCGTTCTGCAGGCGCTCGGTCTCGGCCTGAAGCTCCCGGCGCCGGGATTCGAGGTCGGCGAGACGAGCGGTATCGAGGGCAAAGCCCCGGGTGGCCAGTCGTTGGGCGACCATCTCGAGGTCGCCGCGCAGCAGTTTGGGATCGAGCATGGAATCCGGTCCGTCGCAGTCGGTGAAATCAACAAACGCAAGGCGGCCATTGTAGGCAAAAGCCCGCCCCGGCGCCACGCGCCAGGATGCGTGTCGCGGCCCGTCGCGGTACAGTAGGGATTCCTTCTCCCCTGCCGTGCGCGGCAGCGACAGCGACCGAAAAACGCCATGATCGCCAGACTGGACACCGGGCGCCTCAGCGCCTCCGACCGTTCCGACGCCCCCTACCTGCATTTCCTCGAGGCCCTGAAGGACGCCGGCTTCGAGGGCGAGATCGCCCCCGACTACGCCAACCGCACGGTGCTGGCCACCGACAACTCGATCTACCAGCGCCTGCCCCAGGCGGTGCTCTATCCCAGCAACGCCACCGATCTCGAGCGCCTGGCCCGGCTGGCCGCCCGCGACGAGTTCCGCCGGGTGGCGCTCGCCCCCCGCGGCGGCGGCACCGGCACCAACGGCCAGTCGCTCACCGACGGCCTAGTGGTCGACGTCTCCAAGCACATGAACGCCATCCTCGACATCGACGTCGAGGCGCGCCGGGTGCGCGTCCAGGCCGGCGTGGTCAAGGACCAGCTCAATGCCGCGCTCAAGCCCCACGGGCTGTTCTTCGCCCCCGAGCTCTCCACCTCCAACCGCGCCACCCTCGGTGGCATGATCGCCACCGATGCCAGCGGCCAGGGCAGCTGCGAGTACGGCAAGACCCGCAACCATGTGATCGAACTCGACAGCGTGCTGCTCGGCGGCGAGCGCCTGGTCACCCGCCCGGTGGACGACGACGAACTCGAGGCGCTGTGCCAGCGCGACGACGCCGTGGGCCGGGTGCATCGCATGGCCCGCGAGATCATCGACACCGAGCGCGAGCGCATCCGCGACACCTTCCCGCCGCTCAACCGCTGCCTGACCGGCTACGATCTCGCCCATCTGCGCACCGAGGACGGCAAGTTCGACCTCAACAGCGTGCTGTGCGGCGCCGAGGGCTCGCTGGCCTTCACCAGCGAGGCGGTGCTCAACGTGCTGCCGATCCCGAAGCATTCGACCCTGGTCAACGTGCGCTACGCCGGCTTCATGGATGCCCTGCGCGACGCCAAGGCCCTCATGGCCAGCAGCGCCTCTCCCACGTCGATCGAGACGGTGGACGACAAGGTGCTGGGCCTGGCCCAGCAGGACTTCGTGTGGGACAGCGTCGGCGAGTTCTTTCCTGACACCGGCGACACGCCGACCCACGGCATCAACCTGGTCGAGTTCAACGACGACGATCCCGAGCGCCTGAGTGAGCGGGTCGCGGCCTTCTGCGAGCACCTCGCCCAGGACGACAGCGTCACCCGCCTGGGCTACACCCAGGCCGTGGGCCGCGCGGCGATCACCCGGGTCTACGGCATGCGCAAGCGCGCCGTGGGCCTGCTCGGCAACGTCCAGGGCGAGAAGCGCCCGCTGCCCTTCGTCGAGGACACCGCGGTGCCGCCGGAGCAGCTGGCCGACTACATCGCCGAATTCCGCGCCCTGCTCGACGCCCGCGGCCTGGCCTACGGCATGTTCGGCCACGTCGACGCCGGCGTGCTGCACGTGCGCCCGGCGCTGGACATGAAGGACCCGGCCCAGGAGGCGATGATCCGCGAGATCTCCGACGAGGTCGCCGCGCTGACGCAGAAATACGGCGGCCTGCTGTGGGGCGAGCACGGCAAGGGCGTGCGTTCGGAGTACGCCCCGGCCTTCTTCGGCCCGCTCTACCCGAGCCTGCAGCGGCTCAAGGGCGCCTTCGACCCGCATAACCAGCTCAATCCGGGCAAGATCGCGACGCCGCTCGCTGTTTCCACGCCGCCCGAAGACTCGGGTAGGGCTCCCTCGGCAGAGAGCGAGACCTCGGAAGCCGAGAACGACGACGAGCAGGCCGTGAGGTGGGTCGACCCGGGGCTTTTGGCCATCGATGGGGTGCCGACCCGCGGCCAGCATGACCGCCGGATCGACGAGCGGGTCTGGCAGGCCCACAGCGACGCCGTCTACTGCAACGGCAACGGCGCCTGCTACAACTACGATCCGGACGACGCCATGTGCCCGTCGTGGAAGGCCACCCGCCAGCGCATCCATTCGCCCAAGGGCCGCGCCAGCCTGATGCGCGAATGGCTGCGCCTGCAGGGCGAGGCCGGCGTCGACGTGCTCGAGGCCTCGCGCGACGCCCGACGCGGCGGCGCCTGGGGCGCGCTCAAGGCCTTCCCCGGCAAGCTGAAGAACACCCTGGCCAAACGCCGCGGCGAGGACGACTTCTCCCACGAGGTCTACGACGCCATGGCGGGCTGCCTGGCCTGCAAGTCCTGCGCCGGCCAGTGCCCGGTGAAGGTCAGCGTGCCGACCTTCCGCTCGCAGTTCCTCGAGGTCTATCACGGCCGCTACCTGCGTCCGCCCCGCGACTACCTGATCGGCGGGCTGGAGTTCATGATGCCGGCGCTGTCCCGCGTCGCGCCGCTCTACAACGCCGCCCTGGACAACCGCTGGATCAGCCGCCTGCTGGCAGGCCCGGTGGGCATGGTCGACAGCCCCCGGCTGTCCCGGGCGCGCCTGGACAAGCAGCTCGAGGCCTGGGGCGTGCCCGAGGCCACGCCGACATCGCTGGGCCGACTCACCGAGACGCAGAAGGCCAACAGCGTGGTGCTGGTGCAGGACGCCTTCACCAGCCACTTCGAGTCCCGGCTGGTGATGGACGTGGTCGAGCTGCTCGAGCGCCTCGACGTGCGGGTGTTCGTCGCGCCCTTCGCGCCCAACGGCAAGCCGCTGCACGTGCAGGGCTTCCTCGGCGCCTTCGAGCGCACCGCCGAGAAGCAGGCCGAGCGCCTGCGGGCGCTGGCCGAGGCCGGGGTGCCGCTGGTCGGCATCGACCCGGCGATGACCCTGACCTACCGCCAGGAGTACGTGAAGGCGCTGGGCGCCGAGGCCGTGCCCGAGGTGCAGCTGCTGCCCGAATGGCTGAGTGAGCGGTTGGCAGAGCGCGCGCCCGAGCTGGCACCGCAGGGCGCCCGCCTCGACGACCCCGGCTACCGGCTGCTGGCCCACTGCACCGAGAAGACCAACGCCCCGGGCACGCCCAAGGCCTGGCAGCGGCTGTTCGCCGCCTTCGGCCTCGAGCTCGAGGTGGTCGCCACCGGCTGCTGCGGCATGTCCGGCACCTACGGTCACGAGGCGCGCAACCTCGAGACCTCGAAGACCATCTACGCCCAGTCCTGGCAGCCCAAGGTCGAGGACCCGGCCAACGCCGGCCGGCTGCTGGCCAGCGGCTACTCCTGCCGCAGCCAGGCCAAACGCCTCTCGGACGCCGCCCTGCCACATCCGCTGCAGGGGCTTCTGAGCGCGCTCAAGCGGGCCACCTGAGCGCGGCCGCACCTCACCCCGGCCCGGAGGAGAGATCATGTCACGCACGCCGATCGTCATCGGCCTGCTGCTGGTCGCCGCCGGGCTGCTGTGGCCCTGGCTCGGCCGGCTGCCCCTGGGGCAGCTGCCGGGCGATATCCTGATCCACCGCGGCCACACCCGCTTCTACTTTCCCCTCACCAGCATGCTGCTGATCAGCGCCATACTGTCGCTGCTGCTGTGGCTTTTCCGACGATGACGCGTTATCGACGTGATTCATCGCTTCCATCGATTGCATGTCGGGGTCGGCAGCGCTAGTCTGCGCGCCCTTTAAGCTAACCCTGACGAGAGAGCGAACGACCATGGAGCATGCCGGTTTCGACCTGGCGATGATCGGCCTGCTGGCGCTGATCTGCCAATGGCTCGCCTGGCAGCTGAAGCTGCCCGCCATCCTGACGCTGCTGGTCGCCGGCATCGCCGCCGGCCCGGTCACGGGCCTGCTGAGACCCGATGCGCTGTTCGACGAGCTGTTGTTCCCGCTGGTGTCACTGGCGGTGGCGGTGATCCTGTTCGAGGGCAGCCTGACGCTGAACTTCCGCGAGCTGGGCGGCCACGGCCGCACGGTGCGGCGGCTGGTAACCTGGGGCGCGCTGATCACCGGCGTCATCGCCACGGTCGCGGCACGGCTGCTGCTAGGCCTCTCCTGGGAGATGGCCAGCGTGCTGGGTGCGCTGCTTGTGGTCACCGGCCCCACGGTGATCCTGCCGATGCTGCAGACGCTTCGCGCCCGCGAGCACCTGACCCAGATCCTGCGCTGGGAAGGCATCCTGATTGATCCCATGGGCGCCATCGGCGCGGTGCTGGTCTACGAGTTCGTGGCCCTGGGCGCCGGCGGCGAGGCGGCCACCCATACCCTGGCGCTGTTCGGCCAGACGGCGCTGATCGGCTTCGGTCTGGGCATCGCCGGCGGCTACTGCTGGGGCCTCATGCTCCGCCACCACTGGCTGCCCCACCAGCTGCACAGCTTCGGCACCCTGATGCTGATGCTGACGCTGTTCACCGTGTCCAACCAGCTGTTCCACGAGTCGGGCCTGCTGACGGTGACGGTGATGGGCGTGTGGATGGCCAACATGCGCGGCGTGCCCACCCGCCCCATCATCGAGTTCAAGGAAACCCTCTCGGTGCTGCTGATCTCGGGGCTGTTCCTGCTGCTCGCCGCACGGCTGACCGTGGAACAGCTGGCGCTGCTGAACTGGCCGGCCTGGGTCTTCCTGCTGGTGCTGGTGGCCGTCGCCCGGCCGCTGTCCGTGTGGCTGTGCACCCTGGGCAGCGGCCTGGCGTGGCGCGAGAAGGCGCTGCTGGCGTTCATCTCGCCGCGCGGCATCGTGGCCGCCGCCGTGGCCTCGCTGTTCGCCCTGCGCCTCGAGGAAGAAGGCATGCCCGGCGCCGAGATGCTGGTGCCGGTGACCTTCCTGGTGATCATCAGCACCGTGGTCAGCCAGAGCCTGCTGTCGCGCCCCCTGGCCCGCTGGCTGGGCGTTCAGCGCCCCTCCCCGAACGGCGTACTGATCATCGGCGCCAACGCCGTGGCGCGTCAGCTGGCCTGCACCCTGCGCGACGCCGGCGTCAGCGTGGTGCTGGCCGACAGCAGCTGGGACGCCATCCAGCTGGCCCGCAACGAGGGCCTGACCACCTACTACGGCGACCCGCTCTCCGAGCACGCCGCCCAGCACCTGGAGCTCAGCGGCATCGGCTATCTGCTGCCGCTCTCGCCGTACCGGGAGCTCAACGACCTGGCGGCGCTGCACTTCGAGCACCTGCTGGGCCGTGACCGGGTCTTCCGCCTGGCGGTGGACGAGGGCCGGCGCGGCAACCGCCCCCAGGGCCAGGCGCTGGACCACCTGCCGCTGCTGTTCGGCCGCGACGTGACCTTCGCCAAGCTGTCGCGCCTGGTGGCGGAGGGCGGCGAGGTGCGTCTGGAACGCTGCGGCGAGAAGTTCCGCATGGAGCCGCAACGCCAGGCTCACGCCGGTCGCTGGCTGCCGATGCTGTGCATCGGCCCGAGCGGACGACTCAGGATTGCGACCGGCGAGACCGGCCTGTCGCCCAAGCGCGGCGACACCCTGATCAGCCTGGTCTATGCCGACTCGCCCAGGCACTCGCTGCAGACGGTGGCGAGTCCGATCTAGGCGCCATCGTCTCTGCTGCCCACTCACGCAACGGGGCCGCCCAGATGGGCGGCCCCGTTGCGTTGGCGGCAGGTCCTCACGCTCAGCCGACAGGGCTGGTCTCGAGGCTCTCCTCGGCGTCCGCCACCAGCGCGAACTCCTCGTCGGCGGTCTTCGCCACCAGGGTGTTCCTGCTGTACAGGAAGAAGTAGGCCGCGCCGACCGCGAACAGCCCCAGGGTGTAGATGAAGGCCCGCGGATCGAAGGCGTACACGCCGGACAGCGCCACCAGCGACAGCACCAGCGCCACGCCGGAGGTCAGGATGCCACCGGGCGTCCTGTAGGGGCGCGCCAGCTCCGGACGCTTCAGGCGCAGCAGGATATGGCTCAGCGCCATCAGCGCGTAGGACACGGTCGCGCCGACCACGGCCATGCCCAGGATCAGGTCGCCCTCGCCGCTCAGCGATACCAGGAAGCCGAACACCCCCGGCACCACCAGCGCCCAGGTCGGCGCCTTGCGGCGGCTGGTCAGCGACAGCATCTTCGGCAGATAGCCGGCCCGCGACAGGGCGAACACCAGGCGGCTGTAGCCGTAGATGATCGAGAAGAAGGAGGCGACCAGCCCGGCCAGGCCCAGCACGTTGACCAGGGTGGCCAGCGTCGGATGATCGGCGGCCTTGAGCGCGTCGACCAGCGGCACGCCGCTTGCGCCGATGGCGCCGGCCCCGGCGGCCCCGGCCAGCAGCACCACCACCAGCACCGCCGTGACCAGCAGGAACAGCATCGCGCCGATGATGCCGCGGGGCACGTCACGGGCCGGATTCTTGGCTTCCTCGGCGGCCAGCGGCACGCCCTCCACCGCCAGGAACAGCCACATGCCGAACGGCAGCGCGGCCCACACCCCGGCCCAGCCGAAGGGCAGGAAGGCGCTGGCGCCGGCGGCGTCGGTGGGCGCGATGTCGAACAGGTTGCGGGCATCGAAGACGCCGAACAGCGCCAGGGCGGTGGCCAGGATGGCGAACACCGCCAGGCCGCTGATCACCATCATCACCTTGAGCGCCTCCCCGGCACCGGTCAGGTGAATGCCGATGAACACCGCGTAGAACAGCGCATAGACCGCGGGGCCGTTGAGCCCCAGCAGCTCTTCCACCGCGGCACCGATGAAGATGACGATGGCCGCCGGCGCCAGGGCATATTCGATCAGCACCGCCAGCCCGGTCAGGTAGCCGCCGGCCGGTCCCATGGCCTGGCGGGCGAAGCTGTAGCCGCCACCGGCGGCGGGAATCGCCGCCGACATCTCGGCCAGCGACAGCACGAGGGCGAAGTACATCAACCCCATCAGGCCGGCGGCGATGACGAAGCCGCCCCAGCCCGCCTCGGCGATGCCGAAGTTCCAGCCGGCGAAATCGCCGGAGATCACGTAGGACACGCCGAGGCCGGCCAGCAGCAGCCAGCCGGCGCTGCCCTTCTTCAGCTGTCGCTTGGCCAGGTAGTCCTGGTCCAGGTTCGCGTCGTTCATCGAGTCACCTTTGCGCTGTTGTTATGCAATGTCGTTGGAGGTCGCGATGGAGCATGGCGGGTGCGACACCCGCCGGTATCAGGAGATCAGGAAGTTCTGGACGCCGCCCGAGGACTCGATGACGTCGTCCTGGGTACGATCCTTGAGCTGTACGCCGGACAGGCCCTTGGCCCGCGCTTCGCGCAGCAGGTACATCAGCCGGCGGCTGGCCTCGTCGAAGACGAAGCCCGCCGGGCGCACGTTGGAGATGCAGTTGCGGGCGGCATCGTTCAGCCCGATCCGCGGTCCCCAGGTCAGGTAGAGGCCGAGGCTGTCCGGCGAGCTGAGCCCCGGACGCTCGCCGATCAGCACCAGCACGGCGCGCGCGTTGAGGCCCTCGCCGATCTCGTCGCCGATCGCCACCCGACCCTGCTCGACCACCGTCAGCGGCGCCAGCGACCAGTCCTGGTCGTCCTCGGCGAGCCGCCGGATCAGCGCCTCGAGGAAGGGCGGCGCGTTCTGCTGCACGGCCAGCGACGACAGCCCGTCGACCACGGCGATGGCCAGATCGACGGCGGGACGCGGCGCCTCGTCGGCCTCGGCCAGCCGCTCGCGGGAGGCCTCGTCGAGGCGCCGACCCAGGTCCGGACGCTGCAGGTAGGTCTCGCGGTCGGCCGCCAAGCTGTGCAGGCGATGGATCGGCCGGCCGGTCTTCAGGCCGTCGAGGTCACGGCACAGCGCCTCGACGTCCAGCGGCAGATGCACGGCGTCCTGGGCGCGGGCATGGGCCAGCTGGAACTCCAGCGAGCGCCGGGTGGGCAGGCTGGTGCCGGCGCGGCCGAGTCCGATGCGCGCGTCGGTGAACTCGCGCAGCCGATGCCAGGGATTGTCGATGACGCCGTGGGCCGGAATCGCATCGTTCATCGGACACCTCCCTCGGGCAGGCGGCTCAGCGGACGGGCGAAGGCGTCGGGCAACCGGCCGCTGGGGCGATGGCGGGCCACGTCCTCGAAGATCGCCATCTTGTCGAGCCAGCGTTCGAACTCCGGGGCCGGTGACAGGTCGAGCACCCGGCGCGCGTAGAGGGCGTCGTGGAAGGAGGTGGTCTGATAGTTGAGCATGATGTCGTCGGAGCCGGGGATGCCCATGATGAAGGTGCAACCCGCCGCGCCCAGCAGCGTCAACAGATTGTCCATGTCGTTCTGGTCGGCATCGGCGTGGTTGGTGTAGCAGATGTCGCAGCCCATGGGCACGCCGAGCAGCTTGGCGCAGAAGTGATCCTCGAGGCCGGCGCGGATGATCTGCTTGCCGTCGAACAGGTACTCGGGGCCGATGAAGCCGACCACGGTGTTGACCAGCAGCGGCTCGAAGTGGCGGGCCACGGCATAAGCGCGGGCCTCGCAGGTCTGCTGATCGAGGCCGTGATGGGCGTTGGCGGACAGCGAGCTGCCCTGCCCGGTCTCGAAGTACATGACGTTGTCGCCCACGGTGCCGCGCTTGAGGCTGCGGGCGGCGTCACGCGCCTCGCCGAGGGTGGCGAGATCGAAGCCGAAGCTCTCGTTGGTGGCCTGGGTGCCGCCGATGGACTGGAACACCAGGTCCACGGGGGCGCCCTGCTCGATCGCCTCCAGGGTGTTGGTGACGTGGGTCAGCACGCAGGACTGGGTGGGGATCGAGTACTTCTGGATCACCTCGTCCATCAGCGTCATCAGCTTGATGCTCTGGGCGACGTTGTCGGTGGCCGGATTGATGCCGAGCACCGCGTCGCCGTTGCCGTACAGCAGGCCGTCGAGAAGGCTGGCGGCGATGCCGGTGGCGTCGTCGGTGGGGTGATTGGGCTGCAGCCGGGTGGAGAGCCGCCCGGGCAGGCCGATGGTGTTGCGAAAGGCGGTGGTCACCCGGCACTTGCGGGCGACGAGAATGAGGTCCTGGTTGCGCATGATCTTGCTCACCGCGGCGGCCATCTCCGGGGTGATGCCGGCACGCGCCCGGGCGATCGTCTCGGGCGTGGCGAGATCGCTCAGCAGCCAGTTGCGGAAGTCACCCACCGTCAGGTGTCGAATCGGCGCGAAGGCATCGGCGTCGTGGGTATCGACGATCAGGCGGGTGATCTCGTCCTCGCCGTAGGGCACCAGATGGTCCTCGAGGAAGGTCGAGAGCGGCAGCTCCGCCAGCGCCATCTGGGCCACCACCCGCTCCTCGGCGGAGTCGGCGATGACCCCGGCCAGCCGGTCGCCGGAGCGGGCCGGCGTGGCCTTGGCCATCAGCTCGGCGAGACTGTCGAAGCGATAGTGCCGGCTTCCCAGCGTATGGTGATAGGCTTGGGCCATGAGCGTCTCCTGGTCGAGCGTTCGGGCCGCCGCAAGGCGCCGGAACGGAACTTGCTTTTTAAAAGCGTAACGACGACGCTTCGCGGGCGTTATCGTTTTCCGGCAAAAACAGAATAATTAAATTAAAACAACATCTTGCCCCACGGATCACCGCCAGGACCGGGGCAGAAGGAGTGACGACGCGTGCCATCAGAGGGTCGAACCACCGAGCGCGCACCAAGGAAGTGCATGTGGGAGGCATGGGACGCCAACGAACACGCCCACAACCTGACCGACTGGTCCCAGGAGTACGACCAGTTCGGTCAGGGCGGCTTCTATGGCCGCATCGACGAGATCCACCTGCCGGCGATGCAGGTGTTCAAGGAATACACCAGCCATGCGCTGGGCCAGCAGTGCAACGTCTGGCCGGACTCGCTGTGGATCGGCATCCCCGCCGCCGCCGGCGACTGCCGCATCAACGGCCACCGGGTCGGCGAGCGGGAGATCATGTGCCAGCCCGGCGGCCACGACTTCGAGCTGGTCACCCCGGATGCGTTCGACATCTACGGGCTGGTGGTCGGCCGCGAGTGGCTGGCCAGGGCGGGCGGCGCGGCGGCACGCCCGCTGCTGGACGCCGATCCGGAGCGGCTGATGCGCCTGCAGCTGCCGCGCCAGACGCGCCAGGCCACGACCTTCCTGATCGAGCGCCTGCTGGGCCTCGAGGGCGAAGGACTCGAGCCCCGGGTGCATCAGGACATCCTCGGCCTGGCGCTGCAGGAGATCCTGCGCGAGGAGACGCCCAACACCGAGCGGCCACCCAGCTATCGCCACCGCCGCCGGGTCGTGGATCGCGTCCGCGACCACCTGGAGAGCGGCGCGACGCCGCCGGTCAGCCTCGAGGAACTGTGCGAAATCGCCCACGTCAGCCAGCGTACCCTGCGCTACAGCTTCACCAGCATCCTCGGCGTCAGCCCCATCCAGTTCCTGCGCCTGACGCGGCTCAACCGGGTGCGCCGTCGCCTGTGCGAGCCCGAGGCCGAGACCACGGTGAGCCAGGCGGCCGCCGACTGGGGCTTCTACCATCTGGGGCAGTTCGCCCGGGACTACCGCCGGCTGTTCGGCGAATCGCCCTCCGCCACCCTGGGCCGGCACCGCCACTGACGCAGCGACACGCCCTGAAACGACGACGCCCCCGGCGATGGCTCGCCGGGGGCGTCGTGCTGCGTCGAAGTCGCGCTAGTAGAACAGGCGGCGCAGCGCCTCGCCGGGATCCTCCTCGCGCATGAAGGCCTCGCCCACCAGGAAGCCGTGGACGTCATGCTCGCGCATGCGCAGCACGTCGTTGCGGCTGTGGATGCCGGACTCGGTGACCACGGTGACGCCGGCGGGGATGCGCGGCAGCAGGTCCAGGGTGGTCTCGAGGCGGGTCGCGAAGGTGTGCAGGTCGCGGTTGTTGATGCCGACCAGCGCCAGGTCCAGCGCCAGGGCACGCTCCAGCTCGGCGGCATCGTGGACCTCGACCAGCACGTCCATGCCGAGCTCGGTGGCCTGGCGGTGCAGGTCGGCCAGCCGGGCGTCGTCCAGGGCGGCGACGATCAGCAGGATGCAGTCGGCGCCGATGGCCCGCGCCTCGCTGACCTGATAGCCGTGGGTGATGAAGTCCTTGCGGATCACCGGCAGCGAGCAGGCCTCCCGGGCCTCGACCAGGAAGTCCTCATGGCCCTGGAAGAAGTCGGCGTCGGTGAGCACCGACAGGCAGGCGGCCCCGCCCGCGGCATAGCTGGCGGCGATCTCGGCAGGACGGAAGTCCTCGCGGATCACGCCCTTGGAGGGCGACGCCTTCTTGACCTCGGCGATCACCGCCGGGTCGCCGTCACGCATGCGCGCGTCGAGGGCGGCCACGAAGCCGCGCGGCGCGGACTGCAGGCCGGCCAGGCGCAGCAGCTCGTCCTCGGACACGGCCTGGCGGCGCTCGGCGACCTCGGCGTCCTTGCGCGCCAGGATGCGGGTCAGGATGGTCGGAGTAGCGGTAGATGCGGTCATCAATCGATCCTGGGCGGGTGACTACTGGGCGAAGACGCGAGTGAAGTTGGCCAGCTCCTTGAGCTTCTCGCGGGCCAGCTTGCAGTCCTGGGCGTCCTGCGCCAGGGCCACGCCTTCCTTGAGGGTATCGGCGACGTCGGCGGCATACAGCGCCGCGCCGGCGTTGAGCGCCACGATGTCCGCCGCCGGGCCCTCGCCGATCAGCGCCTGCTCCACCAGCCGCAGGCTGTCCTCGGCGGTCTTCACCTTGAGGGCGCCGAGGTCGTGGCGGGCGATGCCGAAGTCCTCGGGGGCGATGGTGTACTCGTGGATCTCGCCGTCCTTGAGCTCGGCGACCTTGGTCGGCGCGGCCAGCGAGATCTCGTCGAGGCCGTCCTCGGCGCACACCACCAGCACGTGCTCGCTGCCCAGGCGCTTGAGCACCTCGGCCATCAGCGGCACCAGCTCGGCGGAATAGACGCCGAGCAGCTGGCGACGGGCCCCGGCCGGGTTGGTCAGCGGGCCGAGGATGTTGAACAGGGAGCGCACGCCCATCTCGCGCCGCGCGGTGATGGCATGGCGCATGGCGGGATGGTGGTTGGGGGCGAACATGAAGCCGACCCCCACGTCCTCGATGCAGCGCGCCACCTGGTCGGCGTCCAGGTCGAGGCCGATGCCGGCCACGGCGAACAGGTCGGCGCTGCCCGACGACGATGACACGCCGCGGTTGCCGTGCTTGGCCACGTGGGCACCGGCGGCGGCGGCGACGAAGCTCGAGGCGGTGGACACGTTGAACAGGTTGGCCCCGTCACCGCCGGTGCCGACGATGTCGACCACGTTCTCGGCGTGCAGCGTGACCGGCGACATCAGCTCGCGCATCACCTGGGCGGCGGCGCTGATCTCCTCGGGGGTCTCGCCCTTCATCGCCATGCCCATCAGGAAGGCGGCGATCTGGGCGTCGCTGGCCTCCCCGGTCATGATGGCGGTCATCAGCGCATGGGTCTGGTCGAAGCTCAGGTTCTCGTGGCGCATCAGGGCACCGAGGGCTTCCCGCATCTGCATGGCCGTCGTCTCCTTGTGGCAGTGTCAGCGATTCAGCGACGCTTGAGAAAGTTGGCCAGAAGCTCATGGCCCTGGCGGGTCAGGATCGATTCCGGGTGGAACTGGACGCCTTCGATGTCGAGCTCGCGGTGGCGCATGCCCATGATCAGGCCCGGGGTCACGTCGTCCTCGTCGGTCCAGGAGGTGACCTCCAGGCAGTCCGGCAGGCTGTCGCGATCCACCACCAGCGAATGGTAGCGGGTGACCTCCAGCGGGTCCTCGAGGCCCTCGAACACGCCGAGGCCATGGTGGCGGATACGCGAGGTCTTGCCGTGCATCACCTGCGGGGCGCGGTCCACCCGGCCGCCGAACACCTGGCCGATGGCCTGATGGCCCAGGCAGATGCCGAGGATCGGCAGGCGGCCGGCGAAGTGGCGGATCGCCTCCATGGAGATGCCCGCCTCGTTGGGCGTGCAGGGCCCCGGCGACACCACCAGGTGGCTCGGCGCCAGCGCCTCGATCTCCTCCAGGGTGATGGCATCGTTGCGATGGGTCACCACCTCGGCGCCGAGTTCGCCGAGGTACTGCACGACGTTGAAGGTGAAGCTGTCGTAGTTATCGATCATCAAGATCATTTCGGGCCTAAGCTCCTGATTCTATTCAGTCCGGCGACTCTACCACCCGGATCGTACTCACAATCCTACTCACAATGCCCGAATCAACCCCTTGCGAGCCGGCAG